>JAEWCE010000228.1 GCA_023390785.1 Pseudomonadota bacterium
CCCCCGGGGGTGGTTTAAAACTATTTGTAACGGGCGCCCGTGGGGGCCCCCCTTTCCCTTTCCAGCGCCGCTCGACAGGGGCGTGCCGCTTAGCTACAGCGTCGGCCCCATGACCAGCTACATCGTACCCGAAACCGGCCCACTGCTCGCCAGCGAAGCCGATGCGCTCGATACCATCGGCGAGGCCTTGAGGCGACAGGCCGATCTGGTGGTCATTCCCGTCGGCCGGCTGTCCCCGGACTTCTTCCGGCTTGCCAGCGGACTGGCAGGCGCCATGCTGCAGAAATTCACCAATTATCAGTTGCGCGTCGCCATCGTCGGCGACATTTCGGCCTACACTGCGAAGTCGGCGCCACTGCGCGACTTTGTCGGCGAGTCCAATCGCCGCTGCCAGGTGCGCTTCCTCACCTCGCCGGCCGATCTCTAGGCAAGACGTGCCGCATCGGCTACACCGCCGCGGCGAATGGAACCCGAAATGAGCACACCAACGGCAGCGCCGGCTCCCGGCGCCGCGTCATCATTGTCTGTGACGTTGAGCTGGGGTGCCGAATTCGGTGCCCTGTTCAAGCTCGGCTGGCCATTGATGGTGGCGCAGCTGGCGCAGATCTCGCTCAACACCACCGACGTGGTGATGCTGAGTTGGCTGGGACCCAAATTCCTCGCGGCGGCAGCGCTCGCCAACGCGTTGTTCGTCGCCATGCAGATCTTCGGCATGGGCATCGTCGAAGCCGTGGCGCCGATGGCGGCGCAGGCGCTGGGGGCGCACGATCTTCGCTCGGTCCGCCGTACCCTGCGCCAGGGCATCTGGGCCGCGGTGCTGGTGTCGCTGCTGCTGTTCCCTGTCATCTGGAATATCGCTCCGATCTACTCCCTGCTCGGGCAGGACCCCGAGCTGGTGGACATGGCGGACCGGTTCATCCACTTCGTCATCTGGGCCATCTTTCCGGCGTTCCAGATCGTGGTGTTCCGCTCCTTCCTGAGCGCCCATGGTGCCACGCGCGTCATCCTGCTGATCACGGTCGCCGGTTTCTTCGTCAACGCCTTCTTCGACTGGCTGCTGATCTTCGGCAACTGGGGTTTCCCGCGGCTCCAGCTCGCCGGCGCCGGCATTGCCACCAGTTGCACCAGCTTTGCCATGCTGGTGCTGACCGTGGCATACACCGTGTGGCACCGGCGATTCCGCCGCTATCACGTGTTTCACAATTTCTTCCGCCCGGACTGGCCGCGCTTCCGCGAACTGTTCCGCATCGGCATTCCGATCGGCGTCATGCGCCTCGCCGAGGTGCTATTGTTCACCTCGGCAGCTCTGCTGCAGGGATGGCTGGGCGAGGATGAGGTCGCGGCGCATGCCATCGCGCTGCAGCTCGCTTCGATCACCTTCATGGTGCCGCTCGGCATCAGCCAGGCGGCGACGGTGCGTGTCGGCCTGGCCTATGGCGAGCACGACCGCGAGGGCATCCGCCGCGCCGGCTGGATGGCACTGCTGGTAACGCTGCTGTTCATGGCGGCCGCGGCTGTCGCTTTCCTCCTCGCGCCCGGCTTCTTTGTCGGCCTGTTCCTCGATCCGGCCAATCCGGTGAACAGCCACGCCATCGCGCTTGCAACCAGCTACCTGATCGTCGCCGGCTTCTTCCAGCTGTTCGACGGCACGCAGGTGACGATGTCCGCCGCGCTCCGTGGTCTGTCCGACACCAAGATGCCACTGGTCATTGCGCTGATCGGCTACTGGATCGTCGGCTTTCCGGTGAGCTACCTGTTCGGGTTTCCGCTCGGCTTCCGTGGCGTCGGCATCTGGATGGGACTGGCCGCCGGACTGGCAGCGGTCGGACTGGTGTTGACAGTGCGCTTTGCGCTCCGCGACCGCCTCGGGCTGACTACCGGAACGCCACTCTAGCGATCGCGCCAACTCCACTCGGCCATGCGCGCCCGGAACCACGTGCGCTGTCGCTTGGCATACTGCCGCGTGGCGATCACCGCCCGTTCCACCATGGTGTCGCGATCGATGCTGCCGGCAAGCCAATCC
This sequence comes from Pseudomonadota bacterium, assembly GCA_023390785.1. Taxonomy (GTDB): domain Bacteria; phylum Pseudomonadota; class Alphaproteobacteria; order Rhizobiales; family Devosiaceae; genus Devosia_A. Next base: position 2,024 of record JAEWCE010000228.1, read on the forward strand.
CCGATCTCGCGCACCCCGATGGCCTTCATCGCCGGCAATGTGGGGTCCAGGCCGCGCGCCAGCAGGTCGCGCACCTCCTCCACGGCGCCCTGCTCCAGCATCATGCCGAAGCGCGTCGCGATGCGCTGGCGCAGCACCTCGCGATCGGGGTTGAGGACAATGCGCTCCAGCCTCCAGCCGTCGAGCAGACCGCGCTGCGTCGTGTCCTGGAACGTCGCCAGCGACCGCCCCGTGGCACGCAGCACCGCAAGCGCACGAATGACGCGCTGCGGATCGGGCGCCTCGAGCCGCGCCGCGACCAACGGATCGCGTTCTGCGATCAGCCGGGTGCGCGCCGCGCGGTCGAGGCCACGCACCTCGTCCTCGGCCCACGTCAGCGCCTCGGGTGGCACTTCCGGGACATCGGCGAAGCCCTCGGTCAGCGCCGCGAAGTAGAGCCCGGTGCCGCCTACGAAGATCAGCGGCGCGTCGCCGGCTTCGCCGATCACGGCGGCCGCGGCGCGGGCCCAGCCGCCGGTCGAAAACCGCGTCTCGGGTGCCACCGTGCCATAGAGCCGATGCGGCACGGCTGCTATCTCGTCCGGCCCCGGCCGCGCCGTCAGCACGCGCAGGCCGGCATAGACCTGCAGCGCGTCGGTATTGACCACGACTCCGCCGGTTTCGCGCGCCCTGGCCAGCGCCAAAGCCGACTTGCCGCTGGCAGTCGGACCCGCTATCAGAACCGCGCTTTTGTTCACCCGAGCCCCGCTCCGTGTCCGTTCTTTGCCTCATCGCCAATCCCGCCGAGCCGGCGATCGATACCGCGCTCATGAACGCGGTACACAGCGTCGTCGGCGGCGAGATCAACGTGCTCAACCAGCGCATCGCGGTCGAGTTCGTCAAGCCCAGGCTCGCGACCGCAGTCGAGGCGGCGCGCGAACTGGTCGCCGGCAAGCCGATCGATGTGGCACAGGTACCGCTGGCGCATCGCCGCAAGCGGCTGCTGATCGCCGACATGGACTCCACCATGATCGAGCAGGAGTGCATCGACGAGCTCGCCGCGGCGGTTGGCATCAAGGCGGAAGTCGCCGCCATCACTGCCCGGGCCATGAATGGTGAGCTCGATTTCGCGCAGGCGCTCAGGACTCGCGTCAAGCTGCTCAAGGGGCTCCCTCGCGCGCGCATCGAAGAGATTCGGCGCGAGCAGATCACGCTGGCGCCGGGCGGCCGGGCGCTGGTGCAGACGATGAAGACACATGGGGCCTTCACGTCGCTCGTTTCGGGCGGATTCACCTTCTTTGCCGACTACATCGGCAAGCGTATCGGCTTCGACGAAGCGATGGCCAACATCCTCGAATTCGAGGGAGACCTGCTCACCGGCACGGTGGCCGATCCGATCCTTGGCAAGGAGGCCAAGCTCAGCCGGCTGCTGACGCTCGCGGCGTACCACGACATCCCGCTGGCGGCGACGCTGGCGGTCGGCGATGGCGCCAACGATCTCGAGATGATCAAGGCCGCTGGCCTCGGCGTGGCGCTGCATGCGAAACCGGTGGTCGCGGCGCAGGCCGCGGTGCGGATCGACCATGGCGACCTCACCGCCCTACTCTACCTGCAGGGCTATGAGGAGGACGAAATCGTCCGCTGACGCACGCCCGTACCGACCCTACCCTGCCAGTCTGACCGCAATGAAGCGGTGCGAGCCGGTCGGGTCGGTCACCTTGAACAATACCGCCGGCCGTCCTGCCTCCTTGGCGGCGTTCACCTTCTCGGTCACGTCGGCGACGGTGTCGACCTTCTGCTGGTTGACCTCTGAAATGACGAGACCCGCGATCAGCCCCTGCTTTTCGGCATCGGACCCCTTCACCACCTCAGTAATGACGAGGCCCTTCGCGTCGGCCGACAGCGCGTAGGTCTTGCGGGCGCCGGCGTCCACCGGGCCCAAATCGAGCCCCAGCATCTCCTTGAGTCCGGGCGGCGGACCGACCGGCTCGTCGAGATCCGGGCCGGGCGTGGTGTTCTTGGGCTGCTCGGCGGCGGCGATTACCTGTTCGCCCGCCTCCAGCCGGCCGAGCTTGATCTTGAGCGTCATCTCCTTGCCGCCGCGCAACAACGTCACCGCGGCATCCGAGCCCACGGCGGTTTCGGCCACGAAGCGCGACAGGTCGCGCATCTTCCTGATCGCCTTGCCGTTGAACTGCAGGATCAGGTCACCCTCGTCGATTACGCCGTCGGACGGGCCGGTCTTGGTGACGCTCACCACCAGTGCGCCGTCGGCATTGGGCCGGCCGAGACTATCGGCGATATCCGGCGTCACCTCCTGGATATTGACACCGAGCCAGCCACGCCGCGTCTCGCCATACTCGGCCAGTTGTTCGACAACCGGTCGCGCCAGGTTCACCGGTACGGCGAAACCGATGCCCAGCGACGAGCCGCCGCGGGCGATGATGGCCGTATTGATGCCCACCACCTTGCCGTCCATGTCGAACAGCGGCCCTCCGGAGTTGCCCTGGTTGATGGCCGCATCGGTCTGGATGAAGTCATCGTACGGGCCCTCCTGGATGTCGCGGTTGCGCGCCGACACGATGCCGAGGCTCACCGAGCCACCCAGCCCAAACGGGTTGCCGATGGCCATCACCCAGTCGCCGACCAGCGCCGTGTCGCTGTCGCCGAAGCTGACGAAGGGCAAAGGATGGCCGGCGTCGACCTTGATCACCGCGAGGTCGGCCTTGTCGTCGGCCCCCACCAGCTTGGCCGGCAGGCGCGTGCCGTCGGTCAGCATCACGGTGATCTCGTCGGCGCCGTCGATGACGTGGTTGTTGGTGACGATGGTGCCGTCGGCCTTGATGATAAAGCCCGAGCCGAGGCTGCGTGCCTCCTGCTCGGCCTCGGGGCCCTGACCCTGGTTGGGATTGAGGTCGTCGAACAGATCGTTGAGCGGCGAGCCCTCCGGCGCCTTGGGAAATTCCTGGCCGTTGCCGCCGATGTGCTTGCTGGTGCCGATATTGACCACCGCCGGCGACAGCTCGGCGGCCAGCTTGGCCACCGATTCCGGCCCCTTGGCGAACACCTCCACCGGCGCGGCAAGGCTCAGCGCGGCTATGGCCACCAGCGCCTTGGCAAGCACGAATCTCATCTTCCGGTCCCCCGCCCTGTTGGCCGCACTTGAAAGCAACTGCCTCCATCGTACAAGCCGCGCGGCCGCACGAAAAGTTGAGGCCGGCGATTGCTCGCCGGCCGCAAAACTAGCTCCCGCTCGATGGCAACAGAAAGGCGCTATTGCGCGGCGCTCGAGGGCAACTCGGACGAGATGCTCGGCGCCACGATTGTGCCATCGGGATTGACGGCCGTCGGCGCCGCCTCGCTGCTGGGCAGCGGCGAGGGTTCGCTGGCGCTGGCATCGGGGGCAACCGGTACCGCCGGAGCCCCGACCACGCCGCTGTCGACCGGCGCGCCCACATTGTCAGGCGGCAACTGGTCGGACGGCGCGGGCGCCGTGACCTCCGACGACGGCAGCGGTGCGATGCCGTTGGGCGCCGCCGGTTGCGGCACCGTGCCATTGAGCGTGTCGGCCTTGAAGTAGCGGAAGAATTCGCTGTCGGGCGACAGCACCATCGAGGTACCGGAGCTGCCCAGTGCCGTCCGGTAGGATTCCAGCGACCGATAGAATTCAAAGAATTCCGGGTCGGCGCCATAGGCGGAGGCAAAGATGGCCGAACGCTGGGCATCGCCCTGGCCGCGGAGAATCTCGCTGTCCTTGTTGGCGGCGGCGACAATCTCCACCGCCTGGCGGTCGGCGATGGCCTTGAGCGACTACGCCGCCTGCTGGCCGCCGGCTCGGATTGCCGCTGCCTGCGCCAGACGTTCCGCCGACATACGGTCGAAGGTCTGCTTGGAAACGTCAGCCGTAAGGTCGGTCCTGAGGATCCGCACGTCGGTCACGTCAATGCCGAGGTCACTCATGCCCGGCCGGATCAGGTCGCGGGCTTCGCGCATCATGGCCGGCCGCTCGGCCGACAGCGCCGCGTCGAAATTTCGCTGGCCATAGACCTGCCGCAGCGCGGCGTCGAAGCGGGTGGCAATGCGCTGCTCAGCGAGATCGAGGTCGCCCTGGGCACGCTCGCGGAACTTCACCGGATCATCGATGCGGTAGGTCAGGAACGCGTCCACCACGTAGGTCGCGCCGTCGCTCACCTGCAACTGCATGTTGGCGATGTCGTAGCGCAGCAGCCGGTCTTCGATGAGTTGCACCGTGTCGACCAGATTGGTTGGCAGCTTGAAATACAGCCCGGGCTCGGTGCGGACCGCGGCAATCTGGCCGAAGCGCAACACGATGGCCTGCTGGCGTACGTTCACCACATAGATGGACGAGGCGAGCAGGTAGATGATGACAACCAGCGCAATTCCGCCGGCAATGAGTCTGTTCATGGCTCAGTTCCCCGTGGCGGTGCTGGAGGATGGCGCGGACGACGAATTGTCTTGCGCCGGCGAGGCCGGCCGGAGGGCCGGCAGCGGCAGGTAGGGCAGCACGCCGCCCGCACCTGAGGCACCCGGTTCGATCACCACCTTGCTGGCGCCACCCAGGACCTGCTCCATGGTCTCGAGATAGAGACGGCGGCGCGTTACCTCGGGAGCCTTGGCGTACTCGTTGTAGATAGACACGAAGCGCGCAGCCTCGCCTTCGGCCTCCTGCACCACGCGGCTCTTATAGGCCGCAGCGTCCTCGCGCACCTTGGCCGCCTGGCCGCGGGCATTGCCGAGGAGCGTGTTGGCGTAGTTGCGGGCGTCCTCCTGGTACTTCTGCTGGTCCTGCTGCGCCCGCTGCACTTCGGCAAAGGCGTCGCTGACTTCCGGCGGCGGCGCCACGTTCTCGATATTCACCTGATCGATGTGCACGCCCAGCTTGTAGCTATCGAGGATGGTCTGGATGATCTGCTGCACCTCGGTCTGGATACCGGCGCGGTCGGAGCGGAAAATCTCCGTCGCCGGACTGCGGCCGACCACTTCGCGCATGGCGCTTTCGGCGGTGGCGCGCACCATGTCGTCCGGATCCTTGACGTCGTAGAGATAGGCCTTGGGATCGTCGATGGTCCACAGCACAGAGAATTTGGCGTCGACGATGTTCTGGTCCGACGTCAGCATCACGCCGTCATTGTTGCTGGTGCCGTTACGCGACGACACCGAACCGATCTCGGTCTTGTTCTGGGTGGTCTTGATGCGCTCGACGTTCTGGATCGGCCACCACATGAAGTGCAGGCCCGGCCCGCTCAACTGGTCGGAGGGCTTGCCGAAGGTGGTCTCGACGCCCCGCTCCTGCACGTCGATGGTGTAGATCGAATTGAACAGCCAGAAGACGACGATGACCGCCACACCGCCGACAATGGCCCAGCGGCCGCCCGGGAAGCCGCCCTGGAACTGGTTACGGCCGCGATTGAGGATATCTTCGAGACTTGGAGTGCCGCCGCGCCGCGGCCCGCCCTGTGGTGCCTGCCCCCACGGCCCGCCGCTATTGTTGTTGCGGCCACCGCCGGTATTGTTGTCCCAGGGCATCTGACACCTTTCGAACGTCCTGATATTGCCGCCCTATATAGGGGCGCAGTTTTTGCCGATCAACGGCGGGCGTTGGGCGAACGGCGATAGACCTTGATACGGAATGCCGCACTGTCGCCGGGATGGGCCGGGACGTCGATCACTCCGGACTCCTTCCACTGCTCGAGGTCGACGGTCGGAAAGTAGGCATCGCCCTCGGGCATGGCACCCACATGCGTGATGTAGAGCCGGTCTGCCAGCGGCAGCGCCTGGGCATAGATTTCGGCCCCGCCACCGATCATCACCTCGTTGGCGCGGTCGGCCATGGCGATTTCCTGCGCGTGTTCCAGCGCCGCCTCGAGGCTCGAAATCACCAGCACGCCGTCGGGCTGGTAGCCCTCCTGCCGGGTAACAACGATATTGGTGCGCCGGGGCAACGGGCGGCCGATGCTCTCGAAGGTCCGACGCCCCATGATCAGCGGCTTGCCCACCGTCATGCGCTTGAAATGCGCGAAATCGGACGGCAAATGCCATGGAATGGCGTTGCCGTGGCCGATTACGCCGTTGGCCGCGACGGCCGCGATGATCGCGACGGCGACAGTCATTTTGCCCCGAGCCGATTGAGTGCCTCTCCGCTCACTCTACAGCGTCGCCACTCATCCATGAAGACCGCACCGCGCGATCGATAAAACTCGATGGACGGCTCGTTCCAGTCCAGAACCGCCCATTCGAGGCGGCCAAGACGCTCGCGCACGCACCGTGCCGCCAGGTCGGCCAGCAGCCCCTTGCCGACACCGTGGCCGCGCATGTCGGGACGTACGAACAGGTCCTCGAGCCAGATCCCGTGCCGGCCGACAAACGTCGAAAAGGTGTAGAACCACAGGGCGAATCCCGCCGGCTCGCCCTTCCACTCGGCGATCTGGCAGAACACTTTCGGCGCGGGGCCGAACAACTCGCGCTCGATATCGGCCACCGTCGCCTCCGCTTCGTGGCGCAGCTTCTCGTAGTCGGCCAGATCCTCGATGAAGCGGAGGATCAGCACCGCGTCGGCCGGCGCGGCATCGCGCACGATCAGGCTCATTGCGCCTGATCCCCGTCCTGGTGCTTCAGCAGCAGGATTTCGAGCTCATGCGGCGGCGGATACCAGTCGTCGGCGGTCATCTCAAAGGTGGTGGGGCCGGTCTTCTGCACCTTGCCGTCCCAACAGAACGACACGAGGTTCTTGGTGTCGCCCTTATCGATGGTGAGGTGGAACTTGCCGATCGGACCGCTCCAATTGGCGCCGGTCGACCAGATATACGTGATCCAGTTCTCGAAATAGGGCGCGCTGTAGAGATCTGACTTGTCGCGCAGCGACGTCTGTAGAGTTTTGAGCAGGGTGTCGTCGGTGCAGTATTTCTCTTTGTAGATTCTGGGCCGATCCTCGTCGGTCGCATCGTAGGGCGGGGCGAGGAACGTGGTCGCCACGGTACCGCCGACGCTGGGCGTATAGGCGTGGCGGACCTCTACGGTTTTGCCGGCCGGAAAGTTGGCCTCCCAGGTGTAGGTGGATTTGAGCGTCCACACCGGGGTATAGTCGGTCTTCCAGCCACTGCCGTCGTCGTACTCCATGGGGATCACCAGGCCCAGATGCATCAGCCTCTGGTGGTCGGCGTCGGAGAGCGCGTTCAGAGCCTGCTGCGTCGCGGCACCAAACGGCGGCAGCGGGACGCCAAGCGAGGTGAGCAGCGCCGTCTGGTCGACGCCGAAGGCGAAGGCATATTGGTGCAGGGTCGAGCGTACCGGCTTGCCGTCGAAGCTGGTGGTGAAGCCAAACAGATTCTGTTCGTCTTCATCTGGGATCGCCACCATGAAGTCGCCGTCGCCGGTGATGTCAGGCAGCGGGAACGCCACGAGCACATTGTCGTCGGCAGTGCCCTTGTTGGTGAAGCGATAGACGACGCTGACCTTGTCGGCTGAAATCGACAGGTCTTCGGAGTCCATCGACACGTTCTCGTTGGTGACGAACAGCAGTCCGCCGGTGCCGAGCTGCGAGGTGGTGTCGTTGGCAATGGCAGGCGCCGCGCCCAGCAGCAGCGCGGCGATCACGAACGGCTTCATACGGCAACCTCGGCCTTTATGTGCGGGTGCGGATCGTACCCGGTGAACATGAAATCCTCGAACGCGAAGTCGAAGATCGACGTCTTGTCCGGGTTGAGCGTCAGCCGCGGCAGCGGCCGCGGCGTCCGGCTCAGTTGTTCATGCGCCTGCTGAACGTGGTTTGAATACAGATGCGCGTCGCCGAAGGTGTGGACGAAATCGCCCACCGCGAGCCCGGTCACCTGCGCCATCATGTGGGTGAACAGCGCGTAGGAGGCGATGTTGAACGGCACGCCGAGGAAGATATCGCCGCTGCGCTGGTAGAGCTGGCAGCTCAGCCGGCCGTCAGCCACGTAGAACTGGAACAGGCAGTGGCAGGGGGGCAGCGCCATCTCGTCCACCTCGGCCGGGTTCCAGGCGGTGACGATGTGGCGCCGTGATTCCGGCTTGGTCCGGATCGACTCCACCAGCTTCGCGATCTGGTCGATTGAGCCGCCCTTGCCGTCCGGCCAGCTGCGCCACTGGCTGCCATAGACCGGCCCGAGATCGCCGTTCGCGTCTGCCCATTCATCCCAGATCTTCACGCCATGCTGCTGCAGCCAGCGCACGTTGGTGTCGCCGCGCAGGAACCACAGCAGCTCGTAGACGATTGATTTGACGTGAAGCTTCTTGGTGGTGAGCAACGGGAATCCACGGCTGAGGTCGAACCGCATCTGATGTCCGAAGATCGACCGCGTACCGGTACCAGTGCGGTCGGGCCGGTCGCTGCCGGTTTCGAGGACCGTGCGCAGCAGGCCGAGATATTGCTGTTCGGGGTGCTGCCCATCGGCGCGGTTGGGTTGCAACGCCAATACTGACATTTTCCGGCACTCCGTTCGGCGACGTTGTAGCAGACGCCCTTAATGCCGCTCAAACCGCGATTCTCACAGAGGAGACGACAATGCCCGTGCAGCACCTCAAGCCCGAAGGCATGCACCACAATCCGGCGTTCACCCAGGCGATCCTGCTGCCGGCGGGGGCCAGAACCCTGATCATCGGCGGCCAGAACGCCGTGGACGCCGACGGCCAGATCGTCGGCAAGGGCGATCTCGGGGCCCAGACGGCCAAGGCGCTCGACAACCTGCAGCGCTGCCTTACGGCGGCGGGCGCGAGATTGGATCAGCTCGTGCAGGTGAAGCTCTATCTCAAGGGTGATGTCGATCTGCGCCCCGGTTTCGGCGCCTGGATGGCCGTCTGGGGCAACCGGCCCAACCCGCCGACCGTCACCGGTATCCGTGTCCACGGCCTCGCGCACCCGGACTATCTGATCGAAATCGAGGCGCTGGCGGTGCTGGATTGACCCCGCTGCATGGCCTTGTGGGGCAAGAAATCGCCGCAAGTGGCGTCATCCCGCCGGCGATTTGCATCGCCGCCCCGGCATGCCTATATTCGGGCTGCCGGCAACGGCTATGGCGATAAACTGCCATCGTAATAAACCCATTGGACCCGGGGGCAGTACCCGGCGCCTCCACCATCTCCTCCCCGCCGCGAGGGGAGCCACTGGGGGCGAAACAGGATCGACAAGGGCGTAAAGGGTGTGTTTTCGCTCGGCATGGTTCCGCCGTCATCGGGCCGTCTCAATAGTTGCCAACGACAACTATGCTAAGGTTGCTCTCGCCGCGTAATGCGGTGCTAGCACCTGAATCAAAGCCCTCCAGGCTTTAGCGGTCTGGAGGCGGGGTCCGCAGGCACCTGGCAACAGAAGCCTGCATCTTCACCTCAAAAAGCTCCCGTTTGTCCTTGATATTCCCCCCTTCGGCGGCTGATATGGCGCCGAGCGCGGGAATCCCAAGGCGACATGGCTCAAGACCACATTCGATACGACATCCTCACCCAGGACGCGCTGCGCGGCGTGATCCGCAAGGTGTTGGCCGAAGTGGCCAAGACCGGGCTGCCGGGCGAGCATCACTTCTTCATCTCGTTCCTCACCAAGGCGCCGGGTGTCCGCCTCAGCCAGCGCCTGCTCGAGCAGTATCCCAACGACATGACCATCGTGCTGCAGAACCAGTTCTGGGACCTCAAGGTGGGAGAGGCCGGGTTCGAGGTCGGCCTCAGTTTCGACGACAAGCCCGAGACGCTGGTCATCCCGTTCTCGGCCATCAAGGGCTTCTTCGATCCCTCCGTGCAGTTCGGACTCGAGCTCAAGAATACCGGCCCGCTTCCCGGCGAGGAGCTGCCGGCCGAGGACAGTGGGCCGGTAAAGCCGGACACTCCGCATGGCCCGGCGCCCGCTCCCGTCGCGGCCGAGTCCGCGGGCGAGAAAGTCGTCAGCCTCGACGCGTTCCGCAAGAAATAGCTCCATGCACAAGCGGTCGCTGACGATCGCCGGGCACCACACCAGCATCGCGCTGGAACCCGAATTCTGGAATGGACTCGAGGCCATGGCCAGTCGCCGCGGCCTGCGCCTCGTGCATCTGATCGAAGAGATCGACCGCACGCGCGAGGGGCCCAATCTCTCCTCGGCGCTGCGGGTGGCAGTGCTGCGCGACGCACTGAGATCACAGGCCGAGATCTAGCGGCTCCGCCGACGAGGCGGCGGCGCGCTTCGCTGCCTCTGCTGCCTTGCGCGCCGCTTCCACGGCGGCCGCCTCCTGCGCCAGCCTGAGTGCTTCCCCGCCCCCCGCGACCGACAGCCCCGGCTGCACGGCATCGCGCCTGGCGCGTAATTCCAGCGCCGCTCTGGCGCGCGCATCGGCCTCGGCCTTGATCTGCTCGAGGCGCGCCAGCTCGACCTCGTTGGCCTTGATCTTCATGCCATCGACCAGGGCCGCCACATCGTAGGTTGCCGCCGGCGCCCAGAGCGGCCCCTTCAGTGCCGCGTCCACTTCGGCCGTGGTCGCATCAATGGCGCTGGTCGGATCGACCTTTCCGGTCGGCGACATCGCATAGTGCGCATCGAGCACCAGATCCTTGAGGCTCAGGGTCGCGCCGCCGAAGATGCGGGCGCCATCGCCGGCAATGGCGAGGTTCGGGCTGCGCAGCGTGCCATTGGCGATGGTGAAGCTGCCCGTGAGACTGGGGGCCGAGAAGGGTCCCGCCTTCAGCTTTTCGGTGACCGTTGTGGTCAATGCCTCGGCCGGGAGGTCGACGACGCCGCTCAACGCACCTGCCGCCAGGAAAACGCCGGGGTCGAACTGCGCCACCGAGAAGCCATTGACAGTATAGCTCCCCGTTCCCGTCATCGCGGCGATCGCCTCGTCCAGCGTCTCGCCGCTGCCGTCGAACTGCGCGGTCGCGTCCAGCGTGCCGTCGAGTGCATTGCCGATTGCCGCAGGCGCCACCGCGTCGAGGGCGACGCCGGCGAGACTCAGGCGGCCACTGACCTGCTTGTCCGGCAGCGCCGCACTGGAGCAGCACACGGTGATGTCGGCGCCCAGCGTGCCGCCGCCGATGCCACCCGATAGATTGCGCAGGTGCAGGCTCTGCGCATCCCAATCGTAACCGAACTTGACGTCGCTCAGCAGCGGTCGGCCGCCATTGTCGAGGGCGGCCACGGTGACATCGATCCGGCCGGTGCCGGTGCGCGGCGCCGCACCGATGTCAATGGGCCCCTCGGGCCACAGGCTGCCCGCCGCGGAGACCGTGCTCGCCGCGCCGGCAAGCGCCGGAACCAGCGCATGGGCATCGAGCGCATCGAGCGCCAGGGCCCCGGTCACGGCCGTCTGCGCCCCGTTGCGCGTGAATGTCAGATTGCCACTGGCGCCGGGCACGGCGATGCGCGACAGGCTTGCCTGGTCGGCGCCGGAAAATTCGAGGTCGGCCGTGCCGGCCAGCGGCGGCAGGTACAATCCGCCGGCCCCCAGCATTTGCGCAACGACCGCCGGGTCAGCGAGCTTGACGTCGAGCGCCCCGGTGCCGCTGATCCTGGTGAAATCGCCGGCAATGACGTTGCCGTCAAAGCTGATGTGATCATCGCCGCCGGCCAGAGTCACATGCGTTTCGTAGCTGTTGGACGGCACGCCCTCGACCGTGGCATTCAGCTGGAGCGGTGTTCCATCCCCGAAGATCGAGCTGGCGCCGAGCCCGAGCTGGCGCGTCATCAGCAGGGAACTTTGCGAGCTCATGGACAGTCTGGCGGCGATGGGGGCCGCGAGCGCGTTGGCAATCCCCGCGCCCAGCCGGGCTTCGAGCTTGACGTCGGATGCCGACAGCCGGCCGGACACGTTCAGCACCTGCCCCCCATCGCCGGCGGGCGCGTCGAGCTGCACATTGAGATCGGCGGGCAGCGAGTTGCGGAGGAAGTCGGCGACCGCCGCCGGCGTGTGGATGACATCGAGCAGCGTGTCGAGGACCGGCGCGTCCGCCTCGAGCTTGATCATGCCCGTGCCGGACAATTCGGGTGCAGCCAGAGTGCCGAAGGCGGTAAGCCGCGCATCGAACTGGGCGCCGCCGAAATCCTCGGCGCTCAGCTTCTGGAATTCGAGCACGCCGCCCTCCCAGGTAGCATGTGCCTGCAGGTTGGTGCCGTCGAGGCCGAACAGCGCTGCCTTGCCGGCGCTCAGGTCCAGCTCGCCTTTGGGAAAGGTTGCGCCAAAGCTGCCACTGCCCGTCATATCCGGCAGCAGCGCCTGCAGCGTGTTGCTCTCTTCGGGCCCGAGGGTGGTGAAATGTACATCGAGCTTCAGCCGTCGCGGCTGGGCGAAGCCGATCTGCGCATCGAACCCCTGGTTGATGCCGCCGACGATCAGCGTGCCGTTGCCCAGCGTCAGGGTATCGCTGGACAGGGCCACACTGGCCTTGAGCGATCCGGCCTGGCCGAGGAGCGGATCAGCGGCGGTGGGCTTGCGCCACATCGCGGCCAGCCGATCGAGCTGCTGGCTGTCGAGCGAGAGGCCGCCGGCAAAGATCGGCTTTCCGTCGGCGATGCCAAGATTGCCCGTCAGCTCGAGCCTGGTCGCGCCCGGCAGGGTCGCGGTGAAATCGGTGATGGTCCAGCCCTTGGTGTCGGTCGCAGCGTCGAGCCGCAATTCACGCAGCGACACCGCGCGCAGATTGAGCTCGGTGATATCGAGCCCGATCGTACCCTTGACCGGGGGGATCGGCGGCAACGGCATTTCGCCCAACAGGCGCACCAGCTCATAGGGAGGGTCGGTCAGCTCCTTGGTGGCGTCGCGCGGCGGCAGCGCCACCACGCCGCCCGAAACAATGGCGTTGAACGACACCGCCTTGCCGAGCTTGAGCTCGCCGGCGCCCGTCAGGCGCATCGCCGCGCGGTTCTCGTCGGGTAGCGCGACGTAGTCCGACAGCAGCACCCGCTCGGCACCGGCATCGACCTTGCCGGTCAACACGAAATCGCCGCGCCCGGCATCCACCGTCTCGCCCGCCTTGGGGCGTGGAGGCGGCGCCCTGTACGTGAGGTCGCCGAGATATCTGGGGACCGCACCCAAGGTGAGGGTGCCGCTGCTGTCGAGCGTGAAGCTCTGGTTGTCGGCCTTCACGAACAGCGCCAGGGTGGTCTTACCCTTGTCGAATTTGGTGGTGCTCACGCGCACCGCATAGGCGGCGTGATCGACGCTGGCGTTGCCTGAAAAGCTGAACGGTCCCTGCAGCGCGTCCAGCTTGAGCTGGCCGTTGATGCCGTCGGCCGCGTAGACGGCGCCTGAGCGCAGGTCGGTCAGGCGGACCGAGCCCGACTCCACATTGGCATTGGCGATCGAGACGTTCGACTGGCCTTGCCCCGCGATGGCGATACCGGAGCTGATGCTGCCATCGGCGGCGATGGCGAGATCAACGACGGGGTGGTTGAGGGTGAGGCTCGTGACCTTGTACTGGTCGCGCAGGAAATCGAGCAGCGAGAACTCGGCATCGACCTGCTCCACCTGCAGCACGGGGGTCGATGCCGGGCCGACCCGCACTCTGGTGAATTCGAGCTTGGGCGCCGGCAGCAGCGTCAGATGGATGTCGCCCTCGATCGCCACCTCGGTGCCGAAGGCCTCGGCTGCCATGGTCTGCAGCCGGTCGCGATAGTCGCCCCATTGGATGAAGCGCGGCACGACGAAGGCCGCGCCGATGGCAAGGATGACCAGCACCCCGATGGCGATGAACAGGCGGTTAAGCACGTGCCCGGCGACCCCCAAAACGAGCGTCGAGTGTAGGCAAGCCGCTTCGGCGCGTCACCCGTGCAATGGCTTGCCTCCACGGCAGAATTTGGGCCCTCGACCGGCCTTTTGCGGGCGCTTTGCATGGTGTTTCCGGGCCCCAGCGCCTATATAGGCTCGACCAGAACAAAAAGAGATTCGTCAAGCCGCATGGCTGTTCCGAAACCCATTCCCGGCGCGATTACCAGTCAGTTCGGCCGCCGCGACGCCGATTACCTCAAGGGCCTAAACGAGGAGCAGCGCGAGGCGGTGCTGACCACCGAGGGACCATTGCTGGTCCTTGCCGGCGCCGGGACCGGCAAGACGCGCGTGCTCACCACCCGTATCGCGCATATTCTCACGCAGCGGCTCGCCCGCGGCGCCGAGATTCTGTCGGTCACCTTCACCAACAAGGCTGCGCGCGAGATGAAGGAGCGCATCGGCACGCTGGTGGGATCGACGGTCGAGGGGATGCCGTGGCTGGGCACGTTCCATTCGATCGGGGCGCGCATCCTCCGGCACCATGCCGAGCTGGTTGGGCTCAAATCGGACTTCACCATTCTCGATGTGGACGACCAGGTGCGGCTGATCAAGCAGCTGCTCGCCGCCGAAAATATCGACGAGAAACGCTGGCCGGCGCGGGCCTTCGCAGGGATGCTCGACAACTGGAAGAACCGTGGCCTTCTGCCCCGTGATGTCACGCCAGCGGAGGCCAGCGGCTTCGCCAACGGCAGGGGGCAGAAGCTCTATGCCGACTACCAGGCACGGCTGAAGACCCTGAACGCGGTGGATTTCGGCGACCTGCTGCTCGAGAACATCCGGCTGTTCCGGGAACACCCCGATGTGCTCGGCGAGTACCACGCGCGCTTTCGCTACATCCTCGTCGACGAGTACCAGGACAGCAATGTCGCGCAGTATCTGTGGCTGCGCCTGCTGGCGCAGGGACGGCCGGCATCGGAGGCCAATGTCTGCGTGGTCGGCGACGACGACCAGTCGATCTATGGCTGGCGCGGCGCCGAGGTCGACAACATCCTGCGCTTCGAGAAGGATTTCCCCGGCGCCAAGGTGATCCGGCTGGAGCGCAATTATCGGTCGACGTCGAACATCCTGAGCGCGGCGAGCCACCTCATCGCGCACAACGAATCCCGGCTCGGCAAGACGCTGCAGACCGATGTGGGCGAGGCCGGAGACCCCGTCGGTGTCACCTCGGTGTGGGACAGCGAGGAGGAAGCGCGGCAGATCGGCGAAGAGATCGAGCAATTGCAGCGCCATGGCGAGCGGCTCAACGACATCGCCATCCTGGTGCGCGCCTCGTACCAGATGCGCGAGTTCGAAGAGCGCTTCATCACGCTGGGGCTCAACTATCGCGTCATCGGCGGCCCGCGCTTCTATGAGCGGCTCGAAATCCGGGACGCGCTGGCGTATCTGCGCATCGTCGCCAACGAGGCCGACGGCCTGGCGTTCGAGCGCATCGTCAATACGCCCAAGCGCGGCATCGGCGATTCCACCGTCCGCCAGCTGCACGATACGGCGCGCGCCACCGAGCGCTCGCTGATGAGCGCGACCCGGCTGCTCGTCGAGACCGAAGATCTGAAGCCCAAGCAGCGCACCGTGCTGCGCGACCTCATTGCGCAGATCGACAACTGGGCCGAGCGCTCCCGGACCATTCCACACACCGAGCTCGCCCAGCAGATCCTCGACGAGAGCGGCTACACGGCGATGTGGCAGAACGACAAATCGCCCGACAGTCCCGGCCGGCTGGAAAACCTCAAGGAGCTGGTCAACTCGATGGCCGAGTTCGAGACGCTGGGCGGCTTTCTCGAACACATCAGCCTGGTGA
Organism: Pseudomonadota bacterium; assembly: GCA_023390785.1. GTDB lineage: Bacteria > Pseudomonadota > Alphaproteobacteria > Rhizobiales > Devosiaceae > Devosia_A. The sequence continues at coordinate 17,564 of JAEWCE010000228.1, forward strand.
TGGACCGCGATTCCGCCGAAGCGGAGGATGCGGTGTCGATCATGACGCTGCATTCGGCCAAGGGGCTGGAGTTTGAAACGGTGTTCCTGCCCGGCTGGGAGGAAGGGCTGTTCCCCAGCCAGCGCACCCTCGACGAGCAGGGCCGCGCGGGGCTGGAAGAAGAGCGCCGCCTCGCCCATGTCGGCCTCACCCGCGCCCGCCGCCGCGCCAAGATCTTCTTCGCCCCCAACCGCCGCATTCACGGCCCCTGGTCGACCACGATCCCCTCGCGCTTCCTCGACGAGCTGCCGGCACACAGCGTCGAGATCACGGAATCCAAGGGCGGCTCCGGCTGGGGCGGCAGCGGCGGCTACGGCCCCTCGCGCTTCGATAATGTCGAATCA
>JAEWCE010000095.1 GCA_023390785.1 Pseudomonadota bacterium
GTTGCGCTGCCGCCGGCGCCGCCGACGCCGCCGAGACCGGCAGCGGTCCCACCGGTGCCCCCGGTTGCGGTGGATGCCCCGCTGCCGGCGGAATTGCCGCTGCCGTCCGGCGCTGCCGGAGCGCCCGAACCGCCCCTCGTGCCGAACATCATGCCCATCAGGCCCCCGACGCCGGCGGTGCCGCTCATCGGGCTGCCCATATGGCCGGCATCGCGGATGGCGACGCTGCCCGGTGCGCCCGAGGGGCCACCAGCGGTGCAATTGGCGGCATGCAGGGCGGGATCGGACAGCATCCAGCCGAGGCAATCGACGAAATGGCGGACCTGGTCCTGCGGCGACGCAGCGGCGGGACCGGCAATGGTCGTGGCGGCGAGCATGGCGGCCGCGGCAACCAGCGCTTTGGGGGCGTTCGATCCAAATGTCATAAGCAATCTCCTTTCGCTCCAGCTAAGGACAGATTGCAGGATCGTTCAACACACTTGCCGATCACGCGGGCGCGCGGCGGGCGCGAGCGCGCTATACCCGCCGGAGCTGAACCTCTTCCACCGCGTGGTTGCCGGCCTTCTTGAGAATCAGGTCGGCGCGGCCGCGGGTGGGCAGGATGTTGTCGCGCAGATTGGGGAGGTTGATGTTGTCCCAGGCCTGCAGCGCGAAGCTCTCCGCCTGCTCGGCCGGCATTTCGGCGAGCCGCCGGAAGAAGCTCTTGGGGTCGGTGAAGGCGCTTTCGCGCAAGGCGCGGAAGCGCACCATGAACCAGTCGCGCAGATCGGCCTCGTCGGCGTCGATATAGATCGAGAAATCGATGAAGTCGGAGGCGAACAGGATCGGCCGGCCGGTGCGCGGCAATTCGCCCGGCTGCAGGATGTTGAGGCCCTCGACGATGAGGATGTCGGGGCGGTCGACGGTGATGAACTGGTCGGGCAGCACGTCGTAGATGAGGTGCGAGTAGACCGGGACCTTGACCTCGCTCTTGCCCGACTTGATGTCGGAGAGAAAGGCCAGCAGCGCGGCGCGGTCGTAGCTTTCGGGAAAACCCTTGCGCTCGGCGAGCCTGCGCTCCTCCAGAACGGCGTTCGGCAACAGGAAACCGTCGGTGGTGACGAGGTCGACCTTGGGCGAGGTCCGCCAGCGCTGCAACAGGGCGCGCAGGATGCGCGACGTGGTCGACTTGCCCGACGCCACCGAACCGGCAACGCCGATGATGAACGGCACCTTGGTGTCCTCGGTGCCGAGGAACCGGGTGGAGACGCGATGCACCGCCTGGGCCGCCTCGACATAGAAGGAGATCAGACGGCTCAGCGGCAGGTAGATCTGCTCGGCCTCGCTCAGCGAAATCGGGTCGGTCAGGGCGCGCAGCCGTTCGATGTCGGCGGCGGTGAGCGTCATTGGCTCGCCGTCGCGGTACTTCGCCCATTCGGCCTTCGAGAAGCGGTGATAGGGGTTGAGGTCGAGCTTGCGCTTGTCGGTCATCTATCTGGTCCGTGAGGCCTTTTCCGCGAGGCCCGACTGGCCGGTGCGCCGCTCGAGTTCGGTGAGGACAGCGGTGAGCGGCACGTCGGCGGCGCGCAACAGCACCAGCAGATGGTAGATCACGTCGGCTGCCTCGCCCGTGAGTCCCTGCGTATCGCGCGAGACGGCGGCGACGATGGCCTCCACTGCCTCCTCGCCGAACTTGCGCGCGCAGCGATCGATGCCGTCGGCCAGCAGCTTGGCCGTGTAGCTTTCGTCGGGCGCCGCCTTGGCCCGTTCGGCCAGGCGCGCGTCGAGCTCTGCAATAGAGAACGCCATTTCAGTCGAGCCTCTTTTTCAGTCGAGCCGCATGGGAATGCCGTGTTCGGCCAGATACGCCTTGGCCTCGGCTATGGTGAAGGTGCCGAAGTGAAAGATCGAAGCCGCGAGCACGGCATTGGCGTGGCCGATGCGAACGCCGTCGACCAGGTCGTCGAGCGAGCCGACACCGCCCGAGGCGATCACCGGCACGTGCACGGCGTCGGCGATGGTGCGGGTCAGCTCGAGATCGAAGCCCGCCTTGGTGCCGTCGCGGTCCATCGAGGTCACCAGCAATTCGCCGGCGCCGCGCTGCACCATGCGCACGGCAAACTCCACCGCGTCGAGCCCGGTCGGATTGCGGCCGCCATGGGTGAACACCTCCCAGTCGGAGCGGTTGGCACCGCCCACACTGACGGTCTGGCGGCGGCGCGCATCGACCGAAACGACGATGCACTGGTCGCCGAACTTGTCGGCGGCGCGCTCGACGAAATCGGGGTCGTTCACGGCGGCGGTATTGATCGACACCTTGTCGGCGCCGCTGAGGAGGAGCTTCCTGATATCGTCGATCGTGCGCACGCCGCCGCCCACCGTCACCGGCATGAAGCACTGCTCGGCAGTGCGCGCCACCACGTCGAAGATGGTATCGCGGTTTTCGGCGCTGGCGGTGATGTCGAGAAAGCACAATTCGTCGGCGCCCGCCGCGTCATAGGCGATCGCCGCCTCGACCGGATCGCCGGCATCGACCAGATCGACGAACTGCACGCCCTTCACAACGCGGCCGTCCTTAACATCCAGACAGGGGATGATACGGGTCTTGAGTGTCACCGGACGGCCGCTTTCTTGGTTTGCGCGTCCTCGCGGCGCTGCCGCTGCGGGCGTCGCGGGCCGTCCTTCACGTCCAGATGGGGAATGATACGGGTCTTGAGTGTCATTTGGCCCTGGATTTGCGGCGCAGGGTGGCGACCAGCGCGAAGACGAACGAGAACAGCCAGAAGATGGCGGCGAAGGCGACCAGCAGCAAGACCGGCGCCGGCAGCCAGGCGCTGAGCGTCGCATAGCCGAGTGCGAGGATCGCCGCCAGCGCCAGCGCGTAATAGAGGAAATTGATCCGCGCCGTCGAGGCCGTGGCGATTCCGGCGCGGCGGCGGACATGGGCGTTCCAGGCGATCATCAGCACCACCAGCCACAGCGCGGCGGCGAGCGCCCCCATCGGTAGCGACACCGCGGCGAGGCTAGGCAGGCCGAAAGGCAGCGGCCAGAGGGCGAAGATGGCGATCACCGCCAGCGCCAGCCAGTAGCGGCGGAGGCGAAACGGGCCGACCGGCGGGGCGCCCGAGGGCTCCGTGCTCATGGCTGCCGGCTCCGGGCGAACAGATGGAGGCCCAGCACCACGGCCCAGACGACGAGAGCGACGACGCCCAGCGGCAGGCTGGCCAGCATCAGCCAGCCGAGCACGCCGAGGGTGTAGAGGGTGTCGCCGTAATCGGCGCCGGCGATGCGGCAGGGATGGGCCGCGCCTTCGTCGAGCCGGCAGCCATTGGCCGAAGCGACGGCACCCGCCACGGTGACGCTCAGCACCGGCAGCGCCGCCAGCACCACGATCACCGCCAGCACGACGAGATAGACCGGCCAGGGGAAGCGGCGCCGCGCGGGTGCCGGCGCGCTGCTCACGCCGGCACGCCCTTGAGCAGCGCCAGCGCCGCCTGGGGGTCGATGCGGCCGTCATAGAGGGCACGGCCGCTGATGGCGCCGGAAAGGATACGGCAGTCGGGCCGGCTCAGCCGCTCAATGTCGGCCATCGAGGCGAGGCCGCCCGAGGCGATCACCGGGATGGAGACGGCGCGGGCGAGCGCCAGGGTGCCGTCCCAGTTGATGCCGCTCAGCACGCCGTCGCGGTCGATGTCGGTATAGACGATGGCGGCGACGCCCGCGCCCTCGAAGCGCTGGGCCAGCTCGACCGCCGCGAGCGAGGAGGTTTCGGCCCAGCCCTCGACCGCCACCTTGCCGCCGGGCGCATCGATGCCGACGGCGATGCGGCCGGGAAAGGCCCGCGCCGCCGCCTTGACCAGCTCCGGGTCGCGCAGCGCCACGGTGCCGAGGATCACGCGGGCCAGGCCCTTGCCGAGCCAGCCCTCGACATGGGCCAGCGTGCGGATGCCGCCGCCGAGCTGCACCGGCATCTCGACCGCGGCGAGGATGGCCTCGATGGCGCGGCTGTTGCGGCTTTCGCCGGCAAAGGCGCCGTCGAGATCGACCACGTGCAGGTACTCGAAGCCCTGCTGCTCGAACAGCCTCGCCTGCGCCGCCGGATCGTCGTTGAACACCGTGGCCTGTGCCATGTCGCCGAGCTTCAGCCGCACCGCCTGCCCGGCCTTGAGATCGATGGCGGGAAACAGGATCACGGTTTCCACTCCAGGAAATTTTCGATCAAGGTCAGGCCCAGGGTCTGGCTCTTTTCGGGGTGGAACTGCGTTCCGAACATGTTGTCGCGGCCGACGCACGCCGTCACCGGCTGGCCGTACTCGGCCACCGCGAAGAG
>JAEWCE010000222.1 GCA_023390785.1 Pseudomonadota bacterium
CTCTATCTCTGCCCGGTCTTTGGCGTCGCCGCGGGCTATCTTGGCGGACGCCTGTGGCTCGGCCACAAGCGCAAGCGCCACCAGAACGCCTATCTCGACGAGCTGCCCAACGCCGTCGAGGCCATCGTCCGCGGCGTCAAGTCGGGTCTGCCGCTCAACGACTCCATGCGCCTTGTCGCCAAGGAGGCCAAGGAGCCGATCAAGTCCGAATTCCAGCGCGTCCTCGACCAGCAGGCGCTGGGCAAGTCCACCACCGAAGCGGTGCAGATGCTGTTCGATCGCATGCCGCTGCCGGAGGTAAACTTCTTCGTTGTCGTCATCACCGTGCAGCAGCAGGCCGGCGGCAACCTCAGCGAAGCCCTGGGCAATCTGAGCCGCGTGCTGCGCAACCGCAAGAAGATGAAGCAGAAGATCAAGGCCATGTCGTCCGAGGCCAAGGCCTCCGCCGGCATCATCGGCTCCTTGCCCTTCATCGTCGGCATCCTGGTGACGCTGACCACCCCGGCCTACATGGTGCCGCTGTTCAGCACCACCACCGGCCAGATCTGGCTCGGCATCGCGGCCGTCCTGATGAGCATCGGCGTGTTCATGATGAACCGCATGATCCAGTTCGACTTCTAGGGACTCGGCGCATGGAACACTTCATGACCCGCGAGTTCCTGATCGCCGCCTTGGCGGCGATCGCAGCGGCCGCCGTGGTCTTCACGGTCGGCTTCTCGTTCCTCGGGCGCGGTGGCGTCTCGATGAAGCAGCGCATCAAGCGCGTCGCCCTCGAGCGCGAGAAGATGCGCGCCGAGGAGATGGCGCGCCTGCGCGGCGGCAGCCAGCAGGACAATCCGCGCGGCTCCATCCGCCGCGTCGCGGGCCGCGAATACGTCACCAACGTCGTCAACCGCTTCTCGCTGCAGAAGATGTTCGCCGACGAAAACACCATCGACGCGCTGGCCCGCGCCGGCTATCGCGGGCAGGGGCCGCTCAACACCTACGTATTCGCGCGCTTCGTCACGCCCTTCGTGCTGTTCGTCCTCGCCTTCGGCTATCTGAGCCTGACCGTCTTTGCCGAAAAGCCGCTCTACCTCAACGCCATCTATGCGCTCTTCATCGGCCTCATCGGCGCCTATCTGCCGACCTTGCTGCTCAAGAACCGCACCATCAAGCGCCAGCAGTCGATCAAGCGCGCCTGGCCGGATGCGCTCGATCTGATGCTGCTGTGCGTCGAGGCCGGCATGTCGGTCGAGCACGCCTTCAAGCGCGTCGCCAAGGAAATCGGCATGCAGAGCCCCGAGCTCGCCGAGGAGATCACGCTGACCACCGCCGAGCTCAGCTTCCTCGAAGACCGCACGCGCGCCTACGACAACCTCGGCAGGCGCACCGGTCTCGACGTGGTGAAGGCGGTGATGACGGCGCTGATCCAGGCCGACCGTTACGGCACCAGCGTCGGCACCTCGCTGCGCGTCATGGCCGAGGAAGGCCGCGAGACGCGCATGATGGAGGCCGAAAAGAAGGCTGCGGCCCTGCCGCCCAAGCTGACTGTGCCGCTGATCGTGTTCTTCCTGCCGGTGCTGTTCATCGTCATCATTACGCCGGCCATCATCAAGATCGGCCAGAACGGCGGCTTCCACCTCGGCTGAGGCAATAGCGAATAGCGAATAGCGAACGGAAAGAAGTACTCGCTACTCCCTATTCGCTACTCGCTCCTCTACTTCGCGCCCTTGATCAGGTCCCAGCGGTTCTGCTGCGTCAGCAGAGCGCGGATATAGGCCATGTTGGCCTCGACCTGCTCCGGCGGCAGTTCGGCGGCAAACAGCTTGCGTGCGTCGTCGAAGCGGCCCTGCAATCCCACCACCAGCGCCAGATTCTGTCGTATCTGGCTGTTGGCATGCCGCATCGTCACTGCCTTGCGCAGATGCACTTCGGCCTGGGCCAGATCGTTGCTCATGGCGTAGCTGAGGCCCATATTGGCTTCGAGCGATGCCTCGCCCGGTGCGCTCAGCAGCGCCTGCGTATAGATCGCTCGCGCCTCGGCATTGCGGCCGCTCTGATCGAGGATCGCGCCTTTGACCAGAAGAGCGTTCCAGTCGGGCTGCGCCGGATTGATGGCGTCATCGACCACATTCAGCGCCTGGTCGAAACGGCCGGTGGCGCTCAGCGCCTTGGCGTAGGCCACCTTGATGTCGCTGTCGGATTTGTACAGCGCGACACCATTCTCCATCACGCTGGTCGCCTGTTCCGGCTGGCCCGCCGCCCGCAATGCGGCGGCATAGTAGATGATCGTCGCCTTGTCCCGCGGATTGGCTTTGTAGCGGCCCGCGAGTTGGCTCAGCGCTGTTGCCTGTTGCGTGGCGCTGGCCCCGCCGAAGTCGGCTTGCGCCATGCTGGTGCGATTGTTGGCGCAGGCGCTGAGTGCCACTGCGGCAACGCCGGCGAACATCAAGATGCGGAATGATTTGAGGCTGGCGATACGCACGGGCGACTCGGAAAGCTGTCGACGCGAGGGCCGCGCGTCACCCCGCCAGCAATAATCGGTTAACCCTAATACCGGGTTAAGGCGGCCCGTTGCGAGGCCTGACGGGGCAGCGTAAAGCTGCCGCTCCGCCTCATCTTTCCCGTCCGGTGACTCCATGGCCCAGCCCAAGACCCTGCCTCTCATTCTTATCGAGGAGGGCGGGCTGAAGGCGGCCGGCCTCACCCGGCCGCAGGCGCAATGGGCGGCTGCCAACGGCTTTGCCGGCCAGCGTGGCCGGCTGCTGCCGTTGCCCGGCGAGGGCGGGGCGCTCGCCGGCTATCTGTTCGGCGTTGGCGCCGCCGCGAGCCGCCCGGTGCTGGTCACCGGCCTCGCCGCCTCCATGCTCGAGGCCGGGCGCTATCGCCTCGAAGGTGCGGTTGGCGATGCGACGTATGCCGCGCTTGGCTTCCGCCTTGGCGCCTACCGTTTCGACCGCTACCGCAAGGCGCGTCCGCAGCCCGAACTGGTGCTGCCGCGAGGCGCCGATGCCGCCGAAATCGACCGCCTGTCCGACGCCGCTTTCCTTGCGCGTGACCTCATCAACACGCCGGCCAACGATCTCGGCCCCGACGCGTTCGACCGCGAGATCCGCGCCTTCGCCGCGCGCCACAAGATGAAGCTGAAGGCGGTGGTCGGCGACGAGCTGCTGCGCCAGAACTTCCCGATGATCCACGCCGTCGGCCGTGCCGCGGCAGAGGCGCCACGCCTGCTCGATCTGAGCTGGGGCCGCGCCTCCGACCCGAAGGTGACGCTGGTCGGCAAGGGCGTGACCTTCGACACCGGAGGCCTTGATATCAAGCCCGCCTCCGGCATGCTGCTGATGAAGAAGGACATGGGCGGCGCCGCCAACGTCCTCGGCCTCGCGCACGCCATCATCGACGCCGGCCTTCGCGTCCGCCTCCGTGTGCTCATCGCCGTGGTCGAAAACGCCATTGCCGGCGCCGCCTTCCGCCCTGGCGACGTGCTGACCTCGCGCTCGGGCCAGACGGTGGAGATCGGCAACACCGACGCCGAGGGCCGCCTGATCCTGGCCGACGCCCTTGCGCTCGGCGACGAGGAGAACCCCGAGATCATGCTCGACATGGCAACGCTCACCGGCGCCGCCCGCACCGCGCTCGGCCCTGAGCTGCCGCCCCTTTATTCCACCGATGACCGCCTCGCCGCCGAGCTCATGGCAGCGGGTCTCGCCAGCGACGATCCGCTGTGGCGCATGCCGCTATGGGAACCGTACGACCGGATGATGGAGTCGCGCATTGCCGACATGAACAATGCGGCCGCAACGCCGTTCGCCGGCTCCATCACCGCCGCCATGTTCCTCAAGCGTTTCGTCAGGAACGCCGGGGCCTGGGTGCACCTCGACATCTTCGGCTGGGCTCCCGAAGCCCGCGCCGGCCGTCCCTTCGGCGGCACCGACCAAGGCATCCGCGCCGTCTACGGTGTCCTCAAGCAAAGATATCGTTGACATCGTCAACAAAATACGTGACGCTGTCATCTATCATGAGCGACAGCGTCATTTCCGATATCCGTGCCTTCAACCGCTTCTACACCCGCCAGATCGGGCTCCTGAACGAGCACGTGGCCAGGAGCCGCTTCAGCCTCGCTGAAGGGCGCGTGCTCTACGAGCTGGCCAAGCGCGGCCACTCGCGCGGCATGGAGCTCGCGCAGGCGCTCGACATGGACCCCGCCTATCTGAGCCGCCTGCTGCGAAAATTCGTCGACGCCGGACTCGTCGTGCACACCCCCAGCCTCACCGACCGCCGCGCCAACGAAACCGCCCTGACGCGCGAGGGTGATGCGGCCGTCGCCGAGCTCGAAGATCTCAACGACGATGCCATCGACGCCATGCTCGCGCGCGTCTCGCCTGACGATCGCGCCGCGCTCGTCGCCGCCATGGCCGGTATCCGTCGCATCCTCGGCGATTCGCCCGGCGCCGGCCCGGTTATCCTGCGGCCGCACCGCATCGGCGATCTCGGCTGGATGATCCACCGCCAGGCGATCCTCTACAACCGCCAGTTCGGCTGGAACATCGGCTTCGAATCCCTCATCGCCGGCATCTACAACCAGTTCCAGGAGGCACCGGCGACACCGCCCAAGGCACTCTGGGTGGCCGAGCAGAACGGCGGCATCGTCGGCTCGATCTTCGTCATGCCATCGGAGGGCATCGAGGGCTCGGCGCAATTGCGCATGCTCTATGTCGAGCCCGCCGCACGCGGGCAGGGGGTCGGCGCCGCCCTCGTCGCCCAGGCCGTGAGCTTCGCTCGCGACAACGGCTATGCCCGCATGCGCCTGTGGACGCACACCATCCAGGAGTCGGCCCGCAAACTCTACGCCGCCGCCGGCTTCACCATCGTCGAAACCATCCCCGAAGACAATTTTGGCGTGCAGATGCTGGGCGAGATCTGGGAAATGGTGTTCTAAGTCGCAATGACTGCCGTGGGACCCGACTGCCGGTTCGGGGCTGGTACGCCGCCTCAGTACCCCCGTTGCCGATCGACCACGTTCGGCAGCGCCTCGCCCTTCTCGTGGGCACCGATGATCGCGGCGAAATACGTCACGCCGGCATCGATGTTGCTGATCGCCGCGATGTGCGGCGTCAGGTACGCGTTGTCGAGCGCCCACAGCGGGCTCTGCGGGCTCAGCGGCTCGCCCTCGAACACGTCGAGGCTAGCGGCGCCAAGGGTGCCGTCGGTGAGCGCGCGGACGATGTCGGCTTCCACCTGGTGCCCGCCCCGCGCTGCGTTGACGATCACCGGCCCGCCATCGAGCTTGCGGCGCAGCGTCTTGAACAGCCCGTAATTGAGAATGCCGGTGGTGTCCGGCGTCAGCGGCAGCAGGCAGCAGAGGATGTCGGTCTCGCTCAGGAACGCATCGAGTGCGTCGCCCGCAAAAGTGCGCACGCCGGCGATCTGCTTGGGCGAGCGGCTCCAGCCGAGCACGCTGAACCCGAGCCCGACCAGCTTCTGCGCCGCATCGACGCCGAGCACGCCCAGTCCCATGATGCCCACATTGGTCTCGCCCGCCGCCGGCGGGTAGAGTTGCGTCCAGCGCCGCGCCGCCTGGTCGCGCTTGAAGCGCGTGAACAGCCGCTGATGCATGGTCACCGAGGCCACCACATAATCGCTCATCCGCTGCGTCAGGTCCGCATCGACGAAGCGCACGATCGGCGCGTCCGGCAGCCGCGGGTGCTTTAGCAGCGCGTCCACCCCGGCGCCCAGCGACAGCACCGCCTTGAGGTTGGTCAGTCCGTCGAACGCGTCGGGCTTGGGTTTCCACACAAAGATGTAGTCGACGGCCTTGGGGTCGAACGCCTCGGTCTGGCGCACCACCGTCACGTCGGGCAGGGCCGCTTTGTACGCCGCCGCCCACTTCGCTTCATCGACGTCGGAAAGGTGGAGCAGCAGCGTTGTCATTTCTGTCCTCAAACAAAGAGCCGCACCCTTGGGCACGGCTCCCGTCAGGTCCAATAGCGATCGCGACTACTGCGCGGCCGACGATGAGGCGGCTTCGCTGGAGGACGGAGCCGCTTCGCTCGACGCAGCCGGAGCGGCCTCGCTGCTGGCCGGCGCAGCTTCGGCGCTGGCCGAGGGGGCAGCGACGGTCTGCTCCAGCGAGCTGGCGCCGGCCGGCGTGTTGGTGGTGGTGCCGGTGCCAGGCGAATTGGTCTTGTTGGGATCGGTTGTCGCCGGCGTTTCGACGGCCTGGCCCTGCGGCACCGACGAGGTGGCATTGGTCGTCTGGTCCGCGGTCGGGGCCTGGCCGCCTGCCGGAGCCGCCGGCGCCGGGAACGGCACGGGCGAATGGCTCAGCGTCGACAGGTAGGCGATGATGTTGGCGCGATCCTTGTCGTCCTTGTCGCCGGCATAGGTCATCTTGGTGCCCGGCGCGAAGGCCTTGGGCGAAATCAGCCACTGGTTCAGCTTTTCGTAGTCCCAGGTCTCGCTCGAATGCGCCTTGAGCGCTTCGCTGAACGCAAAGCCCGGCACGTCGGCGATCTTCTCGCCCACGATGCCATAGAGATTCGGGCCGGTCTTGTTCGGACCGCCTTCGGTGAAATCGTGGCACGACGAGCACTTCTTGGCCGCAGCCTCGCCTGCCTTGGGATCAGCCGCCGCCAGCAGCGTGCCGATATCGGCCGCCGCCGCCGCCGGGGCGGTCGTGGTGTCGCCGGAGCCCTGCTCTTCCTCGGGGGCCGGCAAAGCGTAGCCGGGTCCTGTGCCGTGCGCCGGCTCGTAGATCGCTTCAGCGAGGAATCCCACGCCCATCACGAACAGCAGCGTGCCCAGAATGGCGCCGATAATCTTGTTGAGTTCGAACGAATCCATCGCGGGGTCCCTAAGCCTTCTCCGGCGCGGTATAAACGAGCGGGGACAAGCCTGTAAACGCCGCTTCTGCGTCAATGCAGCGCAGCAGCCCCCCACCCGATGCGCCGGCAAGATAGTCTCACCCAAATCGAGCCGCAACCGGCTTTCCCCGCCCTGCGACAACAGGGTCCCAGCCCGGTTGACTTGCCGCAAAGCGCAGGTTCATAGAGCCGGCGCAAACGGCACTACGGGGGCGTCACATCATGGCCAAACTCATCGCCTTCCAGGGCGAACCCGGCGCGTTCAGCCACGCCGCGGCGCACGCACTTTTCCCCAAGGGCGAACCGGTGCCCTGCACCACCTTCGAGGATACCATCACCGCGGTGCAGTCGGGCCGCGCCGATCTCGGCGTCGTGCCGGTGGAAAACTCGCTCTACGGCCGCATCACCGACATCTACCATTTGCTGCCTGAAAGCGGCCTGTTCATCACCGGCGAGCACTTCCTGCGCATCGAAATGAACCTGCTGGGCCTCAAAGGCACCACGCTCAAGGACATCAAGACCGTCCAGTCGCTCAGCGTGGCGCTCGGCCAGTGCCGCAAATTCATCCGCAAGCACCGGCTCAAGACCATCAACGGTGTCGACACCGCCGGCAGCGCCCATGAAATCGCCGAGCGTGGCGATCGCAGCGTCGGCGCCATCGCCTCGCGCTTTGCCGCCGAAGTTTACGGCCTCGACATCCTTGCCGAAAACATCGAGGACGCCGCGCACAACACCACGCGCTTTCTCGTCATCTCGAGAACGCCGCAGACGCCGAGGCGCGGCAAGGCCCGGGTGAAGACCACCTTCGTCTTCCGCGTCCGCAACGTGCCGGCCGCGCTCTATAAGGCCATGGGCGGCTTTGCCACCAACGGGGTGAACATGACCAAGCTCGAAAGCTACATGCTCGACGGCTCGTTCACCGCCACCCAGTTCTACGCCGACCTCGAAGGCCACCCCGACGACCGCAGCGTCCAGCTCGCCTTCGAGGAGCTCGGCTTCTTCACGGACAAGTTCCGTATCCTCGGTGTCTATCCGGCCGCGACGCCCTGAGC
>JAEWCE010000300.1 GCA_023390785.1 Pseudomonadota bacterium
CCACAGGAGGCTGTGGTTATGGCGAGCTGGGGCGACATTCTGTTTCAGCGACTCACTGCAGTGACTATGGGTCCCCGCGTTCGCGGGGACGACATCTCGTTTGCCTCGGGACCTGCACCAAATGACCCACCCCTCCGTCCACGTCCGCACCACGCCCGACAAGATCGCCTACCAGATGGCCGGCACCGGCAAGGCGATCACCTATCGCGAGCGCGACGAGCTCTCGAACCAGGTCGCGCAGCTGTTCCGCTCGCTCGGGCTGAAGGCCGGCGACCACATCGCGCTATTGATGGAGAACCGTCTCGCCTTCATGGAGCTGTGCTGGGCTGCGCAGCGCAGCGGGCTCTACTACACCGCGATCAGCCGTTATTTGAAGCAGGACGAGATCGACTACATCGTGAAGGATTGCGGCGCCAAGGTCGTGATCACCACCCCGAAATGCGCCGACCAGATCAAGGGTCTGATCAAGGGCACGGCCGGCGAGCCGATGTTCTACATGATGGACGAGCCGCTGCCGGGCTTCCGCTCCTACGACAAGGAAGCCGCCGCGCAGCCGACCACGCCGATCCCCGACGAGGTCGCCGGCTACGACATGCTGTATTCGTCCGGCACCACCGGCCGACCCAAGGGCGTCAAGAAGGCCTTCGAGGGCAAAGCGATCGACGAGCCGAACCCGCTTCTGCGCGTGCTCTGCGCAGACATGTGCGGCATGAACACCGACAGCATCTATCTGTCGCCGGCGCCGCTCTATCACGCCGCCCCCTTGCGCTTCAACATGATGGCGATCGTGCTCGGCGGCACCTCCATCATCATGGAGCACTTCGACGCCGAAGAGTTCCTGAAGCTGGTCGAGAAGTACAAGGTCACCCAATCGCAGCTGGTGCCGACCATGTTCGTGCGCATGCTGAAGCTGCCGGACGAGGTCCGCACCAAGTATGACGTTTCCACATTGAAGGGCGCGATCCACGCCGCCGCGCCCTGCCCGGTCGACGTCAAGGCGAAGATGATCGAATGGTGGGGGCCGATCCTGATCGAGTATTACGCCGGCTCGGAAGGCAACGGCGTCACCGTCTGCAGCTCGCAGCAATGGCTGGAGCATCGCGGCAGCGTCGGCCGCGCCGTGGTCGGCAAGGTCAAGATCCTCGACGAGAACGACGAGGAGCAACCGGTGGGCGAGATCGGCACGGTCTATTTCGCCGACGCGCCCGCCTTCACCTATCACAACGACCCCGAGAAGACGAAGAATGCCTATAACGCCAAGGGTTGGTCGACGCTCGGCGATGTCGGCTACCTCGACAAGGACGGCTTCCTCTATCTCACCGACCGCAAGTCCTACATGATCATCTCGGGCGGCGTGAACATCTACCCGCAGGAGACCGAGGACGTACTGATCACCCATCCTGAGGTCGCCGACGTCGCGGTGTTCGGCGTGCCGAACGAAGAGATGGGCGAAGAGGTGAAGGCGGTGGTGCAACCGCACGACATGAGCCGCGCCGGCAAGGCGCTGGAGGCGGATCTGATCGCCTATTGCAAGGGCCGCCTCTCCGCCATCAAGTGCCCGCGCTCGATCGATTTCGAGCCCGAGCTGCCGCGCACGCCGACCGGCAAGCTGGTGAAGCGGCATCTGCGCGATCGGTATTGGCCGAAGGCGGCAGCGAAGATTTGAGACAGGTTTCGTGTCCCGGACGCGGCGCAGCGCGTAGCGGTGCGCCGCAGAGCCGGGACCCATCTCGCTTGAGTTCTGGGCCCCGGCTCTGCAGTGCGTCACTACGTGCCGCACTGCGTCCGGGGCACGAGACCATTGGCCTCAATCAAACAAACTCGGCGTGTGGTTCACCAGCGCGCCTTCGATCTCGAGCATCTTCAGCTTGGTGACCACGCCGCCATTGGCCGAGAAGCCGCCGGGCTTGTTGCCGGCGGCGAGCACGCGATGGCAGGGCACCACGATCGGGCACGGATTGCGGCCGAGCGCCTGGCCGACGTCGCGCGACAGCTGAACGCCGCCGAGCTGCTTGGCGATATCGCCATAGGTGATGGTCTTGCCCGGCGGAATCGCGCGAGCGATCTCATAGACGCCGCGGTTGAACTCGGGCACCCCGTCGAGATCGAGCTCGATATCGGTGAGGTCATCCGGCTCGCCCGCAAGCAGTCTTGTGATGCGGTCGATCGCCGCTTTCACCTCGACGGTCGGCTCGGTTTCGGTGGCTTCGGCGTGGCGCTGGCTGATACGGGTGCGGATCTTCTCTTCGCCACCCATCGGCAATTGCGTGCCGTTGATGCCGCGCGGGCCCCAGGCGATGGCGCAAAGGCCGATCGGGGTGTCGAACAGGGCGAAATGCTGGTCGGTCATGGCTTGATTCCTGAGCTTGCGTCCTCGTCGCACGCCCCCATCGTGATCTCGGCCCAAATCTAGGCTTGGAAATAGTTGCGATCCACCCGGTTTCCGGGAATCTTGCACAGGAGTTCCGTCCGCCTCGCGAGTCCAGAATGCAAAGCCTCCACGTCAACGGTTACGATATGCCCTATCTCGACGTGGGGGACGACAAGGGCCGGCCGCCGCTGGTCTGCGTGCACGGCTCGCTCAACGACTTCCGGGTTTGGGGCTGCGTGCTCGGACCGCTGACGCAGCAGCGCCGGGCCATCGCGGTCAGCCTGCGGCATTTCTTTCCCGACCGCTGGGACGGCCTCAGTGACACCTATTCGATCGCCCAGCATGTCCAGGACGTCATCGCCTTCATCGAGAAGCTCGACCTTGGACCCGTCGACCTGATGGGCCATTCCCGCGGCGGGCACATCTGCTTTCGCGTCGCGCAGCAACGCCCCGATCTGCTGCGACGGCTCGTCCTGGCGGAGCCCGGCGGCGAGCTCGATGCCAGCCTCGATCCCGACTACGTCGTCGGCCCCTCTCCCCTGCTGGCGCGCTTCACGGCCTCGGCCGAGAAGATCGCGGCGGGCGATGTCGATGGCGGGCTCGCCGTCTTCGTCGACACGCTGGAAGGCGCCGGCACCTGGCCGCGGCTGCCGGCAATGGTGAAGCAGAACCTTCGCGACAACGCCTATACATTGATCGGGCAGGTCCGCGACAATCGTCCGCCGTTCTCGAAGGCGGATGCGGAGTCCATCAAGATGCCGACGCTGTTCATCCTGGGCGCGCGGACCAAGGGCCTGCTGCCGAAAGTGCTGCATGCGCTGGCCGCGCATGTGCCCTATTCCAAGACGGCGGTCATCCCGAACGCGACACATCCGATGTTCGAGCAGGCGCCGCAAAGATACTCCGAAGTGGTGCTGGATTTTCTGGCGAGCTGATCATGCAAACATTCCGCGTCAACGATTACGACATGGCCTATCTCGAAGTCGGAGAAGGTCGCCCGCTGGTGTGCGTGCACGGCACGCTGGGAGACTTCCGCACCTGGTATGCGGTGCTCGGCCCGCTGTCGAAGACCCGTCGCGTGATCGCGGTCAGCCTGCGGCATTTCTTCCCCGAGCATTGGGACGCCGTCGGCGACGATTACAAGATGGCGCAGCATGTTTCGGACACCATCGCCTTCATCGAGCAGGTGAAGCCCGGGCCGGTCGATTTGATGGGCCATTCGCGCGGCGGCCACATCGCGTTCCGCGTGGCGCAGGCGCGGCCGGATCTGCTGCGAAAACTGGTGCTGGCCGAACCCGGCGGCGATCTCGACGCCAGCCTGCCAGTGCCCGAAGGCACGCCCGCGCATCCGCCGCTGGCGGCGCGCACGGCGCGCTCGGTCGAGATGATCCGCGCCGGCGATCTCGAGGGCGCGCTGCAGAATTTCTACGAGAGCATCGAAGGCGACGGCGCCTGGCGGCGCGTGCCGGCGGCGGCGAAGCAGCAGCTGCGCGACAACGCGCTGACCTTCCTCGGCCAGGTCAACGAGCAGCGCCGGCCGTATACGCTCAGCGATGCGCA
>JAEWCE010000094.1 GCA_023390785.1 Pseudomonadota bacterium
GGTCCCGGGTCAAGCCCGGGATGACACGCGGCGGGTGGGCAGGCATGCAGGCCACCATCGACCGCCCCCACTTGCGTCCGCCGGGATCATCCCCACATCATCGCGGTCATTGGCTCCGTCGAGGGAACACGCCCATGCTGACCCATCTCGCCCGCGCCGCCGGGGCGCTCGTGCTCGTTGTGCTGCTCGCCGCCTGCGGCAAGGACAACGCGACCGGTGTCGGCAAGATCAACGTCGACTGGACCGGTAACGACATCGCCATCGAGGCGGTGGAAGACCCGGATGTGAAGGGCGTGGTCTGCCACGTCGCCTACTTCAACCGCAGCCTGATCGACCGGCTGCAGCAGGGCAACTGGTTCGAGGACCCGTCCTACTCGGCCATCGATTGCGCCGCCTCGGGGCCGGTGACCATCGGCAACATCTCCACCTCGGCCGGCGGCCAGGAGATCTTCAAGCAGCAGCGCAGCCTGATCTTCAAATCGCTTCGCATCACCCGCGTCTACGACAAGGCCAACAACACCCTGCTTTATCTCGCCCATGCGCGCGAACTGCAGATGGGTTCGGGCAAGATGTCGCTCTCCGCCGTGCCGCTCAACGGCATCGACGTCACCTGGAGCAACGGCAAGCCGAGCTGATCCACCACATTGGGGGATCTCCCGGTGGCAGCTCTTGAGGCCAATTTGCGTCAAATCACGCGGTGACCGGTAAGGTCCCCACCACCCTCGCGGCTGCACCATCGATGATGCGTTTCGAGCAAGCAACCGCCTGCCTCTCGGACCTTGCTCCGGCATTGAGAAACGCGACACATCCGCGCCTTCGGCGGCAAGTGAGGTCACTCGATGTTCGCGATCTTCGGATTTTTCAACGGCACCTACGCGCCTCTGATGGCGAGTGTGGTGGCGTTCGTTGCCTTCTTCTGCATCGCCCGGCTGGTCAACGCGCGTCAGGGCGTGGCGTTCGCGTTCGCCTTCACCCCGCTGCTGGTGTTTTTCGCCATCGAGGCTGCCGCCGCGAACCTCTGAGTCCGGTCCCGCTCGAAACTTCGCGCCGATTGCCCGTACGGCGGAATGGCTTGGTCGGCGTCGCACTGAAAATACAAAGAATTTTTCCCGCCGGCGCTGCCGTCGCTGGCGGCAAACGCCGATAGTGTCTCTCAGCATGGCCCGAGCGAGCGGGCCGGAAGGGACTTAACGAAATGGCACTTCTCATCGGCGATACCGCCCCTGACTTCGAGGCGGAGACCACCCAGGGTCACATTCACTTTTATGACTACATCGACGGCAAATGGGCCGTGCTGTTCTCGCATCCCAAGAACTTCACGCCGATCTGCACCACCGAGCTCGGCTACACGGCCAAGCTGAAGCCGGACTTCGACAAGCGCGGTGTGGTCGTCCTCGGCCTCAGCGTGGACGAGCTCAAGAACCACGATGTGTGGTCCAAGGATATCGAAGAAACCCAAGGGGCCGCGCTCAACTTCCCGTTGATCGCCGACCCGACCCGCGAGATCGCCACCAAATACGGGATGATCCATCCCAATGCCGACAATTCGCTGACGGTGCGCGCCGTCTATGTCATCGGCCCCGACAAGAAAGTGAAGCTCAAGATCGAGTATCCGGCCTCAACCGGCCGCAACTTCGACGAGATCCTGCGCGCCATCGACAGTTTGCAACTGACCGCCAGGCACTCCGTCTCGACCCCTGTGAACTGGAAGCCGGGTGAGGACGTGGTCATCGGGGGCAACCTCACCGACGAGGCCGCCAAGGCGAAATTCCCCGGCGGCTGGAAGGCGCCGCGGCCATATCTGCGCATCGTGCCGCAGCCGCAGGGCTGAGCACCGCACTATCTCCTGGTCGTCTCCTGACGAAGACTGCGGCCGCCTTTCGGGGCGGCCATTTTTCTTGAATCGCTGTTCTAGGCTGGACCTTTCAGGGCGTGTCGGATCGCGCCGAGCAGCATCATGATCCGTGCAAAGCCCATCAGCAGCAGCCCGCCCAGAAACGGCACCAGCGCCCAGTTCAGCGACGCCGCGGCCCGCCCCAGCGCCGGCAGCACCGCGTCGAGTCCGGAATTGTAGGCGGCAACGAGACTCTGCGTGATGGCCGGCGCATCGACGGCGGCGAGCACGACCGTGACGACGACCGAGATCAGCCCGATCAGATACAGCAGGATGGCAATCATTCCCGGTCCCCGGCCCGGTCAAGGAGACCCCGAGTAAAGAGACCGCCCCGCGTGTCGTCAATCGGACGGCCGGCGATCTGCACGCCAAAGCGCTCGCGCGTACCCGCGATAACCTGACACTGCGTCACGGTGCGGGAAATGCTCAGAGCTGGTCCTGGCGGATGAAGACGCGCACCCGCCGCGATCGCCCGGCCCAGGCCAGCAGCAGCCCGGGAACCCCGATCACCACCCACCCGGGACAGCCCAGGATCGCGTCGACGATCGGCTTCAGGATCGGGCCGAACAGCCTGGTCGTCAGGAATTCATGAACCACAACAAGGCTTTGCGCGTTCACCTGGGTCCAGCTCTCACTCAGCGGCGTGAACACCAACGCATTGGCGCCCAGCGATTTCGTGCCATCGATGATGATCAGGATCACCGCGCAGGCGATGAGCAGGGTACCGATGATCCTGAGCAGGAGCCGCATGCTGCCCTCTTTCGCCGCCAGCACCACAAACGTCCAGCGAAACCTTTGGAGTTCGGCCCTTTTTGCATGCAGCGCGGCGCCCGCACAAGGGACGCAGCGGCCGCCTCGCTACCCCTCCACAGCCCATGATTTCCGGCACTTGCGGCGCGCCCGTCCATGAGTATATTGCCCGCGCCTTTGGAGGGGTGTTCCGCCCCCTCGTCCCGCCTTACGCGGCAAGGGCCAGCGTTGCCGGTCCCACCGGCGCCCGCCTCGCGCGGAGAGATGGCCGAGTGGTCGAAGGCGCACGCCTGGAAAGTGTGTAGGCGGGTAACCGTCTCAAGGGTTCGAATCCCTTTCTCTCCGCCATTCCTTGATAGCCGTGTATTTTCAACGAGTTGAGCTCCCGGAGAATTTCCGGGACTTGTGCACATGCATGATGCATGTGTCGTTCCGCTCCGGCACCACGGATACGAGCCGGGAGCGATCAATGGCGGCCAAGTGCGCCTATGTAGAAAAGGTCGGCGCGATCTACTATGTGCGAAAGCGCTTGCCTCGGGCCTGGCAGGGGCGCGTCGCCGGGACGGTGCTGCGCCTCTCGCTGGGCACCAAGGATCGCGCCGAGGCGATCAGGTGGGGACTGGAGGCACTCGCGGTGTTCGAAGAGCTGCTTCGCATGGAGCCTGAGGAGGCGCTCAAGCACCTGACCCAGCGGCTGGTCGACGAGCAGCTTCTGTTGCCGGTGGCGATGAGTGGCGCGGACCTTGTGCGACGTCGGGCGCTGGGCAGCGTCGGGAGCAGGATCATCCGTCGTGCCCGGGAGGAGCTCGGGCTGGGTGAGCATCTGGACGCGATCTACCAGGAGCTGGTGTACTTCAATCAGGCCACCATGCAGGGCGAGGCGCTCCATGCGGCACGACCGAAGGAAGCGGAGAGCCGGTCCGGGCCGAATCCAGTCGGAGTGGATCTGTCCGGCTTCGACCGGATTCTCGACGCCCTCGGCGCGGCACCGCGGCCTGAGGTGGCGCCGCAGTCAACCGAGCCACCCCTTGCCACGAGGACAGAAATCGTTGCGGGGCCACCGGTCGCCGTGCCGACGCCTGCGGCCAGGGAGGGGGCGGTTCACACCCTGCGCTATCTGATGACGGACTATCTCGGGCGGGAGGGCAAGACTACCGGCTCGGACAACCGCGCCAATATCGAGCGGGCGGTCAAACTGTTCGAGGATCTGTGCCCGCAAGTGCGGACGCTGGCGGTTCCCGACATTCCGTTGTCGATCTGGGATGAGCTGCATGAGTTCGCACAGCTCATCCCGCAGCTGCGCGGCCGGGCCACGCCCGACAATCTGGTGGCGTTCACCCGGCAGATGCAGGCCAAGGGAGGTGAGTATCCCCGACTCGGAGCGACGACGCTCAACTCCAACTATCTGGGCGCGATCACGCGGCTGGTCCGGCATGGCAACAGGCGCCGGATGTTCACCTTTCAGGCGCCGGCGCTGATGGTGCGCGAGCGCCGGCGGGCGACCCGCGGCACTGGCCGGGCACCGTTTTCGGCCGAGGAGATCACGGCAATCACCAGTTGTCCCGTCTATACCGGCAGCGCCTCGCGCCAGCGCCGCTATTCGCCTGGCGACCGAGTCTTCTCGGATGATCATATCTACTGGGCGCCGCTGATCTCCATGCACACGGGCATGCGCATCACCGAGATCGGGATGCTGCGTCCGGCACAGATGCAGACTTGGTTCGGCCGCCCCACTTTGGTGCTCGAACTGGAAGGCGGTGACGCGGCTGATGACGAGGAGGGCTACAAGACCGGCAATGCCGTCCGGCGCATCCCTATCCATCCGCGGTTGGTCGAACTCGGTTTCCTCAAATTCTGGGAGCGGCAGCAGGAGCTTGGTCACGACCGGCTGTTCCCCGACTGGACGCAGCATCGCAAGGGAGCTGCACAGGGGCGACCAGAGGTGCATTTCGAGGCCGACTTTTTCAACGCGCACCGTCTCAAGTGGAATGTCCCCAGCCACCGTGCGGCCAAGCTAACGTTCCATTCGTTCCGGGGCTTCTTCATCCAGGCGTGCCACGACGCGCGGGTCGACGCCTACACGATCCTCAAATGGGTCGGTCATGACGAGGAAACCGAGGCGCAGACCAATGCGGTGCATCGGGGCTATATGAGCAAGGATCTGACGGCGAATGAAGTTGCCGCGATCGACCGGGTGATCATTCCGCTTGGGACGGGCTTTGCGCGAAAAGGCTGAGACCTGCGCAATGCAACGAAAGCGAAGCTAAGTCGAGTTAGCTTCGTGTGGCCACTGCGTGCACCCTAATGACCGTGTCCCCGTTCTCTCCAATCCACCGCTTCAAAGCCGCGGAGCATTCCCGCCCTCAAGGTCTCGACCACCGCGCCAGCCGCGTGACGGATGTGGCGGCCGGACCATGGCGACGAGGTCGGGACTGACCCGGGGCGGGGTGGCGCCCTTCAGGCCCGACCATGCGGTGCGGCCATAATGGGCCTGTGCGGTGCCGGCGCTGGCGTGGCCCATGAGCACGGCGACCTCTTCGGGCGTCATGCCCATCTCGACGCAGTTGGCCCGCGCCTGATGGCGAACGGTATAGGGCGCGATCCGAGAGGATCCGTCCCCGATCTCTGCGCGGGCGACCCGGATGGCCTGCTGGCAGCGGCGGAGCAGGGAGTGGGTGGTAGCACCATCGGCGCGCTCGGCCGCGATCAGTCGCGCAAGATGCTTGAGCTCAGCGAGGTGGTGCGGCTCGAGATGCTCGAGGGGCAGGGCGCGCACCGGCTGCAGACCGCGGCGGTTGTCAATCGAGTATTTGGCCGACCGCACGACGAAGCCGCCATTGGCAGTCCGGGTGAGGGACAGGAACTCGCTCGGGCGGGTGGCGAACTCGATGCCATATTCGAGCAGGCCGGCCGCGATCTGGCGGATCGGGGTGGCGTCGCGCAACAGGATACAGACGATGGCGGATATCTCTCCTGGCCCGGCGGACTTCGCGCGGCCGGCCGAGGTATTTGGCGAGGTGTCCTTCCGGCGACGCGGGGCGGGCGTGTGGGTCTGCAGCAGGGCGTCGATGCGCTCGACCTCGTCGGTCTCGATGCTGCCTTCACTCCAGCGGTCGCGCAAATTCTGCCGGATCACGGCATGGAACTGCTTCAGGCTGTTCCGGCTGTAGCGCGAGGCACGCTCTCCGAGGTCGACAGCCAGGTCATAGGCGTCGGCCTCGGCCCATCTGTGCTTCCAGCACAGGGTTTTGAGCATACTGGCGAAGCGGGTCCGATAGCGCGCCTCGGTCTCGGCTGTCCGGGTTTGCACATGACCGCCGGCGTCGCTGCGGCGCAGGCAGCCGGGGAGGAGCGGGTCGGTTGAAGGCATCATTTTCTGGGGCCGGCTATGTTACAGTGCTGCGACTGTAACCGTCAGCCTTGCAAGAATCCCGCGCTCAGTGTGCCAGGGGTTTTCGGCCTCTATCGGAGCTACCGTACGCTGCGGGCCATCGCCTTTCGACCAACTGCTTGCCGATCCAGTCTGCTCTTGCGACCAGGCGCAAGGATGAGGTCGAGTTCCTGCAGCAACAGCTTGCCCTTCCGGGAGATGGCAACATAGCGGACTCGCCGATCCTCGGCGTCGCTCTGTTTGTCAATGAGGCCTAGTCCAGTTTCCCCCAGCAGGTCGATCTGACGGGCGATGGTGGGGTATTTCTGGTTAGGCGAGCCTTCGACAATGTCGGAGACCGATACCCGGCTTCCCTTTTCGGCAGGCGCGAGCCCGACGCGCAGCAGGGTGTTGAGCATCGATATTGTCATGTTCGGATATCGGATCTGGGCCGTCTCCAGCGCCCTGCCGAACCGTTCGAGCTCGGGGCTGTCGAATGGCTCGCGTGCATTCAGAAAGAAGAAGAACATGCCGCCGACGACCTGAGCTTGACTCGCGATGAGGGTTGCCACGATATTATATCAGTTGAGAATAGCAAGCAGCAGGATCATGCCCATTCCAGCCCTGGGCGGTTTTGTAACACGAGAATCGCCGGGCCCGTCCCTGCACGGCCGGGCGATGGGGGTGATCAACCGGGCTCGCCGGGATGGAACCGCTGTCGTCCTGGTGGCGAGCGGCAAGGGCGGTGTGGCAAGACCACGTTGCTGCTCAACACCGCTGTCGGCTACGCATGGATGGGGCAGCGGGTGCTGGTCGTCGATGCCGACGTCGAGCAGCGCACCAGCCAAAAATGGCCGCGACCGGCGAACCTGAACAACCCGACCGCGGTCGAGTGCGCGCCTGGGGACATTCTGGAGACCCTCGCCGCCAGGATTGCCGGTTACGACATGGCGCTCATCGACCTGCCGGGACGGGATGTGCTGGCGACCGGCGCTGTCATGGACGTGGTCGATCTTCTCGTCTCTCCCAGTAAGCCCACACATCAGGACATGCAGGAATTGGGGCGGTTCATTCGTATCGCGCAGGCCCGGCAGGTGCCACATCTGGTGGTGTTCAACGAAACAACCCGGGAGGCAACGGCCGAGATCGAGGGGCTGAAGCAGGAATTTGCCGAGTTTGCACCCTTCCTGCCGATCGCCGTGCAGCAGCTGTCGAGCTATCGACGGGTCTACCCGTTTGGCCGGGGGGTGCTCGAGATTAAGGCATCCGATCCGGCCAAGGAGAATTTTGCCCGGGTGTTCGATTGTCTCAGGATCGAGATCGAACGGGCCCACAGCCAGAGGGTGGCTGTGCTGTGACAGGACCCTCAAGTCTGGCCGAGATGATCGAGGCCGCGGCGGCGGAGCGTGAAGCAGAGACACCGCTGTCCAGCGCTCAGGGTGTGGCGATCACGTCGTGCCGGATCCCTCGGGCAGTTCTGGGCGAGCTTGCGCGCCTGACGCGCGACAACGGGATGAGCGTCAGCTTGCTGATCAATTTGCTGATCGATGCGCATCTGCGCGGCCAGGGCCGTCCGGGCTATGAGGAACTGGCGCCCTGGTACCCGCACTATGTCCTGCGCCGCGGGCAATCCACCAGGCAGTAAGGTCTCGCCGCCGGTACCGCTTGACACTACCTGCCAGGCTGGCACTCGTTCGATGCCGCGATGCCGCGATGCCGCGATGCCGCG
>JAEWCE010000175.1 GCA_023390785.1 Pseudomonadota bacterium
GGAGAGGAGTCCCGACTGCCGACGCTGCGCGTGGGGCCGCCCCCTCCACCGGCTTCGCCGCCACCTCCCCCACGGCTTCGCCGGAAGGACTCGACCGCGAGCTTCGGTGGTGTCGCGTCCATCCGTCGGCATTTCCTCTGCGGGCGCCGAAGGATCCGACCGCAACGTCGTGCTAGAACGACGGTCTGGTCAGCCGACTTCGGCCAGCTCTTCGGCTTGCGGCAGGAATTTGGCTTCGAGGATGTCGCGGTCGAAGGGCTTCATCATGTAGTCGGAGGCGCCGGCCTTCATGGCGAGGGCGATCTGGCCGATGTCGTTTTCGGTGACGCAGAACACCACATAGGGGGTGGTGCCGCCGATATAGGCGCGCAGCAGTTTCAGGAATTCGAGCCCGCCCATCACCGGCATCTGCCAGTCGAGCAGGATGGCGTCCGGCATCTCCTGGCGGCACTTGTCGAAGGCCTCCTGGCCGTCCTCGGCTTCGTCGACGATGTAGTCGATGTCTTCCAGGATGCGCCGGGCGACCTTGCGCACCACACTCGAGTCATCGACGATCAGGCAGGACTTCATGGCGGCGATCCAAATGCGCAAAGCAGAAGCTGACGACAGTATCGCCGCAATCTCCCTACGAATTGGTTAGCGAAACGCTAAGAAGGTTTCCGAGTGGGAGGAGCGGCAAGGCCCCCTCGCGCGACCGCCGATTACCCCTGAACGAAGGCGATGCCCATGGCCTGGGCCATGCTGTTGCATCTGGACGTCGGCGTGGTGACGACGCCGGAAGTGACGTTGGCGACGCCGGTTGCGCCCTTTTGCGCCGCCGAGATGCGTAGCGCGCGCAGCGCCTCGTCGACGGTGTGCGCCGGATCGGTGGGCGTTGCCTGGCAGAGCTCGATATTGATGTCGGAGATCACCCGCCCGCCGGCCGGCACGCTGTCGACGATCGGGGCGCCCGCCACCGGCGCTGCAGTGGTGGTGTCGATGCCCGCCGCCGAGCAGCCGGCAAGGGCAAGCCCGAGGCAGAGGGCGGGAACGGCGAGGATGCGATACATGGCAGCACGAGCCACGCTAGGCCGCCTTCGCCTCGGTCTTTTCCGGCTCGTCGCCCATCAGCTTTGCCCGTGGCGTGGCGGTGAAGGTGAACACGTCGTTGTCGATGCCGATCTTCAGCTCCATGTCGGTCATCCGCGCCAGAATGCCGGTATAGAACGGCTGGATGCCGCGCGCATCGACGCCCTCTTCCGGGCTGCCGCTGAGCAGTCCTTCGGCGCCCGACGGCATCAGCGTCTTCTGTCGCTTTTCCGGATCGGAGGTCGAGGTGAGGCGGAACACCTCCTCGCCCGGGGCGCCGATCACCTCGACCTTGACCACGCCGCCGCGCGGCACTGCCATGGAGGCGATCAGCAGCATATTCATCAGCAGCTTGGCCTTGTGCTTGGGCAACAGGATCAGCGGCACCTGCCAGTCGAGGTCGGCCTTTTCGATCTCGAACAGCAGCCGCGCCACGCGCTCGCATTCGCGCGTGTCGAAATCGGTGCCGGCGGTCGATGACGCGCCATAGGCGAGGCGGGCGAATTCGAGCTTGGCCCGAGCATGCTTGGCGGAGTTGGCGATCAGCTCGTGCGCGCCCTCGGCCATGGCCGCCTGGCTGGGATCGGCAAGGACCTCAAGGCCGTTGCCGATGGCGCCGACGGGATTGATGAGGTCGTGGCAGACGCGCGAACAGAGCATCGCCGCGAGGTCAGTCGCCTTGAGCTCGATGAAGTCGGCCATCCGGGGTATCTCCGCGAGAATCAGTTGGTTGGAACTTTAGCGCCTGTTTGTGCGGCGGCAACCGAGGCCTGCGGCTCGGCATTGGCAACGGCCAGCCCCGCCGCAACCGGCGTTTCGCCGTCCGGCCCGATCAACGATGTGCTGAGGCCCGGCCAGTTCCTGCCGGCATCGGCGACCGCCTGCGAGCGCGACAGCAGGAAGGCGTCGCGATTGGCGCTCGAATAAAAGAAGTAGAGCCGCATGCCCTCGATGGCATAGAGGCGCGGCTTGCCGTCGCTGAGGTAGCCGCGCGCCAGCGACATCAGGCAGTGGCCGCCGAATTGCGGGGCATAGACGGTGGGATTGCGCATGAACACGTCGCGGTTGGCGGCGCTGACGAAATACCAGGGCACGCCGGCCCAGTCGTACTCGAAATCCGGCTTGCCCAGGCGCGGCTCGCTGTCGGTGAAATAGGTCACCGGGTCGTAGCCGTCGATGGCGACGCCGGTGAGCGGATCGGTGACGATGGTGCTGAGCAGCCCGTCGGCCGGCGCCGCCACGACCAGCAGCAGCCAGGCGGCGATGGTTAAGATTTGTTTACCGATTTGCCGCATCATTGCCGCGATAGGCGCCCATCAGGCGTTGGAAACCATGACGAGGCTACCCCGGTTTGGGTGAGCGCTTGGTAAAGGCCGCATCTGCGGCGAGCTGGAGTGCCCGATGCTGAAACGCCTGTTCCTTGCCTTGGCTCTGATGCTCGGGTTTGCCGCCCCGGCGTTCGCCGCCGGCTCGGTGTCCGATACGTTTTCGGTCAACGAGATCGTCGATACCGGCGGGCAGTTCTTCGGCTCGGTGTCGCAGGGCCTCGCCTCGGTGGTCGAAAAGGCAGTCAGCCAGTTCGGGCTGCCCAATGGCTACATCCTCGGCGAGGAAGGCTCGGGCGCCTTCATCCTGGGCGCCCGCTACGGCGAGGGCACGCTCTACACCCGCAACCAGGGCGACTATCCGCTGTTCTGGCAGGGCCCCTCGATCGGCTTCGATGCCGGCGGCGACGGCTCCAAGGTGATGATGCTGGTCTACAATCTCAGCTCGACCAACGACATCTTCAACCGCTTCCCCGGCGTCGACGGCTCGGCCTATGTCGTGGGCGGGCTGGGCATGACGGTGATGAAGGCCGGGAACGTGGTGGTCGTGCCCATCCGCTCCGGCGTGGGCCTGCGCGCCGGCATCAATGTCGGTTATCTGCGCTTCACGCAGCAGGCGACGTGGAATCCGTTCTGAAGAAGAAGCGAATAGTGAGTAGTGGGTAGCGAATAGGGGGCGCACGACTGCGCTCTCACCGCTACTCGCTACTCGCTACTCACTATTCACTTTCTTCTCCCCCTTCCCGGTAAGGTTAATCCCCGGCTAAGATGGCGTGGCGTCGCCGTCTTTGTCATCGTCCGGTCGCGGCCATGTTGCCATGATCGGCTAGTGTCGGGGCCACTCAATGGGCATCGAGAACATCATGTATTTCGCCTTGGGGGCTCTCGCAGCCAGCCTCCTGGCGCTCGCCATCATGCCTGCGGTGTGGCGCCGCGCCGTGCGCCTCACCAAGAAGCGCATCGAAGCGGCGACCCCCATCACGATGGCCGAGTTCCGCGCCGACAAGGACCAGTTGCGCGCCGAATTCGCCCTCTCGACCCGCCGGCTGGAAATGAATGTCGAGGCGCTGCGCCGCCGCCTCAGCGAGCAATTGCGCGACATCAACCGCAAGCGCAGCGAAGTGGGCGCCATCAAGGGGGAGCGCGACACCCATCTGCAGCAGATGCGCGAGCTCGAGGAGCGCGAGGCCGAGCTGCGCCGCCGCATCCTCGACCTCGAGAAGGAAAGCGCCGACCTGACGCAGCGGCTGCGCATGCGCGACCGCGAATATGCCGACAAGGTCACCCAGCTCGAGACGGCGCGCGAGGCGCTGCGCGCCAAGACGCCGCGCTCCATCGATGTCGACGGCAAGGCGCTGAGCGGCGACTACAACGCCGACGTCGACCTGCTGCTGCAAAAGCTCGAGGCCGACCGCAAGCGCGGCCAGTTCCTCGAAACGCAGAACCGCTCGCTGATCGCCCAGCTCGAGAGCGCCGACAAGCGCCATGCCGATACCGCCGCGGCCGCCGCCGAGCTGCGCGCCTCGCTGGCCAAGAAGGACGACGCCGCGACCGCCGCGCAGGACGAGTTGATCGATGCCGAGGCGCGCATCGCCGACGCCGAGAACCGCGTCAACATCGCCCTCGCCGATACGGCGCGGGTGGTCGAGCAGGTGGACGGCCAGCGCGAGCAATTGCTGGCGGAAAAGCTGGCCATCGACGACGAGCTCGAGCGGCTGCGCACCAAGGTGCTGACGGTCGAGGGCACCATCATGGCCGACTGGGAGACCGACCGCATCGAGCAGTCGCATCTGCGCGAAAAGCTCAACGACATCGCCAGCGAAGTGAGCCGGCTGGTCTATGCGATCGAGGGCGAGGCGCCGCCCGACGGCGACGAGTCGCTGCTCGAGCGGGTGCAGAAATATGCCGGCGACGCGACGCTGCCGGCAGATCCGTCGGTGCCGCTGCGTGCCCCCGAGCCGGTGAGCGGCAGCGCCGTGTCGGACCGCCTCGCGGCGCTGCGCGACATCCAGGACCAGACCTGACTGGCCGGCTCTATTCGCTGACCACCGGGATTTCGCGCAGGATCTCGCCGGTGCGGCCGTCGAAGATGCGGATGCTGGTGGTGGCGCCGTTGCGGTAGGTGACGCTGACGCGGCCGTCGGCAGCCACGGCCGAGACGATCTCGGCGCCGCTCGGCAGCTTGACCGCCGCCAACGCATAGTCGGCGCCGCTCGCCGCGGGGGTCTCGGGGACCTGCGTCGATTTGTAGACAATCCCGGCGCCGACTGCCAGAAAGCCGACGAGCAGAAGCCCGATCGAGAACAGGAAGCTCCGGCG
>JAEWCE010000278.1 GCA_023390785.1 Pseudomonadota bacterium
GGCCAAACAGTCTCCCCCTCTACCGACGCGCGCCAGCGCGGCGGCCGTGGGTCCGGAGGAATGCAAGGTTATCCGCTTCCCCGCATCTGTCTGGGCTCCCCGGCTCTGGGCCGGCAAGGTCGATATCGCGGCGCAGACCCTCATCGAGCGGAAGACCGAACGCGGCCGCAGCAACTATTGGGCGCGCCTGGTCGACACGCTGGCGGCGCAGATGCTTCGCCGTGGCGCAACCGAAGCGGACCTCGACCGGCAGCTCGATGACTTCCGCGATGCGGTGCAGGCGGCAATGTCACGCGGACATAGCGTGACCTCCTCACGTGACGACAATCCCCAAGGTGCGGCATGACCCAAAATACGGCTAGCCGTAAAACTCGACCCCGCGGTTATATCGAGGGTTACAACCCGCAGCAGAAGACGTTGGACTTGCTCGCCCAAGTCCAGGTGATCTTGGACGAGTACCGGGAATTCTGGCCGCTCACCATCCGACAGGTCTTCTATCGCTTGGTCGGCAAGTTCGACTACGCGAAGGATGAGGCAGCGTACGAGCGACTCTGCACGCACATGAACAATGCCCGGCGCGGGCGCGTCATCCCATTCGAGGCTATCCGCGACGACGGCGTGGTGACAGTGGACATGGATCATTTCAACGACGCCGACGACTTCCGGCGCCGGGTCCGAGAAATGGCATCGGGATACCAGCGGAATATCTTGCACACGCAGCCGACCCATTTCGAAGTCTGGTGCGAAGCGGCGGGCATGATCTTCCAACTCGCCAGGGTGGCGCGCCGCTATTCCATCCCGGTTTATTCGTCCTCGGGCTTCGATAGCACCACGGCCCGGAAGAACCTCGCCGATCGCATCTGCGACATCGGCAAGCCAGCGGTGATCTTGCACCTCGGCGACTACGACCCATCCGGCGAGGCCATCTTCCAGTCGCTCGCCGACGATGTTTCCGCCTTCGTCCATGCCGACCGACTCAATGGACTGGTCAACGTCCGGTTCAAGCGCGTCGCGCTCACTGCCGAACAGGTGGAAGCCTACGATCTACCAACGGCGCCCGCGAAGGCATCAGACAGCCGTTCCAGATCCTGGGCGGGCGAAACATGCCAGCTCGAGGCCCTTCCTCCTGACGAAATCGCCGCACTGCTACGCCATGCAATCCTTGCCGAGATCGACATTCGCCTCGTCCAGGCGACGCGCGAAGTGGAGAAAGTCGAGCGCGAGGAACTTACGACCCTGCTACTCACGGGACCATCTGCATGACGACGACGGCAAACATCATCTGGACCGCCAAGGGCATCGCCAAATATCTCGGTTGCAGCCCGGAGTACGTCCGCCGCACCCTCGCCGCGGAGCCCGACACGCCCATTCGGCAGCGCGGGCGCCGCATGTATGTCTATCGGGCCGATCTCGACGCCTTCATGCACGCCAAGCCGCTCAAAGCCGCATAAGGCCAATCTCGTCTAGCTCGCGCGCGCGAGAACGCTGCCACAACTGGCCCTATGCGGTTTGGGCCTTTCACACTGTTCGAAAAGAAGTCGCTCGCCATCCCCGAGGATTGGCTGATGGCGCTTTTCGGCGTCAGCACGACGGCAGCGGGCGCGTCGGTCACCTCGACCAGCGCGCTCGAGGTGCCTGCGGTAAGCGCGGCCGTCACCACGATCGCGGACGCGGCGGCCACCCTCGACGTGAGCGTCAAGGAAGTCGACGAGAAGGGCATCGAGACCCCTATCGACCATCCTGCCAATGCGCTCTTGCGCGGCCAGGCCAATGACTGGACCAGCGGTTTCGAGTTGATCCGCGCCCTTATGGTCGACGCGCTCACCCGTGACACCGGCGGCCTCGCATGGGTCAATTGGGTCGACGGCAAGCCGGTCGAGATCATCAAATATCTCCCGGGCATCATCGAGGCCGACACCAAGACCAACAACACCGGCGAGCCGATCTATCGCATCGGCAGCGTGGTGAAGCCCATGCGCGAGATCGTGCATGTTCGCGGTCCCTTCGATCGCTGCCCCGTCTCACTGGCGCGCGAATCCATCGGCATCGCCGCCGTGATGGAAACACACGCGGCGCGCCTATTCGGCACCGGCGCGAAACCGGGCGGGATCCTCCGCACCAAGAAGCCGCTCGGCGACGAAGGTGTGAAGCGGATGCTGGCGGGGTGGAAGGCAGCCCATGAGGGCGCCGCCTCTGCCGGCAAGACCGCCGTTCTATGGGATGACGCCGAGTGGCAGCAGATGACGCTCAGCAGCGTCGACGCTCAGTTTCAGCAGCTCTGGCTATTCGCCATCCAAGAAATCGCGCGGGCCTTTAACATCCCGGCGCCGATGCTGGGCGATCTCAGCCGCGCCACCTGGTCTAACTCGGAACAGAAGGGCCGCGAGTTTCTGAGCTATTGCCTCGAGCCGTGGCTGCGAGCGCTCGAGGGCGCCTTCGCCCGCGCGCTCTTCACCCCGGAAGAGCGAAGCCGCCTCGTCGTGCGCTTCGATCGCGACGACCTCACCCGCGCCGACCTCACTGCCCGCGCGACCGCGATCTCGTCGCTGGTCAGCTCCCGCACCATCAATCCGAACGAGGGCCGCGCCTGGCTGGGGCTTGGTCCCTACGCGGGCGGCAACGCCTTCGCCAACCCCAATACCGGCGCCAGCCAGCCCGGCGATCCGCAGAAATCCGCGGAAGAGCCCAAGGCGACCGCCGACACCGCCGACGAGGAAGACCCTGCCAATGCGTAACGACCTCGACCGCGTGTTTTTCGAAACCAAGCTGCTCACCGACGAGGCCGGCGCCATTTCCGGCATCGCCTGGAAGTACGACCAGCCCGACCGCATCGGCGATGTGATCGAGGCCGGCGCCTTCGCCAAGGCAGCGTTCCCGCTGCCCATGCTGCCGTTTCACGACATGGGCGACCCCATCGGCGTTTGGGAGAGCGCGGAGGACAAGGGCGGCGCCTGGATCGTCAAGGGCAAGATGCTGATCGACGACGTGCCCCGCGCCCGTCAGGTCCGCGCGCTGGTCAAGGCCGGCGCCGTGAAGGGCCTCAGCATCGGCTTCATGACGAAGAAAGCCGTCACCCGCCCCGGTGGCGGCCGCACCATCAAATCCCTCGAGTTGTTCGAAGTGAGCCTCGTGACCGTGGGCATGCACCCCGGCGCGAAGATCACCTCGGCAAAGTCGGCGGTGGAGGCCTTGAGCCTCGCCGCCATGCTCAACCGCGCCACCCTGGCGCTCAGCAATAGGAGCTAGACGTGAAGCACGTCAGCACGAGCGCCATGATCGCCGGCGCACTCGAACTCAAGGGCGACGACGACGAGCCGATTGCCATTGTGCAGAAGGCCATCGACGACCTCACGAAGTCGATCGACGACCGCATCAAGGCCATCGAGGCCAAGGGCGGCAACGCCGAAACCGACGCGACCCTCAAGAGCCTCGTCGCCCGCCTCGAGGCCGTCGAGAAGAAGGCCAATCGCCCGGGAACCGACGACAAGACCGCCGACGAAGCCGCCGAACTGCAGAAGAAGGCCTTCGGCTCATATTTGCGCCTGGGCAACAATGCCCCCGCCGACGAGCTCAAGACGCTCATCGTGTCGAGCGACCCCCAGGGCGGCTATCTGGCGCCGACGGAAATGTCGACCGAGATGATCCGCGACATCACGCAGTATTCGCCGATCCGCTCGCTCGCCAGCGTGCGCAGCACCACGTCGCCGGCCGTCAGCTACCCCAAGCGCACCGGCATCACCAACGGCCTGTGGAAAGGTGAGCAGCAGGCCGCGGGCGCCAGCGAGCCGGCTTTCGGCCAGGTCGAAATTCCCGTCCGCGAGGTGAACACCTACGTCGACATTTCGAACCAGCTTCTCGCCGACAGTGGCGGCCAGGCGGAGGCCGAAGTGCGCCTCGCCCTCGCCGAAGACTTCGGCCAGAAGGAAGGCGAGGCTTTCGTCAACGGCACGGGCGTTCTCGACCCCGAGGGCATCCTGACCGCTGCCGGCGTCGGCTATACCGCCACCGGCAACGCCTCGACGCTGGGCACCGCGCCAGCCGACAAGCTCATCGATCTCTTCTACAGCCTCAAGGCCGCCTATCGGAACCGCGGCACCTGGCTGATGAATGGCTCGACGCTCGCCGCCATCCGCAAGCTCAAGGACTCGACGACCAATATCTACCTCTGGCAGCCGAGCCTCGCCGCTGGGCAGCCGGAAACGATCCTCGGCCGCCCCGTCATCGAAGACCCGGAAATGCCCGACGTGGGCAGCGCAGCCGAGCCGATCGTCTTCGGCGACATCGCGACCGCTTACCGCATCATCGACCGCATCGGCCTCTCGATCCTGGTGAACCCCTACCTGCTCGCCACCAATGGCGTCACGCGCATCCATGCGACGCGCCGTGTGGGCGGCAAGGTGGTGCAGCCCGCCGCGATCAAGAAGCTCCGCTGCGCGACCTCGTAAGCGAAACCGGAAAGGAACCATCGCCATGCGCGATCTCGCAAACAATCTGGACTTCAAACGCGGCATGTCTCCCGTGGCGGCCGTCACCGACAACACGCCCTTTGTGTCGCAGATCCTCGACACCAAGGGGCTCAATGGCGCCGTGTTCGCCATCCTCATCGGCGCCAACACTGACGCCGACGCCACCTTCACCGTGCTTGTCGAAGACGACGACGCCTCCGGTTTCGGCACCGCGGCGGCCGTTGCCGACGAATACCTCAACGGCACTGAACTGCTCGCCGGCTTCCAGTTCGACGACGACAACGAAGTGCGGAAGATCGGTTACCACGGCCCCAAGCGCTATGTGCGCGTGACCATCACGCCCGCAGGCAACGGCGCCGGCAACATCTTCCTCGCCGGCCTCTGGGTCACCGAACCGCTGGATAAGCCCAGCGCCAACCCGCCGGCATAAGGGGAACCGCCATGCTCAAGGTGAAAATCCTCAAGCCCGTCGACGGCTACGAAGTCGGCGACACGCCCGAAATGACCGGCAACCGCTTCCGCGAATTAGAAGCGTCCGGCCATGTCGAGCGGGCACCCGTCGAGGGCGAGCCGGCCAAGCCCAAGGGCAAGCGCCGGTGACGTGCCCCACCGCGCTCCTCATGTCTGCGGTCTATGCGGCCTCGCCCATGCATCGGGCGAACGCTGCCCCAAGGCCAAGCAGCAGACCAAGGAGCGCAACGCCCGCGCTGACGCCCGACGACCATCGGCGCGCCAGCGTGGATACGACGCGGCATGGCAGGCAGCGGCCAAAGCCTTCCTCGCCGAGCCAGGGCACGACCTCTGCGCACGTTGTGGGGCACCCGCCACCGTCGTGATGCACATCGTCAGCATCCGGCAGCGCCCCGACTTACGCATGGTGCGCACCAACTGGCGACCCGGCTGCAAGCGCTGCAACGCCCTCGAGGCAGTGGAAGAGCGAAAGACCCAACGATGAGCCAGCACTACTTCACCATCCCTCCCAAGACTGCCCTCGCTGTTGCCCGTGGTGACGACGCCTGGTCACCCATCCGGGCCATGACATCGCTGGGTGTGGACGCCGAGCCAGGCCAGCCCGTTCGCATCGAGATCGTCGAGGGCGCAGCCAATCATCGTCGCATCCTCGACACCAAGCCCAAGGGCATCGCGCTGCCCTTCCGCTTGACGTTCCCCAATGGTCGCACCCGCCTGTTCTCAGGTCGCATCATCACCACGGTGACAGAGGGCAAGGCACTCGTCTCAGTCGTCGAGATCGAAGGCACGGTGCAGCGCATCACCCCCGGGGTGGAAGCCAACTTTCCCGACCCCATGAGGACCGGCGCGGGTGGGAACGCGCGAGATTTGCCCGAAATGGGAGTTTGACCGATGGCACTCGACCTCGAAACGCTCAAAGCCCACTGCAGCGTCACGATCGACACCGACGACGACCTGCTCGAACGCCTTCTGGCGTCGGCTCAGAAGCACGTCGAGCGCGAGCTTGGCTATGCCCTCGACGATGAGGACGAGCTGCCGGACGGCGTGCCGGAAGACCTCGAGGAAGCCGTGCTGCAGATCGCGGCGCACTGGTACGAGAACCGTGAAGCCGCCCTCGTCGGCGTGACCGCCACCTCGCTGCCCACCGGCGCCGCCGACGTCATCGCCAATCACCGCACCTATACGTTCGGGTGACCCATGCGCGCCGGAAAACTCGACCGCGAAATTCTCATCGAGTCCTATACCAGCGTCCAAGACCCGGGCACCGGTGAGGAAATTCCGACCTGGGTGCCGCTCGCCACCATGCGGGCCGAAGTCATCCAGTCCGGCGCCGATGAATTCTTTCAGGCCGGCGGCATCGAGGGCGTCGTGCTCTCGGTCTTCCGCACCCGCTACGTCGCGGGAGTGACGGTGCAGAGCCGCGTCACTTTCGAGGGCCGCATCTTCAACCTCATCGAGGTGAAAGAACTCGGCCGTCGTCGTGGCCTCGAGCTGCGCGGAAAGGCGTCGTCCGAATGAGCGCCACCATCAAAATCGAGGGCCTGCAGGACATCGATCGGGCGCTCGCCGATCTCGGCACCAAGGCACTCGCCCGCGGCGTTCTCACCCGCGTCGCCAAGAAGCGCCTGCAGCCCATCGCCGACAAGGCCAATTCGCTTGCACCCAATGATCCGGCGACGCCGGGCGGGCTCAGCACATCGTTCACCGTCGGCACCAAGCTCACCCCGCGCCAGGCCGGCCTTGCCAAGAAGGCGGGCAAGGATTTCGTCGAGGTATATGCCGGCACCGCCGACCCGGCCGGCGTGCAGATCGAATTCGGCAACGTCAATCACGGCGTCGATTTCGACACCTCGACGCCCACGCCCTGGTTCACCGCCTCGCTCGATTTCAACGTGTGGTGGAGGGCGGCATGAAGGGCACCAAGCCGCGCCTCGTCGTCGACAACGATCCGGTGACGAAAGCGCCGGCCGCGCCCTCATGGCTCAGCGCCGACGCCAAGAAGGAATGGCGCCGCGTCATGCCGGTGCTGATGAAGCGCAGGATCCTCACCACGGGCGATCTCGGCAGCCTCGAAAACTACTGCGTGTGCATCGGCACCATCCGCGAGATGGAGCGCAACCTGCAACGGCAGGGGCACATCATTGAGGTGTTCAAGGAAAACGCCGACGGCGATCTCGTCTCGCTGGGCATGAAGCGCAACCCCGCGGTGTCGGTGCAGGCCGACGCCATGACGCGCGCCCGGCTGCTCGCCGCAGAATTGGGGCTCACTCCGGTGTCGCGCTCGCGGCCCGCAATTCGGGAGGATGAGGATGGCGACGACCTCAACCCGCTCGACATATCCTGACTGGATTTACGACGGCTCGCCCAT
The DNA here is from genome assembly GCA_023390785.1 of Pseudomonadota bacterium. Lineage (GTDB taxonomy): Bacteria > Pseudomonadota > Alphaproteobacteria > Rhizobiales > Devosiaceae > Devosia_A. Next base: position 7,306 of record JAEWCE010000278.1, read on the forward strand.
CGAAGACCCGCTCGGATTCGGTGAACGTGCCGTCAAGTTTCTGCGGTTGCTGAAACACCCGAAGAGCGGGCTGCCGTTCCAGCTCGACCCGTGGCAGGAACGCATCGTGCGGCGCATCTACGGCCCGCGCCATGAGGACGGCAGCCGCATCGTTCGCACCGTCGTGCTGCTTCTGCCCCGCGGCAACCGCAAGACCTCGCTGGCGGCCGCGCTGGGGCTGCTGCACACCATCGGCCCGGAGAAGGTGCCTGGTGGCGAAGTCGTCACCGCCGCATCCGATCGCAAGCAGGCGCGCATCGCCTATGAGGAAGCGCGCGGCCTGGTCCGTGCGCACAAGAAGATTTCGCCCAAGGTCCGAAACCTCGATTATCGGAACCGGCTGCACTATCCGACCAACGGCAGCTTCCTCGAGGCGATCAGCGCCGACGCCGGCACGCAACACGGCCGCACACCCGTGTTCGTTCTCGCCGACGAGCTGCACGCGTGGAAGAAACGCGACCTGTGGGACGTGCTGCGCAGCGGCCTGGTGAAGACGCCGGGCTCGCTGCTCATCGTCGCCACGACGGCCGGGCGCGGGCAAGAGAACATCGCGCATTCGATCGTCGACGACGCCCGTAAGGTGGCACGCGGTGAAGTCGACGACCCGTCGATTCTGCCCGTGCTCTTCGAAGCTCAGAAAGACGACGACTGGACCGACGAGGCGCTATGGCGCCGGGTCAATCCGGGCCTCGCTCACGGCTATCCCGACATCGCAGGCCTGCGCCAACTCGCTAAGGAAGGCGAGCGCAAGATCGGCGACCGCGAGGCCTTCCGGCAGCTCAACTTGAACGTGTGGCTCGACCATAGCGCCGACCCGTTCGTCGAGATGGCCGTCTATGACGAGGGCGCGGGCGAAGTCGATCTCGCCGACCTTGAGGCCTCGCAGGCGCCGTGCTGGCTTGCCGTCGACCTTTCCAGCAATTCCGACCTCACCGTCATCGTGGCGTGCTGGCGGGTCGATGGCGCCTATCTAGTCGCGGCCTGGTACTTCTGCCCCGAAGACAACATCGACACCCGCCAGGTGGTCGATGGCGTCACCTATCGCGTGTGGACCGACGAGGGATGGATCACGCCGACGCCGGGCAACGTCGTCGATTTCCGCGTCGTCGAGGACAAGGCCCGCGACCTCTGCGCCACCTTCAATGTCCGCGAGATCGCCTTCGATCCTCACCTCGCTCGCAACAGCATGAACACGCTGCAGGAAGGGGGCTTGCCAGTCGTCGAGATGCGGCAGGGCTGGGTCACGATGGCGCCGGCCGTCAAAGAGCTTGAGCGGGCGATCGTCGGTCGCAACTTCCGGCACGGGGGCAACCCGGTGCTGCGCTGGAATTTCGAGAACATCGCAGTGCACACCGACGCCGCCGGCAATCGGGTGTTCCACAAGGGCAAGTCGAAAGACAAGATCGACGGTGCCCAAGCCTCCGCTATGGCGATCTCCCGCGCCGCGGCGGGCGACACCTCCCGTTCCAGCTACGACGATGCATCCGACGACTTGGAGGATTGGGCCTATGTTGCTTGATAGCGTCGACCAAGCCGCCGCCCTGTTCATCGGCTCGCTGCCGACCGTCTTCTACGAGCGCGACTTCGCCGAGCTGCTGCAGCCGGTGCGCGCCACCAAGGCCCGGGCTCACCAAGAGCCGACTAAGGGCAGCGGCATCTTTCGCGACGGCAACTATGTGACCTATCGCTATGGCGTAGAGCCGCCCAAGCCTCGGCATAAGCCGCTCTTCAAGCGCGAGCAGCGGGCACACGTGATCGATCGCATCAAGGCCGCGCTCGGCCGCTGGCACCACTCTCGCTTCGAAAACGAGGGGCCGTGCCGCGCCGGCATCCGGGCGCAGCTTTGCCTTCAGGGTGTGCCGTGGGGACCAGCCGACCAAGAGGCCGCCGATCTCGTCGCCAATGCCTTCCGCGCCTTGGGCGTGACCGTCCGGCCGACATGGGAGGAAGGCCAGCGCGAATATGTCGTGCCGCGCGAGTGCTGCGCCTGGTGCGGTGTCGACGTGCCCGACGACCTCATGGCCGAAAAGCGTCACATGGGCTTCTGCTCAGAGGTGTGCGCCAAGTCGGCGATGCAGCATCGGGACTATGTGGCGATGCGCCATGAAAGCCGCGCCTATGAAGCCGCTCGCGACGTGATCCGACGGGCGCAGCGTCCTATCCGCGCCTGCGAGTGCTGCGGCAAGGATTTCCGACCCACCGCCGACGACGGCCGCTTCTGTTCGAAGCGCTGCAAGTATGAGGCCTCGAAGTCGCCGCCCCGCGACTGTGAGCATTGCGGAACGGCGTTCCATCCGGTGAAATCCGACGCCCGCTTCTGCTCGAAGGAGTGCAGCCATGCCGCCAGCCGAAAGCTCGAGGCGAGGCAGTGCGCCCATTGTGGCGACACCTTCCGGCCCAGGGTGCACGACCAGCGCTATTGCGGGGATCCTTGTTTCCGGCTCGCAAGGCGCACCGTGCTGGCGCGCGATTGCGAGCATTGCGGGAAGACCTTCCGACCGCACGGCAATTCAGGACCGGGACGCTTCTGCAGCCGGCCGTGCGCTGAGGCCGCGGCCGTTCACCGCGTCATCGTGGTGACCTGCACGTGCTGCGGCAACCCCTTCGCGGCCAACACTCGCAAGGCGAAGACGTGCAGCCAGGTGTGCAAAAACCTCGAGCGCGGCATGCGGCTCGGCAAGCCGCCGCTATCGCTCGGCTCGCACGTGTTTGACTATTTCGTCAGCGTGCCCGCGGACGCCAGGGCAGGACCGTGCCAGACCTAGGCCAAGTGGAGCGTCCAGTGGTCCTCATGAACGATGGCGATGTGGTGACCTTTTTCCCGCATCCCCGTCGCTTTGATGATCTTCAATCCATAGGGAGAGTGCAGCCAGGACTCGGTAGCGTAGTGTCCGACGACCAGTGCATCGGTCTGCTTTGTGAGGCTGCCAGCTATTGCTCCGCGACCGGCGACAGCAGCTTCGCATGCTTCGCGGGTACCGAACTTGAACGAGCCGGTGAAGCAATAGCGCCAGCCCGCAAAGCCGAGCGGCGGTGCAGGGTCGGAAAAGGGGATGGCCGTCGAAAGCATCGGCTCCCCCAACTCCATAGGCCTTGATCCGAAGTCGGAAAGGATGCTCAGCAAGTCGCCGCGCTCTTCTTCGGTGAGTGTCCCGTCGGCGAGCATCGCCTGCACTTGGCGATAGAGACCGGCGACGAGTGGGTCGCTTGTGATCTCGCGATTGGCGACCAGCCACCGAACGAGATACTCGACCTCCGCGTCGGCGAGCAGCCCATCGGCAGCTATGCCCTTCGCCAGTCCGATCAACTCGTCGACCTGGCGCCGCTCAAGCCGCGGACGGTTCACCTTGTTGAAATATGCGTCATTCGACATTCGGGGGCCTCCCTCTGCCGCGCGGCGTTACTTCTGCGCCGGCCAGTTGCATGCGACGGCGATCTCATCGACGACGCCAGATATGCCGGTGACATCGAAAGTCATGTCGACCCGCTTCTGCATCTCGGTTCGAACAGCGAGCTTCTTGGCGGTGCGCAGAGCCTTGAGGAAGGGTATGGCAGTGCCGCCGTTCCATAGGCCCATTGCCGAGTTGTTGTCCGACATGCCCCATCGAGCGGAGACGGCGGGCGCATCGTCGATCCGGTAGGTAATACCCCCGGTGTCGGCGCCAATCTGGAAATCGTCGGTCGCGACGATCACCGAAGTGGTGTTCTCGACGCACCGCACGATCAGCGCCTTGGTGAACAGGCCGCCCGACTGCGCCTCGTTCGGTGCCAGGTAGGCGGTGATTTTCGGGCTGTCATCGATCGCCGATTTCTCGCGGGTGACCTGCCAAGAGCCGGTGCCCGTTTCGGGTGCGGCCGGTGCTGCCGTCTCAGAGGCCGGCGCCTCGCCCTTCGGAAAGGCGCGGTCAAAGCAGGTGAGCCGCTGCAGCGAGTCCGCGACCATCGAACAGGCCGCCCCGCGCGCGGCGGCTCCCGTGTCATCTTGAGCTGCTGCCGGTGATAGTAGAAGGGCGGCACATAGGGCCGCTGGCACAATACGCATTCAAACCCCCTCAAGTATTGGAGGACGATAGCGCGCAAGGCCTGGCGAATCTACTGCCCGGCGGCCAGCCATTCCTCAATCATCTGACACAGTGGCCCTCGATACGGGTCAGAAAAGAGGGGTTCGGTCGCCCCGTCGGGCATGAACTCATAGAAGGCATCGGTCTCGTCGGTGCCCCATGTTCCGATGATCTCACCATCGCGTGTGACGACGGTGCAGTCCGGCAAGAGGTTGATGCTGAAACGAAGCACGGGCGATTCTGTCATGCCCGAAGGATAGCGCGCGCCGAAGCGCCCCGCGCGGGGTTATTGAATTCTCAATCGAACAGGAGCAGCATCGGAGTTGGTGTCTAGACAACACTCGCAGCGGTCCCTTGCCGGGGATTGCGCTGCAATTCGCGATAGGCGGGCTGCGGCCTTGCCGGGCCTCTCGCTCCGCCGAAAGACTGCCGTGACCACGCCGTGGTCGCGACCGGCTGCATATTGCCGGGAGTGCCACGGCTATACAAGACCCGAAAGGGGAAGGTCGTGGCGCGGGTTCTCGCGAACCTGTTGTCTAGCTCCCGGTGCCAGCCCGACGCTGGTGCCCGGCCTAGACAGCCGGAAATCGCGAGACTGAAATGACCCAACAAGCCTTGGCCGCATCTAGCGGCATGGAGCTAACCCCAATGGGGCTGGCCTACTGCGCCCGTCACGGGCGCCTAGCAATCGAGCGGAGGATCGAGCGGCACCTTGCCCTCGTCACCGCGCTGCTCGCCATAATCGACGACGCCGACGGCGATTTCGACTTAGAGGATGGCGAAGACCCCGACTTTGAGCCGAGCATCGCCCCGACCTGCGGAGCCAGCGTCTCTGGCCTCGACGATCTTGAGCTCGACACGTCGGACACCGAGCCGTCGCTTGGCTGGACCGACATGGAAGGCCGGTATGGCAATCGCAGCATGGCGCCGACATTCGACCCCGACCGGGAAGTCGACGACGCCGACGACGAGCCGAGCCTTGGCGCACCGGAGCCGGGCTTTGCGCCGCCGCTCCACGGCATGTGGCGCGGCCAGTTGCCCTACCTCCCGGCCATGCCTCTCATCGGGCAAGGCGCATGGGCGCGCGGCAAGAGCGACGATGACGAGCAGGTGAATGAGGACGGCGACGATCTCGACACCCGCGAAGCTGACGGGCTCGAAACCGGCGAGGCCGACCCCGCGGAAGGCGATAGCGGGCTGATGATCCCCGGCGGCAATGAGCTTGGCGTCGGCGAGATCAGCCAGCGCGCCACGGGCCGACTGGCGGCAAACGGGTGGCGGCCATGAACCGACGCCAGATCATGGCCGGCGCGGTTGCACTCGCTGCCTCGTCGGTCTTGCCGGCAGGCCATGCCGGCGCCACGCCGCCGCACAGCGCTGAGGCTTACGAGTTTGCCCGCATCGTAATGGGGCTGCCCGCGGCAGATCAGGCGCTGCTAGCAGCGATCTTCCGGGCGACCTCGCATGACCCGCTCACGCTGCAACTGGCGGACCTCATCGAGCAACTTGCCCGCCAGAACGGCTGGGTCCGCGGTGAGCAGCATGCCGAGCTAACCCGGCTGGCCTCGATATGATCTTGGTTGAGATCATCGTCATCGGCCTGCACCTGGCTCGCCGCCGCTGGCTGCTGCACCGCGCCATCGCTCACGGCGCCAAGGCTCGGCGGGCGTGGGCACGGTACCAGCGGGCAAGTAGGGTGGCAGACCGCGCCCTCGACGCCACCGAGCGCGCCTATGGCCTCAAAGCTGGCCCCGGGTGGCGTGTGCCGAACGTCGCCGCTCGCTCGGCGTAACGGCGACAAACTGGAGATTCGCCTCGGCGAAAAATCGGCGAGGCGGGTCATCCGGAAGCACGGGCCGTAAAGTTATTGGGGGAAGTTCCGGGGGAAGCGCTTTGGCCTTGCGGTAAAAGTCTAAGCAATTACAACGGTTTTGGCGAAAGTGCTGGCGGAGAGGAAGGGATTCGAACCCTCGAGACCCTTTAGAGGTCTGCGCCCTTAGCAGGGGCGTGCCTTCGACCACTCGGCCACCTCTCCTACCGACGCGCCTTAAATCTGGTTTGCCCCGGCAAAGCAAGGCTAGAGATTGGCGGAGGTCAGCCTCGTCCCGCCCCTATCCCCGGCGCAAATTGCCGTCATGGGCGTAGAGCAGCGCCGTCAGCCCCGCCAGCACCGAGACAAACGCGGGGCCCGCCATTGCCCACAGCGGCGGCAGCACGTCGGCATTGCCGGCACGCACCGCCATCTCGTTGATGGTGAACAGGGCAAATCCCATGACGATGCCGAACAGCACCGTGTTGCCGTACTGCACATTGCGCCGATACCCCGAGGCAGTCGCAAACCCGATCAGCACCGACCCGACGACCAGGATTGGACGGGCCAGCGTACGAAAGAGGCTGGTCAGCGAGATGGCGCGGTACCCTGCCTCCGAGATCGGCGTGGTCGCAGCGGCGACGAGTTCGCTCAGCGTCAGATCGGTTGCGCCAGTGGTGCGCAGCCGCAGATCGCCGAATGTAGTCTGCGTCGCCAGTTCGAAATGAGAGAGCTGCTCTGGCGCCGTGTCGAGGCGATAACGGGTTGCGGTGGGGAAGACCCACTTGCCTCGGGCCAGATCGGCCTCCGGCGCGACGATCCGGTCGCGCTCGTCGGCGCCGGAGAAGAACAAGGTCACGTCGTAGACAGCCGGCGGATCGGCGGAAAGCCGCTCGGCGCGCAGAATGTACTTCACTCCGGCGCCATGCTGTTCGAGCCAGGTCGGGCCGCTTGGCCGGCTGATCGGCTGGCCTGGCAGCACCCGATCGCCGAGGATCAACGCGGTATCGCCCACGGTTGAAATGACCGCGGCACCCAGAAACGTAACGATCACCGGGGCACGGATGATGCTCCAGATCGATCGTCCGGTAGCCTGGACGACGGTCAGTTCGCGCCGGGCCTGCAGATCCAGGACGCCAGCAATCGTGCCGATCAGCACGGTCACCGGCAGGGCGCCGATCGAAGCCCGCAGTGCCCCCAGCAGAACGCCCGCCAACGCCAGCGGCGGGCCGCCAAGCGCCGAAAGCGTATTGAACTTGGAGGTATTGAGCGACTCGACCAGAGCAAAGAGAGCCAGGAACACTAGCATCGTCAGGAGGATGCGGGCCATCACCCGGCGCAGCACCAGCCTATCGATCGTATTCATGCGCACCATCCTGCAGTCGGACTGCTCCCGCGCCCGCTTAGCCCAGTCGCGGGCGCAAGGCCAGCGGCTGCGCAATCCGGTGGGGACCCGGGGGGCCGCCTCACTTCGTGCAAAATCGTGGCGGAAACAGCGCCGCGGGTGTGAGATGCATCCGAAGCGGGGATAGCGCCGTGAAGATTTTGGTTGCCGAAGACGATCCGCAATCGTCGGAGTTCCTGCGCCGCGGGCTGGTGCAGGAGGGTCACAGCGTCGATTGCGTGGCTGATGGCCGCGATGCGCTGAGCTACTGCCTGTACAACAATTGCGACATGCTGATCCTCGACCGGATGATGCCGGGGATGGACGGGCTGACAGTGCTCAAGACGCTGCGGGCGGCCGGGCGCAAGCTGCCGGTGCTGTTCCTCACCTCGATGGGCGACGTCGAGGACCGGGTGGAGGGCCTGCTCGCCGGCGGCGACGACTATCTGGTGAAGCCCTTCCACTTCTCCGAGCTTCTGGCGCGCGTCACCTCCCTTGCGCGCCGGCCTGCCGGCAGCGAGGCGGTCACCCGGCTGACGGTGCATGATCTCGAACTCGACCTGCTGAGCCACACGGCGCGCCGCGCCGGCACCAGCATTGACCTGCAGGCCAAGGAATTCACCCTGCTCGAAGTGCTGATGCGCAACGCCGGCCGCATCATCACCAAGACCATGCTGCTCGAACAGGTGTGGGACTTCAATTTCGACCCCAAGACCACGGTGGTCGAAACCCATATGAGCCGGCTGCGCGCCAAGGTGGACAAGCCGTTCGACGTGGCGCTGATCCACACGACGCGCAATTCCGGCTACTCCATCCATGCCCCGCGCTAGAGCACTGCCCGGAAAGCTCACAGCTTTCCGCCTGGGGGAAGCCAGCGAGCGCCATAGTGGGGACAGGCGATTCCCCGAACCGGTGCGCCGCCCCAGCGTGTTCTCGGGCGTCGCGTTCCGCTCGGCGCTACTGTTCCTGCTGGTCTTTGCAGTGGTGCTGGGGATCGGCGGCTTTGCCATCGTCAAGACCACGCAGGCCTCGATGACCGAGCAGTTGCGCTCCTCGATCACGCAGGACTTCGATCTCTTGCGCGACGCCAATGTCACCGGCGGCGAAGTCGAACTGGTAAAGTTCATCCGCGCCGCCGTGGCCACGCGCTCCGACAAGCAGTCGGCGTTCGGACTGTTCAAGATCAGCGGCCGGCGCATCGCCGGCAACATTATGACGGCGCCCACTTTCCGCGGCTGGGGCACGCTGCCGCCGGAGGGCGCGCAGGCCGGGGGTGACGCCCCCTTTCTCGGCTACACCGAAAAGCTCGACGACAACATCGTGGTGGCGGCGCGCTCCGAGCGCTTCCTGCTCACCGAGGGCGGCGTCATCCTCAATGCGCTGATCCTCGTCGGCGTCGTCATCTGCGCCAGCGCGCTGGTCATCGGCTACGTGCTCAGCCATCGCGTTTCGGCCAAGCTCGAAGTGATCGACCGCACGCTCGACCAGGTGTCGCGCGGCAATTCCGAGATCCGTCTCCCGGTGGGGCGCAGCAACGACCAGATCGACCACGTGTCGCGCCAGATCAACGCACATCTCGACCGGCTGGGCGAGTTCATGGCCGGCATGCGCAACACCATCGTCGCCATCGCCCACGACCTCAAATCGCCGCTCAGCCGCGCTTACCTACTGCTGCAGGAAGCGGCCGCCGAGACCGCGCCGGCAGCGGCCTCGGCCAAGCTCGAACGAGCCCAGTCGGAAATGGAAACGCTGGGCGGCGTGCTCGACACGGTGCTGCGCATCTCACGCATCGAGACGTCCGACGACAGCTCGAGCTTCACCACCTTCTCGGCGGCCGAGCTGGTGCGCGACCTGGCGCAGACCTTCGAGCCGGTGCTCGAGGGCAACGGTCAGACGCTGCGCTGGGACGACGTTCCGGCCAGCGGGGCGCCGGTGTTCGGCGACCACAAGATGGTGCAGCAGATGCTGGTCAATTTGATCGAAAATGCCAGCCGCTACGCCGGCACGGGTGCCACGATTTCGCTGTCGGTGCGGGCCGTCGAGGGGCAGACGGTCGTCGTCGTTGCCGACAATGGCCCCGGCATTCCGGCCGACCAGCGCGAGGAGGTGTTCGAGCCGTTCCGTCGGCTCAATTCGGATCGGGGCTCGCCGGGCGCCGGCCTCGGCCTGGCGCTGGTCAAGGCCGTCGTGGCGCGCCACCACGCCCGTATCGTGCTCGGCGACAACGGCCCGGGCCTGATTGCCACCGTCGTATTCCCTGCGGCCGGCCTCGCCTCGCGACCGGCCGAGCGCGCGGCGCCCGAGCTCGCCACCCGGCAGCCGGACATCGTCCCGGCGGCGGCGCCGCAACCTTAACTCGAAGTATAGTTGGCGACAGAGGCAGGCAAATCCCCTCCCCTAGAGCTGTATCCGTTGCCGCCGGCGCACCCGCCCCGGCCCCGCGCCGAGGTCTCGGCCGGATGCATCCTTCAAGGAGATTGCCATGCGCAAACTTGCCCTGCCGCTGCTGATCGTGGTCGCCCTCGGCGCCACGTCGGCGATGGCCGCCACCACCACGCCCACGGCGCCGGCGAAGCCGGCCGTTGCCCCCACCGTCACCAACGGCATGATCAAGGCGCTGAGCGCCAAGGCGTGCACGGTCACGCTCGACAACAAGACCACCTATTATTTCGCCGCCAAGTGCGACTTCTCCAAGCTCAAGGTCGGCGAGAAGGTCGCCATCACCTGGACCGCCAAGGGCAAGAAGGACATGGCCTCCAAGATCGAGGCGGTGAGCTGACACCCGTCCTCCTCAGACTTCCCGACGGGAGACTGCGGGGGCCTTCGGGCCCCCGATTTTTCATGGCCCCTGAGGCCCTGCGGCCGGACTGGTGCAGAACTGCCGCGCGGCGCCAAAGATCGGCGGGCCGGCCTCCGCTGCAACCGCGATGCCTCTTGCCTTTTGTCGGCGAGCCGGCCGATCTAGTCGTCGTCCGGAGCGCCACATATTCGCGCGAATTGGCGCCGTAGTTGGCCAGACGTTTTTGCGGCACCACGGCCGCCGCCAGGAGGAGATGTCGTGAAGCTTCCCCGTCCTCACATCGCGCCAGCCGCCCGCTGGCGCTTGGCGCTGCTTGCTCTGGTGGCGCTCCTCTTTGGGCCGCCGGCCGTGGCCGCGCCGGTGCCGCTGAGTTCGGTGATCGGCTCGCCGGTGGTCGGCACCTGGCGCACGCAGAACGGCACCGAGGTGACGATCGCGCCCTGCGGCGTCCAGCTGTGCGGAACGCTCAGCTATATCGTCATCCCGAAGAAGAATGCGGCGCAATGCAACGCGACCGACCCGCAGACCTTCGCGGCGCTGATGCTCGACTACAACAACCCCGACAAGAGCCTGCAGACGCGCCCGCTGCTCGGCCTCACGATGCTGAAGATCGCAGCCAGCGGCGACCCCAACACCTACAGCGCCACCGTCTACAACCCCGAGGACGGCAGCACCAACGACGTGCAGTTGTTCGTCATCGATGGCGGGGCGACGCTACGCATCGGCGGCGGCTGTCTCGCGGGCATGTGCGCGGTGACGCAGGGTTGGCCGCGCGTCCCTGACCGCCCCGACGCCCCCACCTTCACCTGCAATGGCGGGCAATAGTCCGCCATTGCTGCACCGCTTCAGCGCTGGCCGAACAACACCTTCTGCGCCTCGTCATCCTTGGCGATGTCCACCGGCTTTTCGGGCAAGGTGAAGGCCAGCGCCCTGGCCACGCCCGGCCGTGCCTTCATGCGCGCCCGCCAGGCCAGCCAATGCGGAAATTCGGCCTCGTCGATGGCGTAGTTGGCGTAGCCGTTGGACCAGTCGAGAATGGCGAAATCGGCGATCGAGACGTCGTCGCCGGCCACGTAATCTCTGCCGGCCTTTGCCTGCTTGCCGAGCTGGGTATCGAGCACGCGGTAGAGCCGGTGCGTCTCGTTGACGTAGCGGTCGATGGCGTACGGGATCTTTTCCCGGGCATAGCGGGAGAAATGATTGGCCTGGCCGAGCATCGGGCCGAAGCCGCCGACCTGCCAGAACAGCCACTCGTCGATCTTGACGCGCTCGCGCCAGCTCTTGCCGTAGAATTTGCCGAACTTCTCGGCGAGGTATTTGAGGATGGCGCCCGATTCGAAGATCGAGATCGGCTGGCCGTCGGGCCCCTCGGGATCGACGATCGCCGGGATCTTGTTGTTGGGCGAAATCTCGAGGAATTCCGGCTTGAACTGGTCGCCGCGCGAGATCGAGATCGGGTGCACGCTATAGGGCACGCCCAGCTCTTCGAGCATGATGGTGATCTTCCGGCCATTGGGTGTGGCCGCATAGTAGAGGTCGATCGGCTTGGTCTGCTGCATGGTGGGGTCTTTGCAAGAAAGACGGCGCATCACCTTGTGGGGGCGACACGCCGTCGGAGGAGGTCCGCGTGTACTCTATCGGCAACAAACGATAGAAGACAACCCACGGAGCCGGATCAAGTTTTCGCTATTGGCGCTCGAGGCGCATATGCGGTTCTCCATCCGACGTGCGGGCTAGTGAAACGCCGTCGAGGCCGACGCTCGCCGTCACCCGCTGCCGCTCGATCGGCCAGGAGAACTTGCTCACGTTCACCGGCTTGTCGAACTTCACCGTCACCTCATAGTGCTGCATGTCGGGCATCAGCTTCATGGCGATGACCAGGCCGGTGAACGGCCGGCCGAGGTAGCTCCCTTTGGCGCGCTGTCCGACCTGCACCGGAATGGCGATGCGTTCGGGCAGCGTAGCGCTGGCCGTGTTCCAGTCGCGATAGCCGTGGCGTCGGGCGATCTCCTCCAGCGCCTGGCCGTGGTTGAGCGGCGTGCCGCCGCGAGCGCGCTCCTCACGCAGGGCCTTGGCCTCGGATTTGAGGGTCTGGATGGAGGGTGTGTCGAGAGAATAGGGCATCGGTCGATCCTTCGGATCGAGGCATCAACTCATGGGAGCCCGCCTTGCCACGATCGCCTCGAAGAGGATGCAACCATGAAATCGACATCCCGCACCATACGGGGCTGGCTTCACCATCGGGACAATCCCGGCGAGCGGCCGGCGCCAGCAGCCACGGCGGATATGGTCCGTCGCCGCGCGTTCGTCAAGCGGCCTGCGGCAGCAACGCAATCTCGAACGCCACGCGGTCGAACGGCACCGTCGGCACCAGATGCCCTTTCGCGTCCTTGGCCAGATGCACGAGCCCATAGCGCTCTAGGGTCCTGAGCGTACGCGACAGATTGGACTTAGCCCGGCCCGACAGGGCTTCGAGCTCCGCCAAGGAGCGCGGCTTTTGCGACGCGATCAGTTCGAGCAGCAGCTTGTTCCGGTCGGACAGCACCTTGGCGACGCTGTCGAGAGAGGTGAACCACACTGTCGGATCGTCCCGGCCCAGCCGCCGGCGGCCCGCGGCGACGTCCAGCGTCCGCTGCTTCATATCCTCGTAGCTCGCGATACCGATCCGCAGCGTCTTCATTTCACACCCATCTGCTTCAGCACCAGATCGACCTCGCACCAGAAATCGGCCATCAGTTCGGCGGCATCGACATAATCGTAGGGCCGGATGGTGCGAAACCGATGCCGATGGTCGCGCGCCGGCGTCCTGCTGCTCCGAGCAGCGTGGGCGTTGTCGAACCCCACGAGCCGCTCGCTCCTGGGCCCATGCAGGGTCAACGAATAGCGCAGGCCATGCGGCCGCTCCTCACTCGGCTCGACCCGCTTCACCTCGAACTTGACCCAGAACCGCGCCTTGTCGTCGACAAAGAACACTTGCCCGTCGAGGGCAAGCAGGGTGTCGAGCGTGGGGTCGGCGCCACGGACCATCTCATGATGTTATCACCTTGTGATAACTCACGCAACCTGAGGGTGGTTGCGTCCGGCCGCGTGGCGCGCTAGCCCGGTGGCGTGACCGAACTTCTGCTCTTTGTCGCCGGGCTCATTGGCGGGGCGCTCAACTCGCTGGCCGGCGGCGGCAGCTTCGTGGTGTTCCCGGCATTGCTGGCGGCGGGCGTACCGCCGGTGATCGCCAACGCCTCCAACACCTATGCCGCCCTGCCCGGCTATGCCTCGGGGGCGCTGGGCTTCTGGTCCGACCTCGCCAAATACCGCGACCGCTTCGTCGTCTATGCGATCATCGCCGCCCTTTTCGGCTACGCCGGCGCGGAACTGCTGCTGCATGTGTCCGACGCGCAGTTCTCCTACGCCGTGCCGTGGCTGATGCTGTTCGCGGTGGTGCTGTTCGCAGTCGGCGGGCGCATCAATGCGTTCGTATCGGCGCGCGCCGGCTCCGGGCGCGGCGCGAAAGCGGCTGGTACTGTGCTGTTGCTGGCGCTGCTCGCCGCCATCTCGGTCTATGGCGGGTTCTTCAACGCCGGGCTCGGCATCCTGCTGCTGGCGTTCCTGGTGCTCGCCGGCATCGACAACATCCACGCCGCCAACGGCCTCAAGCTGTTCATCTCGGTGCTGGTGGCGCTGGTGGCGGTGATCCGCTTCGCCGTCGCCGGCTCGATCGACTGGTACCACGGCAGCATCGCGCTGGTGGGCGTCACCATCGGCAGCTATATCGCCGCCCGCCTCTCTTACCGAATTCCGACGCGCATCATCCGGGCGCTGGTGCTGGTCTACGGCGTTGGACTGACGCTCTACTTCTTCTGGAAGACCTACTGGGCCTGAAGCGGCCGGATCCACACGGCGGCATCGTGGAACGCGGCGCCGCCAAAGGGCGGGATCTGGTCGGAGCCGATCAACGTATTTATCCCCTGCCCGCTCCCGTGCGCCTTGTTGGGATGAACGCCTTCGGCCACCAGAACGCCGCGCTGCATGCCGTCGAAAATCCGCGCGGTCAGTTCCACCGTGCCGCGATGGTTGCCGAGCGCGACCCGCGCGCCATCGGCGATGCTGTTGGCCGCCGCGTCGTCGGGGCGGATGAGCACCGTCGGCTCGGGCTGGCGCCTGCGGCTGCCTGGCGTCTCCGAGAACGTCGAATTGAGGAAGCTGCGCGACGGGCTCGTCGCCAGGCGAAACGGCACCTCGGCGCTGGTTCTCTCATTGATGTCCCACCAGTCGACCATGGTGGGTGCCGCGGCCGGATCGATGGTCCATTGGTAGCCCTTGCGATCGGCGGCGCCCTGCCAGTTGGGGCGGAAGCGGAACTTCCTGTCGGCCCAGCCGAAGCCGTTGGCGAAGCGCGCCTCGTCGTCCGGGCGTTCGCGGTCGACGAAAAAACCCGTCCGCTCCACCTCTTCGAGGCTCGGATAGCGCGAGCGGCGGAAGGTCTCGGCCACCATCTCGCGGTCGGTCATGTCGAGCGAGGCGTCGTGGACGCCCAGCCGCCGCAGCAGCTCGCCGACCACCGCGAAGTTGGAACGACATTCTCCCGGTGCCTCGATCAGCTTCGGGCCGACCAGCACGCGGGTATGGCCGCCGCGGGTGTAGTAGTCGTTGTGCTCGAGGAACATGGTCGCCGGCAGCACGATGTCCGCCATCTCGGCGGTCTCGGTCATGAACTGCTCGTGCACCACGGTGAACAGGTCCTCGCGGGCGAAGCCGGCGCGGGTCAGGCCCTGCTCGGGCGCGACGTTCATCGGGTTGGTGTTCTGAATGAACAGCGCCTTCACCGGCCCGCCGCCCTTGAGCGCGCGCGCATCGCCCGCCAGCACCTTACCGATCTCGCACATGTCGAGCGAGCGACCGGCCCGGCCCATCGCCGTGCCGGTGATCAGCGACTTGTCGAGCTTCCAGGTACCTGAATTGGAGTGGAATGCGCCGCCGCCGCGATGCCGCCAGGCGCCGGTGACCGCGGGGATGCAAAGCGCGGCGTGCATGTTGGCGCTGCCGTTGCGCTGCCGGGTGAAGCCGTAGCCGAGGCGGAAATAGGTGCGCGGCGTGCGGCCGACGAGATGGGCGACGGCCTCGATCTCGGCCACGCTCAGCCCGGTGATCGCCGCCGCCCATTCGGGCGTGCGCCGCATCAGGTGCGCCTCGACCTCGGCATCGAAATCGGTGAACTGCGTCAGGTACTGGCGGTCGGCCAGCCCGTCGCGCAGCAGCACGTGCATCACGGCGCAGGCGAAGGCGCCGTCCGACCCCGGACGGAGCAGGATCGGCATGTCCGCCTGCTCCATGGTGGGGTTGCGGTAGATGTCGACGACGACGAGCTTGGCGCCGCGCTCCTTGCGAGCACGGGTGGCGTGCGTCATCACGTTGACCTGGGTCGAGACGGCGTTGGTGCCCCAGATCACCACGCAATCGGCCTCGGCCATCTGCTCGGGATTGGGGCCGCCCAACAGGCCGGTGCCGGCGATGAAGCCAGGCCAGGCAGCGCCGGTGCAGATGGTCTCGTACTGGTCGGAATAGCCGCGGGCGTGGCGCAACCGGGCGATGCCGTCGCGCTGCACATGGCCCATGGTGCCGGCATAGAAATACGGCCAGATCGCCTCGGGGCCGAATGTGCGCTCGATCTCGAGCCAACGCTCGACGATCTCATCGAACGCCGCGTCCCAGGTGATGCGTTCCCAGCGTCCCTCGCCCTTCTTGCCAGCGCGACGCAGCGGATGGATCAGTCGATCGGGGTGGTGGATGCGCTCGGCGTAGCGGGCGACCTTCTCGCAGATGACGCCGGCTGTATATGGATCGTCCTTGGCGCCGCGGACGCGGCCGATGGTGTGTGCGTCGACGATCTCGACGTCGAGCGCGCAGGTCGACGGGCAATCATGCGGGCAGACGGAGCGGCCGATGCGGGCGACAACAGGCGTGTTCATATGCCACGCCTAGCGCTGCCCGACCGCAGCGGCAACTAGTCTTCGGCGCGGAGACGGGCCAGCTCGAACTGGAAAATGCGCAGCGACAAAAAGATCGCGAAGGCGAAGCAAATGATGCCGGTGATGTTGGTCAGCGGCAAATCCCCCAGAACCGGGATATGCTTGGCGATCAGCAGCAGCGCCACGAGGGCAAGGACGGAGGCGACTTCGTGGACGCGAAAGAGCATGGTTTGCCTTTTCAACAAACCGCACTGGCCGACGCGTTGCCGATGCGAGGGTTGCACTGCGGAGGCCCAACTCCCCCGCTCCTGCACAGGCTTACGCGAAAATCGAAAAGGTTCCATGAATTTTCGTGGACCCCGCGAAAATGTCGCGGCGGCCGTGTCGCGGCCGCAACATGGGCCGCTCAGGCGAAGAGCTTCAGCCCGGCGATGCCGCAGACGATCAGCCCGATGCAGCCGATGCGGACCGCCGTCGCCGGCTCCTGGAACAGGACCATGCCCAGGATCGCAGCGCCCACGGTGCCGATCCCCGTCCAGACGGCATAGGCGGTGCCGACCGGAAGCGTGCGGAGCGATAGTTCGAGCAGCACGACGCTCAGGATCATGCCAACGACCGCGGCCGCCGAGGGCCAGAAGCGGGTGAAGCCGTCAGCGTATTTGAGCGCGATCGCCCAGACGATTTCGAAGAGGCCGGCAACGGCGAGATAGACCCAGGCCATGGGATTTCTCCGTGTGGCGGGCCGTCCCGACCGAAACTGCGTGGCGCGCGGGGCCGGCCCCGCGCCCGTCATTTAGGGCATCGACGCCCCAAGGTGAAGCCCTTAGCCGCGCCGCGGCAGGCGCCGGAAACGCCCGTGATCTATCTCGCGCTGGCGCAGTTCGAGGTCCACCCGCGAGGTGGACTGGCTCAGATAGTCGAGTTCAACGTCTTCGCGAGCCCGTCCGCGCAAAGCAGCCTTCAGATGGCTAATCAGTCCCATTTTGGTGCTCCTTTCACGGTTTGAAGATGGGCATTGGCGGCAGGGGCAACAATCGCCGGCGGCGCATGGCAGCTTCGCGCCGGGGGCAGCCGCGACAATGCCGCGCCCCGGTCGCCGCGCTGCCTTGACCTTGCCCGATGGTGGCGGTTGAACTTGCCGCGGAGGGGATTACCGTCGATGTTTAGAACACTGGCCGCTGCCGCCGCGGTTCTGGCTGCCCTGGGCTCGGCGCATGCCGGAGTCGTCACCGCCGACCAGAAGCTGGCGCAGCATCGCGCCACTGTCGAGACGGCCTACGCCGCGATGGGCATGTCGCGCGAAGCGGCCGAGCCGCTGGTCGACTACGCCGCCGCCAGGCTGAGCGATCCCGGCTGCACGCCGCATCCGTCGAAAACCTATGCCGTGGTGGTTGGCGTCAACAGCATCAACGCTAACCCCCGGATCGCCCTCAAGGGCGCCGAGAACGATGCCGACCTGATCGCCGCTGCCTTCAAGGCCCGTTTCCCCGGCGACCTCGACCTCGTCGAGCTCAAGGGCGACGCGGCCACCCGCGACAGCCTTCGCGCCACACTGCTCTCGGTGGTGGCCAAGGCGCAGTGCGGCGATCTCGTGACGTTCTATTTCGGCGGGCATGCCACTTACTTCGGCTTCGAAAACAGCATCGACGTGCAGCAGGCCGCCAACGCGATCCCCAAGGGCGACGCCGCCTACGACCACGCGCGAACGCTGCTGAAGCTCATCGCCGGCAGGGCCGCGTTCTTCCTCTCCGGCCACGATGCCGACGAGCTGCACCCGTTCAGTGCCGTCGACCTCAGCGAATTCGTCACCAATGTGCGCAACCGCAAGGCCGATGTGATGGTGGTGCTCGATGCCGCGCATTCGGGCGCCGCGGCCCTGCTGCAGCAGCAACAACTGGCCGACCCGGTGAGCGGCTGGAGCGACAGGCCCGACACTGGCGGCTTTACCGGCACGCACCTCGTGCCCGACCGAGGCGAGTTCGCCGCCTTCTACAGCAGCGTCGACAACCGGGTCGGCATCGAGAAGAGCTTCACCATGCCCGATGGCACCGCCGTCGTGCATGGCAACTTCTCCTTCGCTTTCGCCGAGGCGCTGCAGGACAGCGCCGCCGTTACCGCCAGCGGTCTAGCCGACCGGTTGCACGCCGCCGCCTCGCCCGATCCCAAGGCGCACAGTTCCTTCAGCTCGGAAGGCTCCAACCCCGGCATGGTGCTGTTCGGCCGCGCCGCCTCGCTCGAGCATGTCGCCGACGCCATCCATATCACGTCGCCGGAGCCGACGCGCGGCCCGGCTTCGGTCAAGTCCTCGGCTATCGAGATTGCCGGCACGGTGAGCTGGACCAGCCCGGTCACCGCGGTGCTGGTCAATGGCGAGTTGGCCGAGCTCGGCCAGAATGGACGGTTCACCCGCAGGCTGGCGCTCGTCAACGGGGCCAACACGATCCGCGTCGTGGCGCTGACGCGCGACAATTTGCTGCTGCAGAAGTCGCTCGACGTGGTGTTTGCCGGCGACGTCGACGCCCTCAAGGGCAGCGGCAAGCGCTATGCCGTGATCATCGGCAACGCCGACTATGGCGCGGCCACCGGCTTCAACGCGCTGGCGACGCCCATCGCCGATGCCGATGCACTCGAGGCGGTGCTCACCGGCAAATACGGCTTCACCACCGCAATCACCCTGCCCTCGGGCCAGCCGGCCTCGCTCAGCCTGCGCAATGCAAGCGGCCGCGACACGCAGATGGCGCTCTACAATGTGAGCCAGGTGGCGGGCGACAACGACACAGTGCTGATCTACTACGCCGGCCACGGCATCTATGAGCCGATGACCACCACCGCCTTCTGGGTGCCGACCGACGCGGTGGCCGGCGTGCCACCCACCTATCTCAGCGCCTCGACCATTTCGGAAGCGATCGCCCGCATCCAGGCGCGAAAGGTGCTGCTGATTTCGGATTCCTGCTTTTCCGGCGCGCTGCTGCGCGGCGGCCCGCCGCAGGCGGAGAAGATCGACGCCGACAAGCGCCTCGATGCGCTGCTGGCGCTGCAGAAGCGCAAGTCGCGCATCCTCATCTCATCGGGTAACAATGAGCCGGTCAGCGATGCCGGCGGCGACGGCCATTCGATCTTCGCGCAGGCGCTGCTCAACGGCCTCGACAATGAGGACCACGACGAGTTCAGCGCGCGCGAATTGTTCGACGGCTATATCCTCACCGCCGTCGCCGCCAACTCGAAGCAGGAACCGCAATTCCGGCCGCTCGACAACGTCGGGCACGATGGTGGCGACGTGATCTTCCTCAAGGTCGGCAGCTAGCGGCCTAGTGCCGCTTGGTCCGCTGCACCTCGCGCTCGAGCGCCTCGCGGGAATTGCCCACCCGAGCGATCATCTCGCGCACCTCGTCCGGCGTGACGCCGTGGCGGCGCGCGAAATCGCTCACCTCGTAATCCTCGCCACCCGCGACGCGTGCGCGGTCGGGGCCGCCGACCATGTCCTTGTTGTCCGACATGATGATCCTCCGTGCTGTGATGGCCGCAGAACGGGTGGGGAGTCCGGGAGGTTCCCCCGGCGGGTCACATCTCGCTGAACGGCACGCCACCTCGCGCCTTGGAATCGCGCTTCGATTCGACGATCTGCACCACCACGCGCTCGGCCGGCACCTCGAAATGCCTGACCACCGCGGCGGTGATGTCGGCCATCAGCGCCTTCTTGGCCTCCCGCGAACGCCCCTCGACCACGTGCACGAGGATTTCGGGCATCAGCGGCGCCCCGCCGTCTTGCCCGGTGCCTTCTTGGCCGGGGCCCTCCTTGCCGGCGTCTTCGCCGCAGCCCGCGCGGCGCGCAGCTTGGTCACCGACGTCCCGTGGTGGCCCCAATTGTCGGTCGGCACCTCGTCGATGACGACGAAGGTTCCTGCCGGGTCCTTGTTGAGCTCCTCGACCATGACCTGCGTGATGCGCTCGATCACCCGCAGCTTCTGCTCGACGGTGACATTGTCCTCGATGATACGCACGTTGACGTAGGGCATGATCCCTCCCCTGCAAACGAAAGAGCCGGCATCGCTGCCGGCCCTTGACCCCTAGCCGACGATCTCGACGTCGGAGAAGAAGTACTTGATCTCCTGCGCCGCTGTCTCGGGTGCGTCGGACCCGTGCACCGAGTTCTCGCCCATGTTGAGCGCGAATTCCTTGCGGATGGTGCCGGCCGCAGCCTTCTCCGGGTTGGTCGCGCCCATCACTTCGCGGTACTTGGCGATGGCGTTCTCGCCTTCGAGCACCTGCACCACCACCGGCGCCGCGCTCATCTGCTCGACCAGTTCGCCGAAGAACGGCCGCTCCTTGTGCACCGCATAAAAGCCCTCCGCCTGCGCGCGCGTCATGCGGATGCGCTTGGAGGCAACGACACGCAGCCCCGCCGCCTCGATCTTGGCGATGATCTGGCCGGTCAGATTGCGGCGCGTCGCGTCGGGTTTGATGATCGAGAAGGTACGCTCGAGAGCCATGAGAAGTCCCTGAATGTGGCTGGAAAGGTCGCGCCTTGTATCGTCGGGTGGTGGCGGAGGCAAGACCGCAACACCCGGTGTCATCCCCGCGAACGCGGGGACCCACCTCGCACCTTGCGCCAGGGGATGGATGGGTCCCCGCTTGCCCGGGGATGA
>JAEWCE010000191.1 GCA_023390785.1 Pseudomonadota bacterium
ACCAGGACCCTCGCGGTCGCATTCACAAACACCATGTATGAGGGAAGCGACGGTCGCTTCCGCGACGAGCTCAGGGATGCTGTCTTCGGGTGAGTCGTGCTACGGTTCGCTCATGCGTATCGCCACCTGGAACATCAACGGCGTCAAAGCCCGTATGGACGCGCTGCTGCGCTGGCTCAAGGAGGTCTCGCCCGACGTCGTCTGCCTGCAGGAGATCAAGTCGGTCGACGAAGCCTTTCCGCGACTCGAGATCGAGGCGCTCGGCTACAACGTCGAAACCTTCGGCCAGAAGAGCTGGAACGGTGTCGCCATCCTCAGCAAGCACCGCTTCGATGACGTGACCCGCGGCCTGCCCGGCGACGACGGCGACGAACAATCGCGGCTGATCGAAGGGGTGTTCTCGACCGAGAGCGGCGCTATTCGCGTCTGCTGTATCTACCTGCCCAACGGCAATCCGGTGAAGTCCGACAAATTCACCTACAAGCTGGCGTGGATGGATCGGTTGATCAGCTTCGTCGAGGCCCGGCTTGCCCTCGAGGAGCCGTTCATCCTTCTGGGCGACTTCAACATCATCCCCGCGGCGATCGATGCGACCTTCCCCGAAAAGTGGATCGGGGACGCCCTGTTCCGCCCCGAGAGCCACGAGCGCTGGCGGACGCTGCTGAATCTCGGCATGGTCGACGCACAACGCGCCGTGAGCGATGAGCCGAACTACACTTTCTGGGACTTCAAGACCTTCGGTTGGGACCGTCAGGACGGCATACGCATCGATCATCTGCTGCTCTCGCCGCAGGCCGCCGACCGCCTCGACGACGTGCTGGTGCACCGGGAGGTCCGCGGCTGGGACAAGCCGTCCGACCACGTGCCGGTAGAAGCCAGCTTCGTCTTCTGACCGCCTGTCGAATTCCCGAGGCCAGCGTCGACTAGCTTGCGCATCCAGTATGGGAGCAAGCCATGGACGACATCACGCGCATCGCCCTCGATCGAGCCTGCAGGTTCGGTATTGCCACCATTGTTCGCCGGGAGAACGGCAGACTGGTCGAGCACTTTCCCGACTTGCCGCCAGCCCCGCGGAACCGGGGTCATCTCTCCCGGCTGTTCAGCGTGACCTGGGGGAAGCTGATGGACTAGAGCCCGGCGAACTGCGCGGCGAGCTGGTCGGCCATGCCGACAGCCTGCTTGCGCTCGTCGGGGCTTGCGACTGACATGTCGGCATTGAGCAGGTCGGCGATCCAGTCGGCGTCGATGGTTCCCTGTGCCAACTGATTGGCGACCGATAGCCACATCAGGCCCTCGACACGGTTGGCTTTGAGGTCGCCATCGCCGTTGAACAGGATATCGCCAAGCCTGGCCTGCGCCGGCACGTGCCCCTTCTTGGCGGCCAGCGACAGCCAGCGTGCGCTCTGGATGGGGTTGTCGCCGAGCTCGTTCTTGTCGAGATACATCTCGCCCACGCGATACTGGGCATCGGCGTCGCCGAAATAGCTCGCAGCATGCAGCAGCAGGCGGATCGAGTAGTCTTCGTCCTTGGGAATGCCGGCTTCCGGCAGGCCGTCCTTGTAATACTCGCCCATCTTGACGAAGGAATGGGCGACGATGTCGGCCTCGACACCGCGCGGTGCCGTGTCGGCATGCTGGTCGGCAATCTGGGCGAAATAGCCGAAGGCCTTGGCCTTGTCCTGCGCCACGCCCTCGCCGCTCTCATACATCAGGCCGAGCTGCCATTGCGCCATGGGGTCGCCGGCGGTCGCCGCGTCCTGCAACGCCGCGATCTGTTCGGCCGAGGAGATTCCGCCTCCGGCGCCGTCCATGGCACTCGCCATCGCCTGTGCCGCATCGATCGCGGTGTTGGCATCGGGCATCGGCTGGGCGGGCGGCACGCTCGCCGCCGGACCCGGAATATCGGCAGGCGGAAGCGGCGGCTTCTCCTGCGCGAAGACCGGCGCCGCGCCAAGCAGCGCCGACAACACACCTACGGAAATGAGGGCCGAGGCACCTCTAGATATCCGCATACTGCTCCTTCTCGCCCCTGGCACCCGGGTTGGTCAGCGCGCCGTAACGCGCCGGTCCCACCAGTTGGGCATACTTCCAGATCGCGCCCGAACCATATTCGGACTCGCGCGGCGCCCAGCTCGCCTTGCGCCGGGCAAACTCCTCCTCGCTGACGTTCACCGAGATTTCCCCGGCAACGGCGTCGAGGGTGATGATGTCGCCATCCTTGATCAGGGCAATGGGACCGCCCACCGCTGCCTCCGGCCCGACATGGCCGATGCAGAAGCCGCGTGTCGCGCCCGAGAACCGACCGTCGGTGATGAGTGCAACCTTGTCGCCCATGCCCTGGCCATAGAGCGCCGCCGTGGTCGACAGCATCTCGCGCATACCCGGGCCACCCTTGGGGCCCTCGTAGCGGATGACGAGAACGTCGCCTTCCTTGTAGGTGCGGCTGTTGACGGCCTCGAAGCACTTCTCCTCGGTGTCGAAGACACGGGCAGGGCCGACAAAGCGCTGGCTCTTGAGCCCGGCCACCTTAACGATGGCTCCGTCGGGCGCGAGGTTGCCCTTGAGCGACACCACGCCGCCGGTCGGAGCGATCGGGTTCGTGGTCGAACGGATGACGTCCTGGTCGGTATTGAACTTCACGTTCTCTAGGTTCTCGGCCACGGTCTTGCCGGTGACCGTCATGCAGTCGCCGTGGAGATAGCCGCCCTCGAGCAGCGCCTTCATCACCAACGGGATGCCGCCGGCGTCGAACAGGTCCTTGGCGACGTATTTGCCCGCCGGCTTGAGGTCGCCGATATACGGGGTCTTGCGGAAGATCTCGCCGACGTCGAACAGGTCGAAATCGATGCCAGCTTCATGCGCCATCGCCGGCAAATGCAGCGCGGCATTCGTCGAGCCACCGGTGGCGGCCACGGTCATCGCGGCGTTCTCGAAGGCCTTACGCGTCACGATCTGGCGCGGACGAAGCTGGGTCTTGAGCAGTTCCATCACCTGCTCGCCGGCGGCCGCACAGAACGCGTCGCGGATTTCGTACGGCGCCGGCGCGCCGCAGCTATAGGGCAGCGCCAGGCCGATCGCCTCGGCCACCATCGCCATCGTGTTGGCAGTGTACTGGCCACCGCACGAGCCGGCGGATGGGCACGCAACGCGCTCCATCTCGTCGAGCGTCACGTCGTCCATCTTGCCCACCGAGTGGAGTCCGACGGCCTCGAACAGGTCCTGCACCACGATATCGCGGCCCTTGTAACGGCCCGGCAGGATGGTGCCGCCATAGATGAAGATCGACGGCACGTTGAGGCGGATCATCGCCATCATCATGCCGGGCAGGCTCTTGTCGCAGCCGGCCATGGCGACCAGGGCATCATAGCTGTGGCCGCGCATCGTGAGCTCAACCGAGTCGGCGATCACATCGCGCGAAGCCAGCGACGACTTCATGCCGGCGTGGCCCATCGCCATGCCATCGGTGACGGTAATGGTGGTGAATTCGCGCGGCGTGCCGTGATTGGCGGCGACGCCCTTCTTGACCGCCTGCGCCTGGCGCTGCAGCGAGATGTTGCAGGGGGCAGCCTCGTTCCACGCCGTCGCCACGCCGACGAGCGGCTGGTGAATCTGCTGGCTCGTGAGCCCCATGGCATACAGGTACGAGCGGTGCGGCGCGCGCTCCGGCCCTTCGGTCACATGCCGGCTCGGCAGCCGCGATTTATCGGCGTAGTTGCTATCCATCAGTCCACTCCCCTGGCGTGCCGCTTGTTTAGAGCGCTTCGAAAGCGCTTATCCACGCGGCCCGCTCAGGTGCAAGGTCGGAACCGGCGAGTCTGGTACGCTGGGATCGTCCCGATCAGCCTGCCAACCCAGTCCCTGCCCTGCTCGTCCTCGCCTTCGTTTGGGGAGAGATTGTGGCGCCGGGCCTGACCAAATGGTTGCCGGTTCATCCTGCGTTCAGGATTCAAGATCGCTGTTGCAGGAAAGGCACAAGGCGGGCTGGCCAACGACGATGGGTCGCGGCGAATGCCACGACACAGGTCGAAAGGGCCCCGGGATGCGCCGCTAGCTGAGACGGGCCAGCGCCGCCTTCAACCGTTCGAGCCTGGCTACCGCGTCCGCACGCCGCTCCCGCTGCTCCTCGATCACCTCGGGGGGCGCCTTGGCGACGAACTGATCGTTGCCGAGCTTCTTGTCGATCTTGCCGATCTCGACCTCTTCCTTGGCAATTTCGCGCTTGAGGCGGACGCGCTCGGCGTCGAAATCTATGATCGCCTTGAGCGGCAGCGCGAAAATCGCCTCGCCGATCACAAGCTGGGCCGAGCTTTCCGGCACTTCGTCGCCGTACTTTACGTCTTCGAGCCGCGCCATGCGAGTGAGCGCCGCGAGCTGCCCCTCGACTCGGGTGCCGGTCTCTTCCCCTGCCCCGACGATGACCAATGGAATCTTCGCGCCCGCCGGCACGTTCATCTCGGTGCGCACCGACCGGATGCCGGAAACAACCGCGATCAGCCACTCCATTTCGGCATCGGCGGCCGTATCCTCAAGCCCGGTCAGCATCGGCCATTCGCTGAGCGCCAACAGCCGATCTCGAGGCGGGCCGGCCTTGCCGGTCTCGCCCCAGAGCTCCTCGGTGACGAACGGCATGAACGGGTGCAGCAGCTTCAGGATCTGGTCGAGGATGTAGGCGGCGGTGGCCTGCGTCTCCTGTTTTTCTGCCTCGGACTCGCCGGTCTGCACGGGCTTGGCAAGCTCGACATACCAGTCGCAATAGGTGCCCCAGACGAAGTCATAGGCGGCGTTCGCGGCCTCGTTGAACTTGTAGTCCTCGATCGACGCCTGCACCGCTGCAACGGCACGCGCCGTGGCACCCACGATCCAGCGGTTGAGCGGCAGGTTGACCTTGTTCGGCGCGAACGTGGCTCTGCGCACACAGCCGTTCATTTCGAGGAAGCGCGCGGCATTCCAAAGCTTGGTGACAAAGTTCCGGTACCCCTCGACCCGGCTCATGGCGAGACGCATGTCTCGTCCCTGCGCCGCCATCGCCGCCAGTGTGAAGCGCGTGGCGTCGGCGCCGTATTCATCGACGAGATTGAGCGGGTCGATGACGTTGCCCTTGGTCTTGCTCATCTTCAGGCCGTGCTCGTCGCGCACCAGCGCGTGCACGTAGACCGTGTCGAACGGCTCCTGACCCATGAATTCGAGGCCCATCATCATCATTCGGGCGACCCAGAAGAAGATGATGTCGAAGCCGGTGACCAGCACGTTGGTCGGGTAGTAGCGGGCCAACTCGGGCGTCTGATCGGGCCAGCCCAGAGTCGAGAACGGCCACAGCGCCGACGAGAACCACGTGTCGAGCACGTCCTCGTCGCGGTGCATCGGCACCTTGGAATCGGCGAGCTCGGCAAAGGGGTCCTGCGCCTTCCGCGTGGCCCAGACCGACGGCGACTGCCGGTCGCGCTGAATGCGCTCGAACTCGGCCACGGCCTTCTGGAAGCTGCTGGAGCCGAGCCCCGAGGTGTGCATCTCGATCTGCCGGCCGTAATAGGCGACGGCATCCTTGCGCGCCTGCTCCTCGGTGGCAGCGACGAAGATCTTCGGACCGGCATCGGGCTTGCCGAACTCCGGATCGGTATTCAGCCGCGGTCCGTACCACGCCGGAATCTGATGGCCCCACCACAGCTGGCGCGAGATGCACCACGGCTTGATGTTCTCCATCCACGAAAAATAGGTGTTCTCCCACATCTGCGGGACGAACTTGGTGCGGCCTTCCTTGACCGAGGCCAACGCCGGTTTCGCCAGCACCTCGGCATTCACGAACCACTGGTCAGTGAGGAAGGGCTCGATCACGACCTGCTTGGTCTTCTCGTCGTAGGGCACCATGATCTTCTTGTCCTCGACCCACAGGACGGCGCCCAGTTCCTCGAGGGCCTCGAGCACCTTCTGGCGCGCTTCGAAGCGATCGAGACCACGGAATTCCTTCGGCGCCAGCGCATTGATGCGGGCATCCGGCGTGAAGATGTTGATCGGCTTGAGGTGGTGGCGCTGCCCGACTTCGAAGTCGTTGAAATCGTGCGCCGGGGTGATCTTTACCGCGCCCGAGCCCATCTCGGGATCGGCATACTCATCCGCGATGATCGGGATCCGACGGCCGACCAGCGGCAGGATGGCGTATTTGCCGACCACGCCCTTGTAGCGCGGATCTTCCGGGTTCACCGCCACCGCCACGTCGCCGAGCATGGTCTCCGGGCGGGTCGTGGCCACGACGATGGTCTCGGTCGAATTCTCGATCGGATAACTCAGGTGCCACATCTTACCGGCCGTCTCGATGTTCTCGACCTCGAGGTCGGAGATGGCGGTCTCGAGCCCCGGATGCCAGTTCACCAGACGCTTGGCGCGGTAGATCAGGCCCTTCTCGTAGAGCGAGATGAACACCTTGCGGACAGCCTCGCTGAGCCCCTCGTCCATGGTGAAGCGCTCGCGCGACCAGTCGGCTGAGGCGCCCAGCCGCTTGAGCTGGTTGAGGATGGCGCCACCGCTCTCAGCCTTCCACGCCCACACGCGCTCGAGGAACTTCTCACGCCCCATTTCGCGGCGCGACGGCTCCTGCCGCTCCATGAGCTGGCGCTCGACGATCATCTGCGTGGCGATGCCGGCATGGTCGGTGCCCGGCTGCCACAGGACGTCCTTGCCGCGCATGCGGTTGTAGCGGACGAGGATGTCCTGAATGGTGTTGTTGAGCGCGTGCCCGATATGCAGCGACCCGGTCACGTTGGGCGGCGGGATGACGATGGTGAAGGTCTCCGCGCCCTTGCGCGCGCCTGCCCCGGCCTTGAAGGCGCCGGCATCCTGCCAGGCTTGGTAGATGCGGCCTTCGACGGCGCTTGGTTCGTAGGTCTTTTCAAGCATGATGGTCCAGCGACAGCGGCCCGCCGGGACGAGGGCGGGCGAGAATTCGGATTCAGGGTCTAAAGCAAGGCAGGCGGCGCAAAGTCAACAGCCGCGAGCGCGAGGAGGTTACTTCACGCCACGCGAAATGCGGGCGATTTCCTTTTCCACCATGCGCTCGACCAGCGCCGGCAGGTTTTCGTCAAGCCAGTCCTTGAGCATCGGGCGGAGCATCTCGCGCATCATGCCTTCGACCGTCTGACCGCCCATGCCGCCGATCTGCGCCGCCGCGCTGAGGCGGGAAATCGAGCCTTGAATGGCCGCATTGGTTGTCGGGGCCAGCAGTTCCTCGGCCATGTCTTCCGACAATTTCGGATCGGGCAATGGCGCTGCGTGAGCCACCGACATCGCCGGACGAGGCGTCGCGGCAGGCGCCGGCTCCGCTCGTGGCGGCGCGGGCGGAGGTTCAGGAGTCACCGCCACGGGCTCGCGTTCGGGTTCTGGATCCGGTTCGGACTCGAACGCCACGTCTTCGGGATCGATCAGTTCAGGTTCGTCGGCAAGGAACGCCGCGGCCGGATCGGCGTCCGCCTGCGACGGCTCGAACTCGGACAGCATTGCCGAGAAATCGCTCTTTGCCGAAGGGGGCTCGGGGTCCAGCATTTGCGCCGGCGACAGCGCCAGCGGGGGTGGCGTGGGAGCCGGCTGCGGCGCTGGCTTCGCTGCCACGGCGGGGG
>JAEWCE010000212.1 GCA_023390785.1 Pseudomonadota bacterium
ACTCGACGGTGCGGGTCTCCTCGGCGGCCACGCGCAGCCACGGCGGATCCGCCAGTTCGCCGATGGCGTGCCGCAGCGATTGCGGCGGCCCGAAGCGACGGCGGCGGCCGATCGTCGACAGGGTGGCGCCGTCGATCGCCGGCGTCCGCTCCATGGGCAGCGGCTCGCCCTGGCCGAAGCGGATCAACGGGGCAAAGCGTTCGCCGAGCCCGAGCGGCTGCCCCGCGCGCATGCCGAATGTGTCGATGCCGCACGCAAGCGCCGCCGACAGCACGGTGTCCCCTGCAAAGCCGGTGACACGTCGGCCATCGAGCCGGAAGCTCAGGGGCTTGCGGCGATCGAGTTCGATGCCGCCGAATTCGTGTGCGGCGTCGGGTGCCAGCCTCATGCGGCACCTGCCACGATTTCGGCCACCGGCGCGCGGCTTTGCCGTGCGGGATCGTGGGCAGCGAACCACGCCTTTTCGTCGTCGGACGGAACTCCGGCGAGATGGCGGGCGATGGCCGGGGCCAGAAATGCCCCGGCGTTGCCGAGGCCGGCGAGGAGCAGCAGCTTCGACGGCTTGATCCGGCCGATCAGCGGCGCGCCGTCGGCGGTTACGACGCGGCGGAACCGGCTGCTGGCGAGCCGGCGCAGCGGGAAGGGGCCGGGCAGCGCGGAGGCGAGACGAGCTTCGACATCGGCATCGCCGCTGACGAGGCCGAGGACCGACAGGTCCGGCCGCTGCACCAGCGTCACGCCACGGTCGGGATAGAGCATGACTGGCGCCGCGAGGCGTTTGGCCGGCGTCGTCAGCGTCGCGATCATCGCCTGCGCCGCAAGCAGCGGCGGCCGCTGCTCTTCGGGGAGGAGCTCGAGCAGCGCCGCATCATCGGCGACAACGATCTGGCCGATGCCGGCAGGCTCGCCGGAAACGGTGAGTTCCGCCGCGCCAGCGCGGGTGAAGCTGAGCCGCACGGCATCGCGCTCGAGCAGCGAGACCTTCGAGCCGGCAACACCGATGGGCCCGCCGAGCCGCGGCACGTTGCGAAACAGACCCTTGTGTGGGACGAGGCCATAGCCTGAAGCGACACCGGCAAGGTGCGCCACGCCGTCCTGAGTCGCCGTCAGGTCCGCGACGATGCCGACGTTGACGCGATCGAGCACGTTGCCGGCGTCGAGCGACGCCAGCAGGGCCCGGGTTTCCGCCACCGTGCGCTCGAGCAGGCGCCAGCTTTCAGGCCGTGTCGCCAGTGGCAAAGCCAGGTCCAGGCTGCGCGGCAGGCGCTGAGGCGAGACGGGATCGGCGACCAGCAGCACCTGCCTTCCATGGTCATGCGCGAGCAGGCCCGCCAGCAGCGCGGCAAGGGCATTGCCGCCGAAGATCGCGAAATCGTAGTTTGGGGTCATGCCGTGGAGCTGGCTGCGGCAATCGGCGCCTGCCATGCGGCGGGCGGACGCTGCATATTTTGCCTGAATGTCTCTATAGATGCCGCGGCCGACACCGCTTTTCCGACGCTCGGGGCCATGACCATCTGGTTACTCGCCATAATTCTGACCGCGATCGCCTGCGCCACGCTTTACTACGCGGGTGCCGGACGGCCGGTCAACGCCGGTGCCTCGGTGTTGGATGCAACGACGGACCATTATCGCGCCCAGCTCGGCGCCATCGAGAGCGACCTCGCCGCCGGGCGACTCGGCGACGCCGAAGCGCTGGCGGCCAAGGGCGAACTGGCGCGCGAGCTGATCCGACTCAAGGGCGAGGCCGCCGAGACCATCGGCTCAGGCTCCAAGGCCGTCGTCTGGGTCGCCATCGCCTGCGTGGCGGCGCTGTCGCTGGGCACCTACTGGGTCCTCGGCCGCCCCGACCTGCCGGCCCAGCCGCTAAGCCAGCGGGTGGCCGAGACCGGTGCCAATCTCGACCTCGACGCCGCCATCAAGACCATCGAGGCGCGGCTGAGCAAGACTCCGGACGACCTGCGCGGCTGGCAGGTGATCGCCCCCGCTTATATGCAGCTCGGCCGTTACGCCGATGCCGTGCATGCCCTGCGCCGGGTCAACGCGCTTGCACCCCCCACCGCCGACAGCCTCACCAATCTGGGCGAGGCGCTGATGATGCAGAACAATGGCAGCGTCGCCGGAGAGCCGCTCGAGCTGTTCCAGCAGGCCGCGGCACTCGATCCCAAACACATTCGCTCGCGCTATTACATCGCCGGCGAGGAAACCCGCAGCGGCGACTATACGGCGGCAGTGCGCGACTGGAACGCACTTCTGGCGCTGGGCAGCGGCGATGAGCCGTGGATGGCCACTGCGCGCAACGGCCTTGCCTATGCACAGCAGCAGCTGAATCCTGGAGCCGCGCCCGCTGCGCCAGGTGGCGGAGCAGCGCCGGCGCTCGATGCCAACGCACCGCAAATCCAGGCCATGGTCGATGGGCTCGAGGCGCGGCTCAAGGCACAGGGCGGCAGCATCGAGGAGTGGACGCAATTGGTGCGCTCGCGCCTGGTGCAGGGGCGGATGGACGCGGCGCAGGCCGACTACGACCTGGCGCGCAGGGCCTATCCCGACACCCAGGCGCGCAGCGAGCTCGACGTGCTGGCGGCCGACAGTGGGTTGGTGGTCAAATGACGCGCAAGCAACGCCGCCTCAGCGTGATCGCCGGCCTGGGCGTGGTGCTGGCACTGGCGGTCGGCCTGATCCTGTTCGCGCTGCGTGACCAGATCGTGTTCTTCTATTCGCCCACTGAAATCCACGAGAAGGCCGTGGCGGCCGGCACGCCGGTGCGGCTTGGTGGCCTGGTGAAAGCGGGCACCTGGAAGAAGTCCGGCGACAAGAACGATTTCGTCGTCACCGACGGCACCTCCGACATGCTGGCGCACTATACCGGGATCCTGCCCGACCTGTTCCGCGAAGGGCAGGGCGTGGTGGTGGAAGGCGCGGTGGCCAGCGATGGCAGCTTTGCCGCCACCAACGTGCTCGCCAAGCACGACGAGAACTACATGCCCAAGGAAGTGGTCGACGAGCTCAAGGCCAAGGGCGAGTGGCAGCGCGGCGAGGCCGGCGGCTGATGGTCGGATTCGACAGCCTGCGGCAAGGCCCCCTCACCC
>JAEWCE010000261.1 GCA_023390785.1 Pseudomonadota bacterium
ATCGCCTGCGCCGCCACGGTGTTGGACGAGGTGACGAACGGATAGGTGCCGTGGTCGTTGTCGAGCAGCGCCCCCTGCGCCCCCTCGAACAGGATGCGGGCGCCGGCGCGGCGCTTTTCGTCGAGCAGCCGCCACGCCTGGCCAACGAAGGGCAGCACCTGGTCGGCAACCTCGGTCAATTCCCGCTGCAACGCGGCGGGAGAAATCTCGGCAAGTCCCATGCCGCGCCTGAGCGCATTGTGATGGGCGAGCAGCCGCTCGATCTTGCTGGGCAGCGTCTCGGGTTCGGCCAGGTCGCAGACGCGGATGGCGCGGCGGCCGACCTTGTCTTCATAGGCCGGACCGATGCCACGCTTGGTTGTGCCGATCTTGAGGCCGGAATTGGAATTTTCGCGCACCGCATCGAGCTCGCGGTGCAGGCTGAGGATCAGCGGCGCATTGTCGGCGATCATCAGGATCTCGGGCGTGACCTCGACCCCCTGCCCGCGGAGCTTGGCCAGCTCCTCGACAAAGTGATGCGGATCGACCACCACGCCATTGCCGATGACGCTGAGCTTGCCGCGCACCAGCCCCGAAGGCAGCAGCGCGAGCTTGTAGCTGGTCCCGTCGATCACCAGGGTATGGCCGGCATTGTGCCCGCCCTGGTAGCGCACCACCACGTCGGCCCGCTCGCTCAGCCAGTCGACGATCTTGCCCTTGCCCTCGTCACCCCACTGGCTGCCGACGACGATCACATTTGCCATGTCCGGACTTGTCGCTCCCCGCCCGCGTGGCCGGGTTTGACCATTGGGCGAATGCTGATAAGGCCCTTGCACCGACCCCGCAACCCCTTCCTATGTCCGATCCCCGAACCCAGTCCCTCGCCACCCGGCTGCTGTCCCGGCCCTATCTGCTGCTGGTGCTGTGCAATTTGTTCTGGGGCGGCAACGTGGTTGCCGGCAAAGCGGCCGTCGGCAACATCGACCCCTATGCCCTGATGCTGCTGCGCTGGGCCGGTGCGCTACTGGTGCTGCTGCCCTTCGCCGCAGAACCGCTGCGCCGCGACTGGCCGACCCTGCGCCAGAAATGGTGGCTGTATCTCTTTTACGGCGTCGTGGGCTACGCGACCTTCAACGTGCTCGTTTACGTCGCCGCGCACTTCACCTCGGGGATCAACAACGCCATCGACCAGGTGACGATCAACATCCTCGTGATGCTGTTCAATTTCATCCTGTTCCGGACCCGTGTGCGGGCGCTGCAACTGGTCGGCGTGGCCGTGACCATCGTGGGCGTGGCGCTGACGGCAACGCATGGCGACCTCGGGCGCGTGCTGAGCCTCGACGTCAATTTCGGCGATCTGCTGGTGCTGTTGGCGAGCCTCGCCTATGCCATCTATTCGATCGGCCTGCGCTGGCGCCCGAAGACGAGCTGGATGAGCTTTCTGGTTGCGAGCTTTGCCGGTGCGGTGCTCGCCTCGATCGTGTTCCAGCTCGTGCTCGGCGGCGGCGCCGAAAGCTTCGTCGCTGCGGTGCCGAAGATTTCGGCGCTCGGCTGGCTGATCGTCGCCTACACGGTGGTCTTTCCCTCGCTGATCAGCCAGATGTTCTACGTGCGCGGCGTCGAGTTGATCGGCGCCAACCGTGCCAGCCTGTTCATCAACCTGATCCCGCTGTTCGGCGCCCTGGGCTCGGTGCTGATCCTGGGCGAGGATTTGCAGCCGTTCCATATGCTCGCCGGCCTGCTGATCATCATCGGCATTGGTCTTGCCGAATGGAGCGCCCGCCGCGCCTAGGCCGACGGCGGCAAGGAAGCTCACCCGGCGTGGACCGGCCAGAACGGCACCAGCATCGGCACCCGGTGCCGATACGCCGCGTAGTCGGGCCCCAGCTCCTCCGACAGGAACCGCTCCTCGAGCCGCGCCTTGACGACGAAGCCGAGGACCAGCAGCGCCACGCCCGCAAGGCCGAGTCCGTCGGGCTTGAGCAGCGCCGTGGCGATCACGGCGAGCAGGAGGCCGGTATAGATCGGATGCCGTACGAGGCCGTAGGGACCGGTGTCGATGACGTGGTGGCCCGCCTTGCGCGTCACCCGTCCCGACCACAGCGTGCCCAAATGGAGGCGCGCCCACCAGGTGAAGCCGAGGCCGAGCGCCGCGAGCGCGAACAGCACCCAGTCGGCCCAGCCCGGCTCGGTCCACACCATCTGCAGCCGGCCGTTGCGGAAGTTGACGATCAGGAGCGCCACACCGGCGACGGTCAGCAGCCAGTAGACGATCTCGGCGCTGCGCGGTGGCCGCGCCGCCGCCCGGCTGGCCCAGAGCGCCGCCAGCAGCCACGACAGCATCCACGCCGACCACAGGATGGCGAAGGCAAAGCTGTAGGTCATGGTCCCCCCGCCGGCAGTGTCGCGCGCAGCGGCGGAAATGAAAAGGGCCGCAAGCCGAGTCAGGCGACCTCGGTCACTTTTGATGCGACGGGAATTTCACGGCTGAGCTTCCGCGCCAGATCGAGCCATTCCTCGATCGCGTCCTGCACATTTTCAATGGCCTCCGCCGGCGTCTCGCCATCGCTCATGCAGCCCGGCAGATCCGGAACCGTTGCGAGAAAACCACCCCCATCCTCCTCGGACAGCGGCTCGATCAGTACGGGACAGCGAAGTTCAGTCATGCCGCATCGCGGCACATGCACACGGCATGTGGAGGACCGTTGAAGTGCTTCAGTCGGGTCCTTCTCCCGCGTGCGGGGGAAGGTGGCGGCGAAGCCG
>JAEWCE010000305.1 GCA_023390785.1 Pseudomonadota bacterium
CGTGGGCTCGGAGATGTGTATAAAGAGACAGGGGCTGGTGTTCGGCGTGGCCGGGCGGACGCTGCAGCTGGTGACCGAGGCGGTGGAGGTGCCGGTGCGCGACTATCCCGAGCTCGGCGTCGAGGACTTCATGGTGTCGCTGTACAACGGGCAGACCGTGCCGCGGGTGCGCGTGGCGCTGACCGACGGCGGACGCGCCGACGTGCACGAGGTGCTGGCGGCGGCGGCGGCGTTTCTGGCTGGGGTGTGAGGGCGGTCGCCCTTGTACCGATACGGAGCGGGGGGGAGCGACTGCGCGATGTTGCGATCCACGAGGTGCCATCCTCGCAGAAGCGGGGACCCATGCCGCCGCTGGTGCACGGGGTGAGTTGGGTCCCCGCTTGCGCGGGGATGACACCCCCGAGTGGGTGACGATCCGGGCAGTCGGGTCCTCCCCCTACGGCGCAGCCGTGGGGACGGGACTGACTGCAGGCGCTGCGCGTGGGACCGCAATCCTGCTGCTATAGCCGCGTTCTAGTGCGCTTCGTCCCAGTTGTGGGCGGCGTGGGCGTCGACTTTGAGGGGGACGCTGAGGTTGACGGCGGGCATGGCGGCGTTTTCCATGACGGCGGCGATGACCGGCATGGCGTCGGCCTCGGTGCCCTGGTCGACCTCGAAGATCAGCTCGTCGTGCACCTGCAGCAGCATGTCGGCGGCGATGCGGGCGCGGGCGAGCGCGGGTTCCATGCGGATCATGGCGCGGCGGATGATGTCGGCGGCGGAGCCCTGGATGGGGGCGTTGATGGAGGCGCGCTCGACGAAGCTGCGCTCGGCCGGGTGGCTGGAATTGGCGTTGGGAAAGGCGATCTTGCGGCCGAAGATGGTCATCACGTAGCCGTCGGCCTTCACCTTGCGGCGCTGCTCGGCCATGTAGTCCTGGATGCCGGGGAAGCGCGCGAAATAGGTCTTGATGTACTCGCCGGCCTCGGAGCGCTCGATGCCGAGCTGGTTGGCGAGGCCGAAGGCCGAGATACCGTAGATGATGCCGAAATTGATGGCCTTGGCGCGGCGCCGCACGTCGGCCGGCATGCCGGCGACCGGCACGCCGAACATTTCGGATGCGGTCATGGCGTGGATGTCGAGGCCCTCCTCGAAGGCGTCCTTGAGCGCCTGGATGTCGGCGATGTGGGCGAGGATGCGCAATTCGATCTGGCTGTAGTCGGCCGAGACCAGCACCTTGCCCGGCGCCGCAACGAACGCCGTCCTGATCTTGCGGCCGTCCTCGGTGCGGACGGGGATGTTCTGCAAATTGGGATCGTTCGAGCTCAGCCGGCCGGTGAGCACAGAGTGCTGGCTGTAGGTGGTGTGGACGCGGTTGGTGCGGGCGTTGATGTAGTCGGGCAGCGCCGCGGTGTAGGTGCCGATGAGCTTGGTGAGCTGGCGCCAGTCGACGATGACCTTGGCGAGCGGCACGCCCTCCTTTTCGGCCAGGTCCTCGAGGGCGCCGGCGGTGGTGGACCACTGCCCGGTCTTGGTGCGGGTGCCGCCGGGCAGGCCCATCTTGCCGAAGAGGATGTCGCCGAGCTGCCTGGGCGAGCCGATGTTGAAGCGCTCGCCGGCCATTTCGTAGGCCATCTCCTCGAGCGCGGCGGCGCGCTGGGTGAAGTCGCCGGTGAGGCGCGAGAGGATGTTGCGATCGACCGAGATGCCGCGGCCTTCCATGCGGGCCAGCACCGGGGCGAGCGGGCGCTCCTCGGTCTCGTACAGCGCCGTCATGTTCTCGGCGGCGAGGCGCGGCTTCAGGATCATCCACAGGCGGATGGTGAGATCGGTGTCCTCGGCGGCGTAGCGGGCGGCGTCGGCGATGGGGACTTCGGCGAAGGTCTTCTGACTCTTGCCCTTGCCGATGAGCTCGGTGATCTCGATGCCCTTGTGCCCGAACCAGTGGGCGCTGAGCTCGCTGAGGGTGTTGTACTGCACGCCATCGAGCACGTAGCTCATCAGCAGCGTGTCGTCGAACGGGTGCAGCTCGATGCCGTAGCGCAGAAGGAGGCCGAGGTCGTATTTGATGTTGTGGCCGATCTTCAGGATAGAACGCGCTTCCAGCAGCGGCTTCAGGAGCTCCAGCGCCTGCCGGAGGTCGAGCTGGCCGTCGAGGCGCTCGCCGAACATGCCGCTGCCCGAGGTGTGGGCGAGCGGCAAATAAGCGGCCTTGCCGGGCGCCAGCGCCAGGGAGATGCCGACGAGGTCGGCCGTCTGGTTGTCGAGCCCGGTGGATTCGAGGTCGATGGCGACATAGCCCTGCGCCTCGATGTCGCGCAGCCAGCGGCCAAGGGTATCGAGGTCGGTGATGGTTTCGTAGCCGGCGGCATCGATGGGCAGTGCCTTGACCCTGGCCAGGCGCTCGGCAGCGAACTTGACCGCGGCGTTCTCGGCCTTGCCTTCAGCGGCAAGGCGCAGCACACGTGCTGCCTCCTTGGCCTCGTTATTGAAGCCGATGGGCTCGATCCTGGCCGGGGCGAGCCCGGGATCGGCCTCCCAATCGTCCGGGTTCACCTCCAGCACCTTGGACTGGTAGGCGATGGCCTTGGTGAACTCCATGGCCTTGAGGAAGGGGAAGAGCCTGCCCGGGTCGATGGGCTCGCGCGCCAGGGCGTCGAGCGGCAGCGTCACCGGCACCTCGCGGCTGAGGGTGACCAGGCGCTTGGAGATGAGGGCGAGCTCGCGGTTGTCCTCGAGCGCCTGGCGGCGCTTGGGTTGCCTGATCTCGGCGGTGCGGCTGAGCAGCGTCTCGACGTCGCCATAGGTGTTGATCAGCTCGGCGGCGGTCTTGACGCCGATCCCGGGCACGCCGGGCACGTTGTCGACGGAATCGCCGCACAGCGCCTGCACGTCGATGACCTTGTCGGGGGTGACGCCGAACTTGTCGAACACTTCGTCGACGCCGATCCATCGCAGCGGCGGCTGGCCGGGGCGCGGGATGGTGTCGAGCAGGCGGATGGAGCCGTCGGGCTCGACCAGCTGCATGAGGTCCTTGTCGGACGAGACGATGGTCACCCGGCCGCCGGCGTCGCGCGCCATGCAGGCGTAGGTGGCGATGATGTCGTCGGCCTCCCAATCCTCCATCTCGATGGAGGGCAGGCCGTAGGCGGCGGTGGCGGTGCGCGTCAGCGGGAACTGCGGCACCATCTCCTCGGGCGGCGGCGGCCGGTGCGCCTTGTATTCGGCGTAGATCTGATCGCGAAAGGTGCGGCCCGAATAGTCGAACACGACGGCCATATGCGTGGGCGCGTCGTCGCCCTGCAGGTCCTGCTCGAGCTTGAAGATCATATTGCAGAAGCCGAGCACGCAGCCGACCGGCAGCTTGTCCGAGCGGGTGAACTGCGGCAGGGCATGGAATGCCCGGAAAATATAGCCCGAGCCGTCGACTAGAAGCAGATGCATGGTGATTCCGCGAACCAGGAGCGGGCACCTTAGTGCATCACTTGTTCACGCCCAAGCCCGGGGCGCGGACGGGGCGGGGCCTCGTCCGGCGGGGGGTCAGTGGCGGGTCAGGTTGTGCTGGGTGGTGATTTTGGGGAGGCGGAGCTTGCCGCCGCCGCTGCCGCCCGATTGCTGCGGGTTGTAGGGGACACACTGGTTGTTGGGGGCGCACACATAGGTGCCGCCTCGGCCGCTCGGGTCCTTGCAGATGAGATAGACGTCGTGGAAGGTGGTGCAGATGTAGCCCTGCTTGGACAGATCCTCGACGGTGGGCCCCTGCGGGCCGCCACCATTGTTGGGTTCGGCGTACGCCGGCCCGGCGAGGCCGGCGACGAGGAGCGCCGGCAGCACCAACAGGCGCGCGACTTGCAGGTGGCGGCTCATTTGAGATGCAGCTTGTTGGTGCCGAGCGAGGGGCCCCTGGGCTTGGAGGAGCCGCCGTCGAAGGTGCCCTGCACGGTGAGATTGCCGTTGTTGAGGATGTTGCCGAACTTGCCCTTCTTGCCGCCGCCGGAAATCAGCGGCTTGGGCTGGCAGCTGCCGGCGTCGCACCAATAGGTGGTGCTGCCGTCCTTGGTGCATTCCCAAAAGCCGGTGCTGACCAGCGAGCAGCTATAGCCCTGCCCTTCGAGGTCGGACTTGGTGATGGTGGTGCCGTTGGGATTGTTGTCGACGGCGAAGGCGGGCGCTGCTGCGACGACCAGGGCGAGGGTGGCGGCGAGGACGGATGAGAAACGTGGGGTCATTTTCAATCTCCAGATGTGGGGTGGCGATGACCCGAAGACTGGGCGCCGGCCTTTGAGCCGGCGCTGAATGAAAAATTCAGCCGCGGTTTAGGTGAGGAACGCGCAGACGCAGACAATTGAACGACAATCCAATTGCGCTGTCCCTCCTGCAGGCGCAGTCTCAGCGGCCTCGGACGAACTATGGAGGCGACGATGACGTTGAGACTCGTGGTTCTATCGATTGCCCTGCTGGCGATGACTGCCCCCGACGTGCTGGCGGCACCAAAGCAATCCTCGACCGGCGTGGCGTGCAACAGCACCGGCACCGCGCGCAAGGACGGCAAGGACCAGGACGGCAACAAGGTCAATTGCGAGTGGGACACCTGCACCTATTGCGGCACGACCAGCGGCGTCATCGACTGCCGCATCCAGCTCACGGAATATTCCAATCCGCGCGACTGCAAGCCGGCGGCGATCAAGCCACGCGGCCAGAGCATCATCAACAGCCACATCTTCGGGGTCTTTGACGGCTTCGACAGCAATCCGACGCCGAACCATCCCAATATCAATGCCGGCGCGGCGCCGAAAACCAAGGGCAGGAACTAGTCCTCGCTGGGGCGAGTTCGGCGCAACTGCTTGATGCCGCTGCGCTGCGACTTGCCTGCGAGCCGGCGCTGCTTGCTGGCCAGCGTCGGCCGTGTGGCGCGCCGCGGCCTGGGC
>JAEWCE010000341.1 GCA_023390785.1 Pseudomonadota bacterium
CTAACCCCTGACCATCTCCGGGCAAGCGCGCCGCCCCCCCCGCGACGGGGGAGGGGAAGCGTGGCCGGCCCGGAGATTGCAGCCGGCGTCCCCTCCCCCTCGCGGGGAGGGTAGCGCAGCTAGGACCGCTGGGTGCGCAGCGAAGCTGGGGTGGGGGTGAAGTGAGCACGGAACTGGCGAGAAGACTGCGACACCAGTCGACGCCGCCCGAACGGGCGATGCGGGGCAGGCACATCTTTTCGACCCACCACCGAGTGTCATCCCCGCGCAAGCGGGGACCCAGCTTGCCCCTCGCGCCAGATCATAGATGGGTTCCCGCTTTCGCGGGAATGACACCTGTGGGATTTGCATGGTGCGGTGTGCAACCATGACCACCGCCGTTTCGCTGCACCACGTCTCCCGGCATTTCGGGCCGGTCCGCGCCATGGACGAGGTCGACCTCGACGTCGTGCCGGGGGAGTTCTTCGCCATGCTCGGGCCGTCCGGTTCGGGCAAGACCACCTGCCTCCGGCTCATCGCCGGCTTCGAGCAGCCGACCGCCGGCAGCATCGAGATTTTCGGCGAGCGGGTCGAGGGCGTGCCGCCCTACCGGCGCAACGTCAACACGGTGTTCCAGGACTACGCGCTGTTCCCGCACCTCAACGTGCTCGACAACGTCGCTTTCGCGCTGATGCTGCGCAAGGTGCCGAAGCGCGAGCGGCACCGGCAGGCCGAAGCGGCACTCGAAATGGTGCGCCTGTCCGGCTACGGCGCGCGCCGGCCGGGGCAGCTCTCGGGCGGGCAGCGGCAGCGCGTGGCGCTCGCCCGCGCCATCGTCGGCAAGCCGAAGGTGCTGCTGCTCGACGAGCCGCTGGGGGCGCTCGACCTCAAGCTGCGCGAGTCGATGCAGGAGGAGCTGAAGGCGCTGCAGAAGAGCCTCGGCATCACCTTCATCTTCGTGACGCACGACCAGAGCGAGGCCCTCAGCATGGCCGACCGCGTCGCCGTGTTCAACGACGGAAAGGTGCAGCAGATCGGCACCCCCGAGGAGATCTACAAGCGGCCGGTGTCGCGCTTCGTCGCCGATTTCGTCGGCTCGTCCAATGTGCTGACGCCCGATTTCGTTTACTGGATCGTCGGCGAGAAGCGCTGGGCGTCGCTCAGGCCCGAGGCCATCCACGTCATCGCCGCCGGCACCGGCGCGTCGCGCATGACCGGCACCATCGTCACCCGTTCCTACCTGGGCCCGGTCGTCCGGCTGCTGATCGACCTCAACGGCACCAAACTCCACGCTGCGGTGCCGTCGAGCGAAAGCGTGCCGGGGGAGGGCGCACGCGTCACGCTCGGCTTCGCCAAGGACGCCATCCATCTGATGGAGGGCGAGGCATGAGCGTCGAGGCCGCCGCCATCCTGCCCAATCGCCGCGGCGTGCTCGGCAGCCTCAGCGATGTGTTCTGGCGCCGGCCGCGCTGGCTGCTGGTCCTGCTGCTCTTGCCGGCAGCGCTGTGGCTGGGCATCGTCTATCTCGGCTCGCTGCTGGCACTGCTGCTGCAGAGCTTCTTTCACATCGACGACTTTTCCGGCCTCGT
Organism: Pseudomonadota bacterium; assembly: GCA_023390785.1. GTDB lineage: Bacteria > Pseudomonadota > Alphaproteobacteria > Rhizobiales > Devosiaceae > Devosia_A. Next base: position 1,569 of record JAEWCE010000341.1, read on the forward strand.
CGTCCACGAATTCACGCTCAAGACCTATGCCGAGCTGTTCAAGCCGCAGAACGCCGACGTGATCGGGCGCACCGTCGGCATGGCGGCAGCGGTGACGCTGGCGGCGGCCATCATCGCCTTTCCCATCGCCTACCTCGCGGCGCGCTACCTCAGGGGCCGCTGGAAAGTGCTGTTCTACCTCGCGGTGATGCTGCCCTTGTGGTCGAGCTACCTGGTCAAGGTCTATGCCTGGAAGCTGATCCTTGCCAAGGAGGGCATCCTCACCTGGGTGTTCGCCCAGTTCCACCTCGGCGTCGTGCTCGATGCCATCCTCGCCATCCCGGTAATCGGTGGCAATTCGCTGAGCTTTTCGTTCATCGGCACCTTCCTGGTCTTCCTCTACATCTGGCTGCCCTACATGATCCTGCCGATCCAGGCGGCGGTGGAGCGGGTGCCCGCCAATCTCATCGATGCGTCCGCCGATCTCGGCGCGCCGCCGCTCAGGACCTTCCGCCACGTGATCCTGCCGCTGGCGTTGCCGGGCATCGTCGCCGGCTCGATCTTCACCTTCTCGCTGACGCTGGGCGACTACATCGTGCCGCAGATCGTCGGCAATGGTCGGCTGTTCATCGGCCAGGTCGTCTACACGCAGCAGGGCACCGCCGGAAACATCCCGCTCGCCGCTGCCTTCACGGTGGTGCCGATCGTCATCATGGGCCTCTACCTGTTGGGCGCGCGCAAGCTCGGAGCCTTCGATGCGCTGTAGCGTCAGTGCCAGTCGTAAGGCCCCCTCACCCGGAGGGCTTCGCCCTCCGACCTCTCCCCCAAGGAAGAGGTGGTTCATGGGCACCATCTCGCCACGGCCCCACCTCTCCCTCGGGGAGAGGTCGCCGCGCAGCGGCGGGTAAGGGGGCCTTGCGCTGACGCCTACTTCAACAGCCACTCGTGCTCCGGTGCGTTGTGGAATTTCCAGGTGCGCTTCGGGCCGGCCATGGTGTTGAGATAGTAGAGGTCGTAGCCGTGCACGGCGGCGACCGGGTGGTAGCCGCGCGGCACCAGGGTCACGTCGCCGTCCTCGATCGCCAGCGCCTCGTCGAACGAGCGGTCGTCGGTATAGACGCGCTGCATGGCAAAGCCCTGCGGCGGTCTTAGGCGATGATAGTAGGTTTCCTCGAGCAGCGATTCGGCCGGCAAATTGTCGGTATCGTGCTTGTGCGGCGGATAGGACGAGGTGTTGCCGCCGGGCGTGATCACCTCCACCACCAGCAGCGAATGCGCCGGGTCGCCCTCGGGCAGGATGTCGGTGACGTAGCGGGTGTTGCTGCCCTTGCCGCGGGTGATCTGCGGGTGGCTGCCGGGCGGAATGACCCGTGGCGAATATGAGCCGCCCCCGGGCGCGGTGCAGACCGCCAGCGTCAGGTCGGTAGCGGCAGTGACGCTCCATACGGCGCCGGCGGGCACGTACACGGCCCAGGGGGCGCCGTCGAAGGGCGACATGCGTTCGCCCAATTCGCCGAACTCCTTGCCGTCGACAGCGACCTTGCCCTTGCCGGTGACAAACACCAGGCAGACCTCGCGGTCGTCCTTGCCACCTTGCACGAAGTCGGGCGGCTCGAGCTCCCACACATCGAAGCCGACATAGGTCCAGCCGGCCGATTGCGGCGTGACGTGGTGGCGGCGCTCGTCGTCGCCGCGGGTGGGACGGAGGCGCAACTCAGCCATTGGGGAACCCCTGGGTTTCGACGGTGTAGCCGGCAGCGGTCATGACGCGCATCAGCTCCTTGTGGCCGACCTGGGCCATCCGGAGCGGCGGATTCTTCCTCGGGTCCTGCTCGGCCTCGACGACGAACCAGCCCTCATAGCCGTGGTCGGCGAAGCGCTTCACGATGGCGCCGAAATCGAGCGAGCCGTCGCCGGGCACAGTGAAGGCGCCGAGCGCCACGGCGTCGAGGAAGCTCTGCCTGGTGCGGTCGAGCGCGTCGATCACCGGGCGGCGGATATCCTTGACGTGCACGTGGTTGATGCGGGCGTGGTGATGGTCGATGGCGCGCAGCACATCGCCGCCGGCGAAGGCGAGGTGGCCGGCATCGAGCAGCAGCGGGATGCCGGGACCGGAATAGCGCATGAAGGCATCGAGCTCGGGCTCGGTCTCGACCACCGCGGCCATGTGGTGATGATAGCTGAGCGGCATGCCCTGTTCGGCGGCCCATTCGCCGAAGGCGGTGACCTTCCTGGCATAGGTCTTCATCTCGTCGTCGGAAAGCTTCGGCTTGGTGGCGAGCGGTTTCGACCGGTCACCCTGGATCGAACGACCGACTTCGCCATAGACGATGCAGGGAGCGTTGACCGCCTTGAACAGCTCGATCATCGGGGCGATGCGGTCCTTGTTGGCCGAAAGCTCTTCGTCCACCAGCGTGCCAGAGAACCAGCCACCGCACAGCGTCACGTCAGCGGCCTTGAGAATCGGCAACATCACCTTGGGGTCGTCGGGGAAGCGGCGGCCCTTCTCCATGCCGGTAAAGCCGGCGGAGCGCGACTGGCGCAGGCATTCCTCCAGCGATACGTCGTCGCTCAACT
>JAEWCE010000041.1 GCA_023390785.1 Pseudomonadota bacterium
GGATTGCGCTGGTGCCCGAGGGGCGGCGGCTGTTCACGCAGATGACGGTCGAGGAGAACCTCCTGGTCGGCCGCATGGTGAGTCGCAAGGGACCGTGGACGGTCGATAAGGTGCTCGAGACCTTTCCCAATCTCGAGGCGCGGCTCAGAGCGCGCACCGGCACGCTCTCGGGCGGCGAGCAGCAGGCCACCGCCATCGGGCGGGCGCTGATGAGCAACCCGTCCTTGCTGCTGCTCGACGAAGTGTCGCTCGGCCTGTCCCCGATCGCGATCGAACGGCTGTACGAGTCGTTGCGGCTGCTGATGCAGTCGGGGACCACAGTACTCTTGGTCGAGCAGGATCTGTCGCGGGCACTGAAGGTGGCGCAGCGGGTGATCTGCATGCTGGAAGGTCGCGTGGTGCTGGAGGGGCCGACGGCGTCGCTGCCGCGCGAGGCAGTGACCGAGGCGTATTTCGGCGTCGGCCGCGAGAGGGCGACCGCATGATCAACACCATCATCCAGGGTGTGCTGCTCGGGGGTTACTACGCGCTGATCGCGGCGGGCCTCAGCTTCATGTTTTCGGTGATGCGCATCATCAACCTCGCGCATGGCAGCCTCGCAGTGCTGGCGGCGTACGCGCTGCTGGTGCTGGCACAGAATTACGGCGTGTCACCCTTCGTCGGCCTGCTCGTGGTGCTGCCGCTGATGGCGCTGATCGGGTTCGCGCTGCAGCGCTTCGTGCTCGATCGGGCGCTGAGCGCGGGGCAGCTGGTGCCCATCCTTGCAACATTCGGTCTTGCGATCGTCATCGACAACGCGCTGTTCACCGCATTCGGCGCGAACACGCGCTCGCTCAGCAACTACATCGGCACGCTGAGCTACGATTCCATCGAGCTGCCGGGCGGCATCTATGTGGGCGAACTGTCGGTCGGCATCTTCGCGCTGGCGATCGTGGTGCTGGTCGGGCTGCAACTGTTCCTGAGCTTTACGCCCTATGGCCGGGCGATCCGGGCCACCTCGGAAGACCCCGACACGGCAGGGCTGGTGGGCATCAATGCGCGCATGGCGACGGCGGTGGCGTCGGCGATCGCCCTGGCGACGGTGGGGCTCGCGGGGGCGGCGCTCGGCATGCGCGGCACGTTCGACGCTTATGCCGGCGCGGCGCAATTGCTGTTCGCCTTCGAGGCTGCGGTGATCGGCGGGGCCGGCTCGGTCTGGGGCACGCTGCTGGGCGGCATCGTGCTGGCGCTGGCGCAGACGCTTGGCGCGAAGGTCTCGCCGCTGGGCTTCCTGATCGCCGGCCACGGCGTGTTCCTGGTGGTGCTGTTCGTGCGCATCTGGCTCGCCGGAGGTGTCCGCCCGTTCCTCAGGGGGCGGGCATGAACGCGCAAACCGGCTTCCGCGTCGAGCGTTGGACGACGGTGTCGCGGGCCAGCGTGGCGTGCGTCGCGGTGCTTGCGGTGGTGGCTGCCATCGCGCCGCTGTGGCTGGGGCCGGGCGCGATGGACCGGCTGACGATCCTGTTCGTGTACGTGATCATGGCCGCGATGTGGAATGCTCTGGCCGGCTATGCGGGCCTCGTCAGTGTCGGCCAGCAATTGTTTGTGGGCCTCGGCGCCTATTTCACCATCAAGCTCGCCGACTGGGGGCTCAATCCGTTCGTGGGCATGATGCTGGCCGGGTTGATCGTCGCCATCGTCGCGGTGCCGCTCAGTTATCCGATGCTGCGGCTCAAGGGCGGCGAATTCGCGATCGGCATGTGGGTGGTGGCAGAGCTGGCGCACCTGCTGGTGAACCTCGACCCGCTGGTGAAAGGCGAAACCGGCACGTCGCTGATCGCGCTCAACGCGTTCGATCCGGTGCTGAGGCGCAATGTTATCTACTGGCTGGCGCTGGCCTCGCTGCTGGGGCTGCTGGGCGGTCTGTTTCTGCTGCTCAGGAGCCGTGTCGGCGCCGCCATCCAGGCGATCCGCGACAACGAGGATGCGGCCGCGTCGGTGGGCGTGCGGGTGACGACCACCAAGCGGCTGATTTTCGTGCTGGCAGCGTTTGGCGTCGGTATTGCCGGAGCACTGTGGCTCGCCACGGCGCTGACGTTCCAGCCCAAGGCGTTCTTCTCGGTGCAGTGGACGGCCTACATGATCTTCATGGTGCTGGTAGGCGGCATCGGCACCTTCGAGGGCGCGATCCTCGGCGCCGTGATCTTCTTTTTGATCGAGACCTGGTTCGGTGCGGCGGGCGTCTGGTACCTCGTCGGACTCGGTGCGACGGCGCTGGTGTTCGCACTGCTGCTGCCGCGCGGCATCTGGGGAGCCCTCGAGCGGCGCACCGGCCTGAGGCTGCTGCCGGTCGGCTACCGGCTCGACGTGCGGGAGGAGGAGGTCGGCAAGTGATGCTGCTCGGCAAGACCATCGTCATCACCGGCGCGGCCTCCGGCATCGGGGCGCGGACTGCGGAGGTCTGTGCGCAGCTCGGTGCCGAGGTGATCGGCGTCGATCTCAATGAGGGACGCGTGCCACTTGCCGGCTTCATCCGGGGCGACCTGTCGAGCGCAGGTGGCGTGGCCGAGATCGCGCGGCAATTGCCGGGACGGTTCGATGCGCTGTGCAATGTCGCGGGATTGTCGAGCGCCAGCGGCGCGGTACCGGCGGTGGCGGTCAATTTCTATGGATTGCGGGGGCTGAGCGAAGCGGCGGTACCGCACATGCGGGCCGGCGGCGTCGTGATCAATGTCGCCTCGATCGCCGGCTATGGCTGGCGCGCCAATCTCAACCGGGCGCGCTCGATGGTGGCGCTCGCGGGCTTCCCCGACGTCGCCGCGGTGCTGAAGGAGCACGGCGTGACCGACGGCGAGGCCTATCCGCTGAGCAAGGAATTGCTGCTGCTGTGGACGCAGCTGGCCGCGCACGATCCGGCCTTCAAGGATCGCGGCGTGCGGGTGGTGTCGGTGAGTCCCGGGCCGGTGGAGACGCCGATCCTCGGGCAGTTTCGGCAGGTGTTTGGCGACCAGCGCGTCGATGCCGATATCGCCGCGGTGGGACGTGCTGGCACGCCCTCCGATATCGCACCCGTGATAGCATTTCTCTGTTCGGACGGCGCGCGCTGGATCAACGGCAGCAACATCGCCGCCGATGGCGGCCTCGAGGCCGCCGTCAACGCACAGGTTCTAGGGTTCTAGGAGAACGAGATGGACATCGGATTTCTGATCGATGGCGAGGCACGGCAGGCTCAGAGCGGGGCAACCTACGACCGCAATGACCCCTATACAGGCAAGCTCGCGACCCGCGCCGCAGCGGCTGGTGTCGCCGACGCCATCGCGGCGGTGGAGGCAGCCGCGGCGGCATTCAAGAGCTGGAGCAAGACCGGGCCGGGCGAACGGCGGGCACTGCTGGTGAAGGCGGCGGACATCATGGACAGCCGCGTCGAGGAGTTCACGCGGCTGATGATCGAAGAAACGGGCGGCACGGCGCCGTGGGCCGGCTTCAACGTCATGCTCGCCGCCAACATGCTGCGTGAGGCGGGGGCGATGACGACGCAGATCGCTGGCGAGGTGATCCCGTCGAACAATCCGGGCATCACCCTGGCGATGGGCATCCGGCAGCCGGCCGGCGTCGTGCTCGGCATCGCGCCGTGGAACGCGCCGGTGATCCTGGGCACCCGCGCCATCGCCATGCCGCTCGCCTGCGGCAACACCGTGGTGCTGAAGGCGTCCGAAAGCTGCCCCGGCATCCACCGGCTGATCGGGCAATGCCTCGTGGATGCGGGCATGCCCAAGGGCGTGGTCAACGTCATCACCAACGATCCCAAGGACGCGGCGGCGGTGGTCGAAGCGCTGATCGCGCACCCGGCGGTGCGGCGAGTGAACTTCACCGGCTCGACCGCCGTCGGACGGCGCATCGGCGAACTCGCGGGCAAGAACCTCAAGCCGGCGCTGCTCGAACTGGGCGGCAAGGCGCCGCTGGTGGTGCTCGAAGATGCCGACCTCGATGGGGCGGTGAATGCGGCGGTCTTCGGCTCGTTCATGCACCAGGGCCAGATCTGCATGTCGACCGAACGGATCATCGTGGATGACAAGATCGCCGATGCCTTCGTTGAGAAACTGGCGGCGCGCGCCGCGCAACTGCCGGCCGGCGATCCGCGCGGGCATGTGGTGCTGGGCTCGCTGATCAGCACGCAATCGGCGGAGAAAATGGAGGCGCTGATCGCCGACGCCACGGCCAAGGGTGCAATCCTCAAGGCCGGCGGCAAGCGGACCGGCACGGTGGTGGAGGCGACCGTGCTCGACAAGGTCGGGCCGGGGATGCGCATCTACACCGAGGAATCGTTCGGACCGGTGAAGTCGGTGATCCGGGTCAAGGGCGAGGACGAGGCGATCCGTGTTGCCAACGACACCGAGTACGGGCTGTCGTCGGCGGTGTTCAGCCGCGACGTGCAGCGCGCGTTGCGCGTTGCGGCGCAGATCGAGGCCGGCATCTGTCACATCAACGGGCCGACAGTGAACGACGAGGCGCAGATGCCGTTTGGGGGCGTCAAGGGCTCGGGCTTTGGCCGCTTCGGCGGCAAGGCGGCGATCAACGAGTTCACCGATCTGCGGTGGATCACCATCGAGGATCCCAAGCAGGGATATCCGTTCTGATGCAGTTCGCGCGCCTCAACGACGTCACGATGCACCACCAGGTGATCGGCGGGCCAAAGGGCCGGCCGACACTGGTGTTCGTGAACTCGCTGGGCACTGACTTTCGCATGTGGCGCGACGTGGTGGTGCGGCTTGCCGGCGAGGTGACGATCGTCACCTACGACAAGCGCGGACACGGTCTGTCGGAAGTGGGGCGGACGCCGTACTCCATCGCCTTACTGGCCGACGATCTGGCGGCGCTGCTCGATCACCTGGGGGTAACGCGCGCCATTGTCTGTGGCGTGTCGGTGGGAGGCATGGTGGCGCAGCAGCTCTATGCCGCGCGACCGGACCTGGTCGAGGCCCTGATGCTGTGCGACACGCTCGGCAAGATTGGCGATGACGCATTCTGGTCGACGCGCATCGGGCGCATCGAGGCTGAAGGTCTCGCCGGCGTCGCCGAGGGCATCCTCGAGCGCTGGTTCACCGCCGAGTTCCGCCGCCCGGACAACCCGGACTATACCGGCTATCGCACGATGTTCGAGCGGCAGCCGGTCGAGGGCTACCTGGCCACCTGCAAGGCGCTGCGCGAGGCCGACCTCAACCATCTGGCGCCGCAGATTCGCGTGCCGACGATCTGCATCGTCGGCGAGCATGACGGCTCGACGCCGGCGGCTGACGTGGCGGCGTTCGCACGGTGCATTCCGCAGGCGCGGTTCGAGCTGATCAAAGCCTGTGGGCACCTGCCGTCGATCGAGCAGCCGGAAATGCTGGCGGCCATTACGCGTAGTTTCATGTCCTTCGTCGCAACGGAGACGGGTTCTCATGTCAGTCACTGATGTCAAATCGCCGCGTCTCCGGCAGGGACTGGAAACCCGACGAGCCGTCCTCAGCGACGCCTATGTCGAGCGGGTCGAGGCGGCGACAACCGAGTTCGACGAGCCGTTCCAAGCGCTGATCACCGAGGCGGCGTGGGGGCACCTGTGGTCGCGCAACGAATGGAGCAAGCGCGAGCGCTCGATCGTCACCATCGCACTGCTTGCCGCGCTCGGGCACACCGACGAATTGGCAATGCACATCAGGGCGACGGCGCGCACCGGCGCCACCGAAGCCGACGTGCGGGAGGCGCTGCTGCACGTCGCCATCTATGCCGGGGTGCCGACGGCGAACACCGCGTTCCGCGTTGCCAAGCAGGTGTTTGCCGACATTGCGGCGGGGAAGGGCGAATGAGCGAAGGCAGCAACGCCGCTCCGGAGACCGGGCCATTCTTCCCGCGAGACCGGCTGTGGCATCCGCCGGCGCTGACCCCGGCCTACAAGACGACGGTGCTGCGCTCGCCGCAGCGGGCGCCGATCTCGTTCTCCAACACGATGTCGGAGATGACCGGGCCGGTGTTCGGCCAGAACGTGATCGGCGAGCTCGACAACGACCTGATCCACAATTTCGCCAAGCCGGGCGAGAGCGCGCATGGGCCGCGCATCATCGTGCATGGCCGTATTCTGGACGAGCGGGGCCGGCCGGTACCGGGCGTGCTGATCGAGTTCTGGCAGGCCAATGCCGCGGGACGCTACCGGCACAAGAAGGACGGCTACCTGGCGCCGCTCGACCCCAATTTCGGCGGCTGCGGCCGAGCGCTGTCGGGCGAAGACGGCAGCTACGCGTTTCGCACCATCAAGCCGGGCGCCTATCCGTGGCCGAACGGCGTCAATGACTGGCGGCCGGCGCACATCCACTTTTCGATCTTCGGCTCCGGCTTTGCCCAGCGGCTGATCACGCAGATGTATTTCGAGGGCGACCCGCTGATCAAGCTGGACCCGATGACAGGCGGCCTCAGCGACCCCCGGGCGGTGGAGCAACTGATTGCGCCGCTCGACATGGCGCGCACCATCCCGATGGATGCCACGGCGTACAAGTTCGACATCGTGCTGCGCGGGCGGCGCTCGACCATGTTCGAAAATCGGCTGGAGGGTAATTGATGCCGCAGCCGCTCGATACACTGAAAGAGACGCCGTCGCAGACGGCCGGACCGTATGTCCATATTGGACTGATGCCGAATTTCGTCGGCATCCACGGCGTGCATGCCGAGGATCTCGGCGGCCGGATGTGCAACGACAGGACCAGCGGCGAGCGCATCGCCATCGAGGGCCATGTATTCGACGGCACCGGTGAGCCGCTGCGCGACTGCGTCATCGAAATCTGGCAGGCGGATGCGGCCGGGCTCTATCCAAGCCCCTCGGAGACGCGGGGGACCGCCGATCCCAATTTCACCGGCTGGGGACGGGCGGCCGCCGATCCGCAGACCGGCCTATATCGCTTCGAGACCATCAAGCCGGGCCGGGCGCCGTTTCCGGACGGGCGACTGCAGGCGCCGCATGTGAGCCTCTGGATCGTCGCGCGCGGCATAAATCTGGGGCTCAACACGCGCATGTATTTTTCGGACGAGGCCGAGGCCAATGCCGCCGACCCGATCCTGCTGCGGATCGAGCACCGGACACGCGTGCCGACGCTGATCGGGCAGCGGCAAGGCGACAGCTACCGTTTCGACATCCGCCTGCAGGGGCCGGATGAAACCGTGTTTTTCGACATCTGAGGGACAGGCATGAGCGTGTCCCCCTTCGATAGTCCGCTGCTATCCGGGTTGCTCGGGGACGATGAGATCGCCGGCTGCTTTTCCGCCGAAGCCGAAATTGCCGAGATGCTGCGCTTCGAGATCGCGCTGGCAGAGGCTGAGGGCGCCGAAGGGGTGATCGACCCGGACGCCGCGGAGCACGTCGTCGAGCAGTTGAAGGTGTTCGACGTCAATGCCGATGCCATCCGCACCGCGACGACGCGCGACGGCACGGTCGGCGTCGAGTTTGTGCGGCAACTGCGAGAGTGGCTGGGTGCTCCATACGACGAGGATGTGCATTTCGGCTCGACCAGCCAGGACGTGGTTGACACGGCGCTGATGCTGCGGTTGCAGCCGGTGCTGGCCATCTTCGAGAGGCGGCTGCTGGCGATCATCGCGCGGCTCGATGAGCTCGACGGGCAATTCGGACGCAACAGCCTGATGGGGCGGACGCGCATGCAGGACGCGCTGCCGATCAGCGTGCACGACAAGCTGGCGACGTGGCGCGGTCCGCTGCAGCGCGATCTCGAGCGGTTGACCGAGCTTCGTCCCCGCGTGCTGCAGGTGCAGTTCGGCGGCGCCGCCGGTACGCTCGACAAGCTCGGCGATAAGGCCGCAGCGGTGACGGCGCGGCTGGCGCAAGCGCTCGGCCTCTCGGCCCCACCGAGCAGCTGGCACACACAGCGCGACAGCATCGTCGAACTCGCAGACTGGCTGTCACTGGTCAGCGGCAGTCTGGGCAAGCTCGGTGTCGACATGGCGTTGATGGCGCAGAACCGCGTCGGCGAGCTGGCCATCGAAGGTGGTGGCGGCTCGAGTGCCATGCCGCACAAGCACAATCCGGTGGGGGCCGAGGTCCTGGTGGCGCTGGCGCATTACGGCGCAGCGTTGACCGGGGCCATGCATGCGAGTCTGGTGCACGAGCAGGAGCGGTCGGGCGCGGCATGGACGCTCGAGTGGCTGGCTCTGCCGCAACTGGTGATGACGACGGGAGCCAGCCTCAGGACAGCGGAAGCGCTGCTGACGCAGGTCACCCGCATCGGCAATTCGCCGTGACCCGGACGCAGGTTGTGATCGTCGGGGCTGGGCCCGCTGGTCTGCTGCTGGGAGCATTGCTCGGCCGCGCCGGCATCGACAATGTCATCATCGAACGGTCGAGCGCCGAGCACGTGCTGTCGCGCATCCGTGCCGGCGTGCTGGAGCAGGGGACCGTGGACCTGCTCGACGAGGTGGGGTGCGGCGCGCGCCTGCATGCGGATGGACTGATCCATGAGGGGATCGACATCGCCTTCGGTGATACGCTGCATCGGATCGATCTCAAGCAGCATTCGGGGGGCCGGGTGGTGACGGTCTATGGCCAGACCGAGATGACCCGCGACCTGATGGAGGCACGGGCGGCGTCGGGGCAGCGCAGCATCTATGATGCGAACGACGTGACGCTGCACGACATCGAGGGATCCCCGGCGGTGAGTTTCCGGCACGATGGCCTGACGCAACGCATTGCCTGCGATTTCATCGCCGGCTGCGACGGGTTTCACGGGGTCAGCCGCCGCAGCATTCCGACGGCGTTGCTGCGCGTGTTCGAGCGGGTGTACCCGTTCGGCTGGCTGGGGTTGATGGCGGACGTTCCGCCGGCCAATAACGAGTTGATCTATGCCCGGCACGCGCGCGGTTTCGCGCTCTGCTCGATGCGGTCGCCGACGCGCAGTCGCTACTACGTGCAAGTCGATGCGAGCGAACGGGCCGAAGCGTGGAGTGACGAAGCATTCTGGGATGAGCTGCGGCGGCGATTGCCGCAGGCGGCGGCTGACCAGGTGACGACGGGACCCTCGATCGAGAAATCCGTCGCGGCGCTGCGTTCGTTCGTGATCGAGCCGATGCAGCATGGGCGGCTGTACCTATGCGGCGATGCCGCCCATATCGTGCCGCCCACCGGCGCCAAGGGGCTGAACCTTGCCGCGAGTGACGTGCACTATCTGTCCAAAGCGCTGATCGCGCACTACCGCGACGGTGCGCCGGATGGGCTGGCGGGCTATTCCACCCAGGCGCTGGCGCGGGTGTGGAAGGCGGAGCGGTTTTCGTGGTGGATGACCTCGACACTGCACCGCTTCCCTGAAGACGGCGAGTTCAGCGAGAGGCTGCAACTGGCCGAACTCGACTACCTCATGGGGTCGGAGGCGGCAATGAGCGCACTTGCCGAGAACTATGTCGGACTGCCGTTCTAGCCGTAACGGCTACGATCAGAACCAGCGATCGTCGATGACGAGGTTGTCGCCCGGCCGGATGGGCGTATCGAGCGGCACGGATAGTTTCACCGTCTGGGCACCGGCCTTGCGGTAAATGGTGACGTGGCCGCGATCGGCAAAGTCCTTGAAGCCGCCGGCAGTGGCGACGGCCCCGCGCGCGGTCATGCCCCAGACGTAGGGGAACTGGCCGCCATTGGTGACGGCCCCCTCGATGAAGAAGGGCCGATAGGTGCTGATCTCCACCGATACTTTCGGACTGATCATGTAGCCGTCGGCGAGCAGCTTGGTGATCATCTGCTCGGTGGCGGTGATGGTACGGCCGCGGACGTTGATCGAGCCTGCCAGCGGGAAGCTGATCGTGCCCTTGTCGGTGACGGTGTAGGTGGTGCTCAGCGTGGCGTCGCCATAAACGGTCACGCGCAGGATATCGCCGGTGTCGAGGGTATATTCCGATGGCGCCCGGAGGCTGGTGTCGGGCATGCGGTTGACGGCACAGCCACCAAGCGAAAGCGCCGCCAGGGCGACGAGCAGCACGGACCAACGCATGACACAACCACGGACGCAACACGCAACTGGCCTGAGGGTGCGCCAGCATGGTTAATATTGGCTGAAGCCGAGCGCAGGTTGCGAGCGCCGCTTAACCGGCCGCTTACCGTGCTGGCGTAGCAAGGACGGGATCAACTTCGGCCGCCCCCGTGTTCCTGCAGCTTCTGCTCAAATGTGTCGCCTGGCTGCTGCTCGTCGGGCTCGTGGTGGTGACCATCGGTCCGATCGGCTGGCGCCCGATCTCACCGCTGCCGACGCAAGTCGAGCGGGCGCTGGCGCTGCTGGTGATCGGGCTCGCCTTCGGGCTCGCCTATCCGCGACATCTGTTGCTGGTCGGCCCGCTGCTGGTGGGAGCGACGGCGCTGCTGGAGCTGACGCAGGTGTTCGAGCCGAGCCGGCACGGTCGCTGGCTCGATCTCGGCGTGAAGGTGGTCGGCGGTGTCGTCGGACTGGCAATCGGCGCCATGCTGGCGCGGCTCAAGCCCGCGGCGCGCTAGATGCGCCGGCCCCATCGCTGCTGCCAGGTCGGAAAGTGATCGCCAGGCGCCGGCGTCGCGAAATAAGCGGCGCGCGCGATGGCGCGGCTGAGGCAGACCGCCGCCGCGTGTCCGAGCGCGATCATGTCGTAGATCGGCTCGGTGATCGGCCGGTTGCCGGTCGAAACGGAGAATACGATGTCGCCGTCCACCGGCGAGTGCGACGGGCTGATGGCGCGCGCCATGCCGTCCTGCGCCGCGACGGACAGACGCTTCAGTTGCGCCTTGCCGAGGTCGGCGTCGGTGGCGACGATGGCGATGGTCGTGTTGGACATCTCGGTCATGTATTCGCGCTTGGTACGCGCCGCTGCCTCCAGCGGCACCGGGCGAGGGCAGGGGCCCAGCCCGCCGAACTCGTCGCCGATCTCGAACGCCCCGGCCCAGAAATGTCCGTCGTCGCCGGCGATGACGCTGCCGGTGGGGTTGGCACCGACCAGCGCAGCGACAGTGAAGCCACTCGGTAGCACCAGCGAAGCCGAGCCCAGGCCGCCCTTGAGGCCGGCGGTGGTGGCACCGACGCCGCAGCCGGCGGTACCGAGGGAAAAGTCCTCCGCGGCGGCCTCGAGGGCTCGTCGGCCGAGCTCGCGGTATGGATTGTCGTTCCAGCCCTTGTCGCCGCCGTTGATCAGATCGAACAGGATCGCGCCAGGCACGATGGGAACGGTCACCGGACCGACCTGGAAGCCGCGACCCTCTGCGCGCAGGCCGTCGGTCACACCGGACGCGGCGTCGAGGCCGAAGGCGGAGCCGCCGGAGAGCACGATTGCGTCGACCCGGTCGACCATCTTGTCGGGCGACAGCAAATCGGTTTCGCGCGAGCCCGGCGAGCCGCCCATCACATCGACGGAGGCGCGGAATGGCCGGTCGCCGACGAGCACCGTGGTGCCGGACTTGATGGTGTGGTCTTCGGCATTGCCGACCCGCAGGCCGGCGACGTCGGTGATGAGATTGCGTGGGCCAGGGTTCATGTGAGCGCCAGATGTGAACGGACGAGAGCAAGGTCGCGGTTGAGGGGAACGCCGTCGGGATCCCAGATGCGGCGCATCTCCAGCATATCGGCGGCGATCCGCCAATTGCCGAGCTTGAGGTGCGCGTCGAGCAGAATCTGGCCGAACAGATCGCGCTGCGCGTGGCTGCCGCCGATTTCGGTCATCCGCGGATTGGCAACCGAGAGATTGCGCACTGCCGCCGACCAGTCACGCTTGGCATGGGCATACACGCCGCGCGCGGCAGGCAGGGCCACGTCGCGCCAGACGACGCGGTCGAAGGCATGCGACGAGTTGGCCTTCTCCTCGACAGCGGCGAGCAGGGTGTCGGCTTCAGCATAGTCGGCGCGGGCCAGCCCGTAGAGATATTGCAGCGTGAGGAACGGCTGGATGACATCCTGGGCCCTTGGCTTCAGGAACGCTGCGAGTTGCTGCCAGCGGTCGCCGACGTCGAGGCCGGCGATCTCCATGCGCGCCAACAGCGAGACGGCACCCACCTGATCCTGCGAATAGGTCGGCTCGATGCCCCACACATGGTTGTCGTAGGCGTCGAACACAGCGGCGGTGTCGCCAAGCGAGATGTGAAACAGCGCCTTATGCCACCAATTGTGGGTGTACATGAAGCTGTTGAGATCGACCCAGGTGCGCTGCGCCTCGCCGAGGAACTCGACGCCCTCGCGCACGCGGCCGGTCGACAGCATCACATGCGCCAAAGCGTGATGGGCCCACGGTTCCTTCTGCTTGATCTCGAGCGCGCGGCGGGCGGCGCGCTCGGCTTCGGCGAGCTGGTGCGTCTGTTCATAGCCGAAGGCCAGCATGCCAAGCAGGTGAGGATTGTCGGCATTGGCGGCTTCGGCTTTCCTGGCGATGGCCAGCATCGCCGGTGCGTCGCCGCGGTTGAAGCTGAAATATTGATGTAGCTTCACCGAGGCGAGGTCGCGCGGAAAGGCGTCGACGATGCTCTCGCCGATCGATTGCACCGCAGGAATGTCGCCCGCGATCCAGCGCTCGAGCTGACGCAGCAGCAGCGCTTCGCGCGGATTGGCGGCGGCAGCAGCAGAGCGGGCGCGATCGAGATAGAGCTGCGCGTGGTCTTCCGCCGTCGCCGCCTCGAGGAACATCCAGGTGAAGCCGGCATAGATATTGGCCAGCACCGAGTCGGGATCGGCATCGGCGGCGGCCAGCACGTTGGTGGCCTTGGTCTCGTAGGCCAGGAAGCCGGTGACGAAATCGTCGATGCCGCGCAGCGTGGCAATGTTGTCGCTGCCCACCGCATTTCCCAAAGCATCCTGCGCCATGCTGACGATCCTCAGATGACGCGGCCGCCGTCGACCTCGAGTGCTACGCCGGTGATCATGCTGGCCTCGTCGGAGCACAGGAAGCAGGCGGCGTTGCCCATGTCGGCGGGCGTCGAGAAGCGGCCCAGCGGGATAGTGGCGAGGAATTTGGCGCGGATTTCCGGCGTATCCTCGCCCATGAAGGTCTTGAGCAGCGGCGTTTCGCCGGCCACGGGATTGATGGCGTTGACCCGGATGCCAAGCGGCGCGAGCTCCACCGCCATGGACTTGGTGGCGGTAACCATCCAGCCCTTGCTGGCGTTGTACCAGCTCAGCCGCGGGCGGGGGCTGACGGCAGCGGTGGAGGCGACGTTCAGGATGACGCCGGCCCTCGCTGCCTTGAATCGCGGCACGACGTGCCTCGCGGTGAGGTAGACCGATTTGACATTGACGGCGAGGACGCGGTCGAAATCGGCTTCCGAGATTTCGTCGAGCGGCGCCGGCATGTGGCTGACGCCGGCATTGTTGACGAGGATGTCGAGCTTGCCGAAAGCGCCATAAGCCGCGTCGATCATCGCCGCTACCGAGATGTCCTTCGATACATCGACCTGCTGCGACGTGGTGCCAAGCTCGCGGGCCAGCGCGGCGGCCGCATCGCCGTTGATGTCGGCGATCATCACGCGGCCACCTTCGGCGACGAATTTGCGGACGATGCCGGCGCCGAAGCCGGAGGCGCCGCCCGTCACGATTGCGGTCTTGCCGTCTAGCCGTGCCATGCCGCCACCGTCTTCAACACGCTGAATCCGTACAATGCTTCCATGCCCTTCTCGCGGCCATGACCGGATTTGCCGGTGCCGCCGAAGGGCAGCTCGACGCCACCGCCGGCGCCGTAATTGTTGATGAACACCTGGCCCGAACGGATAGCCTTGGCGAGCCGCATCTGCCGGCCGCCATGGCTGGTCCAGATGCCGGCGACGAGCCCGAAATCGGTGCCGTTGGCGATGGCGATCGCCTCCTCCTCGCTGTCGAACGGAATCACAACCTGCACAGGGCCGAAGATTTCGTCCTGGGCGAGGCGATTGTCCGGTGCAACACGCGACAGCAGCGTCGGCTGCAGGAAGTGCCCACCGGCCGGTGCGTCGGAGTCGATGCTGCCGCGGGCGGCGATCTCGGCGCCGCCGAGTTCGCCCAGGAAACCATCGACCACCTGTTTCTGCCGCTCGCTGACCATCGGGCCGAGGTCGAGGTCCGCAATGGCTGGGCCGACCCGCAAGGCGCGGTAACGCTCGGCCATGCGGGCCAGCAGCTCGTCGTGGACCTTGCGTTCGACCAGGATGCGCGAGCTTGCCGAGCAGGTCTGGCCGGCGTTCTGGATGCCGGCATTGACGAGGAACGGCAGCGCGCGGTCGAGGTCGGCATCGGCGAACACCAGTTGCGGCGACTTGCCGCCGAGCTCGAGTGTCACCGGAACGACATTTTGCGCCGCGGCGCGCTGGATGATCTGACCGACCGGCACCGAGCCGGTGAAGGAGATGTGGTTGACGCCCGGGTGCGCGGTGAGGGCCGCACCCGCTTCTTCCCCAAGGCCGGGGACGACATTTAGCGCGCCGTCCGGCAGGCCGGCCTCCTGCGCGATCTGGGCGAAGGCGATCGCGGTGAGGCAGGCCTCCTCGGCAGGCTTCAGCACCACGGCGTTGCCCATGGTCAGGGCACCGCCGACGGAGCGGCCGAGCACCTGCATGGGATAGTTCCAGGGGATTATGTGGCCGGTGACGCCATGCGGCTCGCGCAGGGTATAGACGGTGTAGCCGTCGAGATAGGGGATGGTTTCGCCCATCACCTTGTCGGCGGCACCCCCGTAGAACTCCATGTAGCGGGCCAGGGCGATGGCGTCGGCGCGCGCCTGCTTGAGCGGCTTGCCGACGTCGAGCGCCTCGATGCGGGCGAGGTCATCGACGCGTTCGAGTACGAGGCGGCCGATGCGCGCCAGTATGCGGCCGCGTTCGGCTGCCGGGGTCTTGCCCCAGACGCCGTTCAGCGCGGTCTGCGCCGCCGTCACGGCGGCGTCGATGTCGGCCGCGGTGCCGCGCGGGATCTGGGCAATGATGGTGCCGTCAGACGGGTTCTCGACGGGCAGCGTGTCGCCGCCGAGCGGGGCGACCCAGCGGCCGCCGACAAAGCATTTGGAGGGATCGAAGAAGAGCTGGGGATCGGGCCGAATGTTCATGCCGACCTGCCTACGCCGCTCCTGAATTGGCATCAAGACATGACCGATGCGATGGGCCCCTCAGTGATCTGTTTGCGGGCGGCGCCGGGCATCGGCGGAGGTGCCGGCGGCCTTGCGGGCGGTGCCGGCAATCGAGTCGATCCAGTCGGTCAGCGCGTCGCCGTGCAGTCCGTGCTGCTCGCCGATGAGCGTGATCGACATGGCCAGCGCGGCGCGAACCAGCGGCAGGCCGTGGCCTGCGGTGGCGGCGGCGATGCCGAGGTAGATTTCCGCGACCGCATCGGGATTGGATCGAAGGCCCGTCATTGTGGCTTCGCTTCCTGGAATGAGTATGTCACAAAGCACGTCCATGATTCTGGGCGCTAACGCAAAATTATGTTTGCATAATGCAAACGGGATTTTGCGTTCGTCAAGCGGATTTGTCACTTATGGCTGAACTCGAGGGGAAAACGCAGGAGGAACGCATCGCGGCGCTGGTGAGCGCGGTGGGTGGCCCGGTGCGGGCTGCGACGCTGTTGGGCAAGACGCGGACGCATGTCGACAACATGCGCAAGGCGGGGGCGCCGCTGCGGCTCGAGGACGTGCTGGTGCTGGCGCGCGAGTCCGGCGTGACGCTCGACTGGGTCGCGACCGGACAGGCGGTGCGGCCGGACCTGCGCGGCCTCGCCGATGCCGGCGGTGGCGGCTTCGATGCCCTGCCGAACTTCGTGCGGCTGCTGCCGTTGCGGCCTGAGGTGATCTCTGCCGGCGGCCGAACCATCGAGCGCTGGACCCCATCGGAGTTTGCGGTGAGCGCACAATGGCTCGACGCGCTTGGGCTCAGCGAGGCAACGGCGCGCTATGCGCTGGCCGGTGACGGGGGGCTGGCGCCGACGATCGGCAACGGGGCGTTCCTCGTGCTGGACACACGCCAGCAGCCGGCTAGAACGGGCCTCTATCTAGTGGTGGTCGGCGACGAACTGCTGCCGCGGCGGCTGCAGCGACTGCCCGATGGAACGACCGAGCTGATCGCCGATGCCGATCCACGCTGGCGGTTTGCCGGTGAGGCCGAGATGTACCGGATCGTGTGGGCGGGGCAGGGCGTCTAGCGCCATCTGCGCGACCGTGCCCTAGTCCGCCAGGGCCCGTTCGAGGCTCGGCGTCGCGGCCAGCAGGTCGCGGGTATAGGGGTGTTGCGGATTGGCGAAGACCTCTGCCGTCGGTCCCGACTCGACGATCTTGCCCGACTTCATCACCAGCACGCGGTCGGTGATCGAGCGCACCACGCTCAGATCGTGCGAGATGAAGAGATAGGAGATGGCAAGGCGATCGCTCAGCTCGGCGAGAAGGTCGAGAATCTGGGCGCGGATGGAGACATCGAGTGCCGACACGGCCTCATCGAGGATGATCAGCGAGGGCTCGATGATCAGGGCGCGGGCGATGGCGATGCGCTGGCGCTGGCCGCCCGAGAATTCGTGGATGTATTTTTCGGCATCGGATGGAGCCAGTCCCACCTCGACCAGCGCTGCGTCGATGCGTCGTCGGCGTTCGGCGCCGTTCGGCGCTTCCGCTCCCAAAAGGTGGAAGGGCTCGGTCACCAGCTTGTCGACACGCTGGCGCGGATCGAACGAGCCGTAGGGGTCCTGGAACACCACCTGCAGCTTGCGCCGGGTCCTGAGGTCGCGGCCGTCGAGCGGCACGCCGTCGATCCGAATGGACCCCGCCTGCGCTGTTTCCAGCGCCATGATGGCGCGGGCGAGGGTGGATTTGCCGCTGCCGCTTTCGCCGACGAGGCCGACATTCTCGCCGCGCTCGATGGTGAGGCTGACATTGTCGACGGCGCGGAACGCGCCAGGCGGGCCGAACAGGCGTTGCGGCGGCACGCGATAGTCGCGCACCAGGCCGTCGACAACCAGCACCGGCTCGCCGCCGGGAAGCGATGGGTCGCGCGGCGGCACGTGCGCGGAGGCCTCGAACAATTGCCGGGTGTAGGGATGGGCGAGGGCGCGGAACACCTCGCGCGTGGGCCCGGATTCGACCACTTCGCCATGGCGCATCACCACCACGTCGTCGGCAAGGCCGGCGACCACCGCAAGGTCGTGGGTGATGAAGATCAGCCCCATGCCGTCCTCGGCGACGAGGCGTTTCAGCAACTCGAGGATGTGCGCCTGCGTGGTGACGTCGAGCGCTGTCGTGGGTTCGTCGGCACTCAGCAGCTTTGGCCGCAGCGCGATGGCCGAGGCGATAACGACGCGCTGGCGCTGCCCGCCGCTCAATTCGTGCGGGAAGCGGTTGCGCGGAAATTGCGCTGCGGGGAGTCCCACGCGCTCCAGCACGCGGTCGGCCTCGGCGAGGGCGTCGCGCCGGCTCATCCTGCCGTGCACCCAGATGGTTTCGGCAACCTGATCGCCGATGGTCTTCAGCGGATCGAGCGCGGTCATCGGTTCCTGGAACACCATGCCGACATCGCGGCCGCGGATGGCGCACATCTCGCGTTCGGACGTTTGCAGGAGGTCGGCGCCATTGAGCAGGATGCTCCCCGAGGTGGTCGCGGCACCCGGAAGCAGGCGCATGATCGATAGCGCCGTCATCGATTTGCCGGAGCCGGACTCGCCGATGATGCCGAGGACGCGGCCGGGCTCGAGGCTGAAGCCGATGCCGTGAAGGATAGGGATCGGGCCGATTGCGAGCCGCAGGCCCTTGATCTCGAGCAGGGTCATTGGCGGCTCCGCTGCAGGCGCGGATCGAAGATGTCGCGCAGCCCGTCGCCCATCAGATTGAGGCCGAGCACGGTCAGCACGATGGCAAGGCCGGGGATGATGGCGAGGTGCGGAGCCAGCGAGATCAGCGTCTGGCTGTCGGCCAGCATCTTGCCCCAGCTCGGGGTTGGCGGCTGGGCGCCGAGGCCGACATAGGCAAGCGCGGCTTCGGCCAGGATGCCGAGCGAAAACTGGATGGTGATCTGCACCACCAGCGTGTTGAGAATGTTGGGCAGGATATGCTCGACCGAAATGCGGGTGGCGCCCTTGCCGGCGACGCGGGCGGCGAGGATGAAGTCGCGCGTCCAGATGCTGAGTGCGGCGGCACGGCTGAGGCGGGCGAACACCGGGATATTGAAGATGCCGATGGCGATGACGGCATTGGTGGCGCTGGGGCCGAAGACGGCGGTGATGAGGATTGCGATCAGCAGCGCCGGGAAGGCGAAGACCAGGTCGTTGAGTCGCATGATGGCTTCGTCGAGCAGCGTTCCGCGCCGCGCCGCGGCCCACAGCCCGAGCGGCACCCCGATGCCGACGCCGACGGTGACGGCGATGAGGGCGACCGCAAGCGAGGTGCGAGCGCCGACCAGGACCTGCGAGAACACGTCGCGGCCGTATTGGTCGGTGCCAAACCAGTGGGCGGCGGTCGGCGCGTGGAGCTTGTTGGGGATGTCCTGCGCGGCAAAATCGTAGGGCGTCCACACGAAGCTCAGGAGCGCGATGCCGACGAACAGCAGCGTGACGATGGCGCCGGCGATGAAGCTGGGCGAGCGCAACGCCGCGCGCAGCAGCGAGCCGCGCGGCATGTCGATGGAGGCGATGCCGGCGTTGGCCATCATCGCCTCCTGAGCCGCGGGTCGACCGCGAGATAGCTGAGGTCGACCAGGAAATTGACGAGGATCACGGCGAAGACCAGCAGCATCACCACCGATTTCACCACGATCAGGTCACGCTGGGTGATGCCCTGGAAGATGAGGCGGCCGAGGCCGGGCAGGTAGAAGACGTTTTCGATAATGATGGCACCGGCGAGCAGGAAGGCGAATTGCAGGCCGACGATGGTCAGCACCGGGATCAGGGCGTTGCGCACGGCGTGGCGCCACAGGGTTGCGCGCTGCGACAGGCCGCGGGCACGGGCGGAGCGGATGTAGTCTTCCTCGAGCGTGTCGAGCAGTGCCGAGCGCATGACGCGGGCGAGGATCGAGGCCTGCGGCAGCGCCAGCGCGATGGCGGGCAAGGTGAGGGAGCGAAGGCCGAACCACAGGCCCTTGTCCCAGCCGGGAAAGCCGCCGGCGGAAAACCAGTGCAGGATCACCGCGAACACCCAGACGAGCAGGATCGCGAACCAGAAATTGGGGACGGCGACGCCGAACTGGGTGACCCCCATGACGGCAAAATCGGTTCTGGAATTGCGTTTCGCCGCCGCCAGGATGCCGGCGGGAAAGGCAATCAGGATGGTGAGGGTCAGCGACAGCACGGCCAGCGGCAGCGACACGCCGAGGCGTTGCAGCACCAGTTCGGTCACCGGGGTCTTGTAGGTGTAGGAGATGCCCAGATCGCCATGCAGCATGCCCAAAAGCCAGGTGACGTAGCGGCTGAACGCCGGCTGGTCGAGGCCGAGTTGTTCACGCAGCGCAGCAAGGGTGTCGGGCTGGGCGTTCATGCCCAACATGAACTGCGCTGGATCGCCGGGCACGACCTCGAGGATCAGGAAGATGACGATGGACGCGATCAGCAGGCTGATGACGAGCGAGCCCAGGCGGCCAAGCAGATAGGTGGACATCGGGCTATTCAACCATGCTCATGCGAGCGCGCAAGCGGCGTGACGGCTACGGTCACAATTCCTCCCCAGCGCCGACAGGCGTGCGGGGAAGGCGTAAACAGGGGGGGCCATGCGAACCGGTGATTGTGGCCACCCCCTTCTGTCGGATCGCCGCCACCTTCCCGACGCTGCGCGTCGGGAAGGGAACTGACTGCGGGATTGGTGCTACTGCGCCCAGGACATCTCGGAGACGATCGTCGCCGGGATCGGGGCATTTTCCCAGATACCCTTGAGGTCCTTGTTGGCCACCGTGATGTTGGGCAACTCGAACAGGAAGCCGGCAGCGAAATCGTTGGCCAGCAGCTTCTGGACGTCCTGCTTGAGTTCGGTCTGCTTGGCGGGATCGGTGGTGTTACCCAGCTCCGTCATCAGCTTGGCGAATTCCGGGTTCTTGTAGTTGAAGTAGTAGCCGTCCCTGCCGAAATTGCCGAAATCATTGGGCTCGACGTGGCTGATGATGGTCAGGTCGTAGTCCTTGTTGGTGAACACGTTGGAGAGCCAGTCGGCCCATTCGACATTGGTGATGTCGACCTTGATGCCGATATTGGCGAGCTCCTGCTGGATCACCGGGCCGGCGGCGCGAGCATACTGGGCCGGCGGCAGCTTCAGCGACAACGTCAGGTCCTTCACGCCGGCTTCGGCGAGCAGGGCCTTGGATTTGTCGGGGTCGAAGTTGGAGATCGACGTCAAGTCGATATAGGCGGGATCGCCCGGCGAGAAGAACGAGCCGATGGGCGTGCCGTAGCCGAACTGCGCGGCGTCGATGATCGCCTTGCGGTCGATGGCGTGGGCGATGGCCTCGCGCACCTTGATGTTGTCGAGCGGTGCCTTGCCGTTGTTCATGGCCAGCACGGTTTCGCCCTGGGTCGAGCCCACGGTCACCGAGAAGCGCGGGTCGGCCTTGATCTGGTCGAGGGCCTCGGGCGCGGGGAAGCCGCCGAACACGTCAACGTCGCCGGCGAGGATCGAGGCGACCGCCGCGGTCGGATCGGAGATGAACTTGATGGTCGCCTTCTCGATCGATGGCTTGGCGCCCCAATAATCGGTGTTCGCAACGAGGGTGACATGGTCGCCCTTGACCCAGTCGCTGAAGCGATAGGGGCCGGTGCCGACCGGGTTGGTGGCGTTGGTGGCCGCCGTCTTCTGCGAGACGATCACCGCGTCGCCCCAGCCCATGTCGTAGAGGAAATCGCCCTGCGGGCCGCTGAGGGTCACCTTGACGGTGTTGGGGTCGACGACGTCGACCGAGGCGATCTTGGCGAAGAGCTGCTTCTGTGCGTTGACCGACTTTTCGCCGCGGGCGGCGTCGAGCGAATACTTCACGTCGTCGGCGGTGAAGGGGGTGCCGTCCTGGAACTTGACGCCCTCCTGCAGGTGGAAGGTGTAGGTCAGGCCGTCGGGCGAGATATCCCAGGATTTGGCGAGGAGCGGCTGCACCGCGCCGTCGCGGTCGATGCGGGTCAGGCCCTCGAAGATGTTGTCGTAGGTCACCGAGCGGATGGCGGCGGCGGCGCCGCCGGTGGTGGGATCGAGGCTCGGGGGCTCGAGCTGCATTGCGATATTCACGTCGGTCCGCGATTGGGCATAAGCGGTGCCCGACAGCATAGCGCCGGCAATCGCCAGCAAAATCAAGGATTTGCGCATGAATGTCCCTTCCCGTGAGGCAGCCGCCTGGTGCGGCCTTACGGGAAGCTTAGAACGATTTTGCGCGCACACAAATGGTCTTTGGGGACAGAAAATCCGCTTATCGGGCCGTAAGCAGATTTTCCAGCGCCAGCGCCATCACCTTGGCCGAATCGAGCATGTCGGTGATGCCGACATATTCGTCGGGCTGGTGCGCCAGATCGAGGATGCCGGGACCGTAGGCGATACAGTTGTGCAGCCGGCCGATGCGGTCGATGTGCTTCTGGTCGTAGGTTCCGGGTGAGACGACATAGTCCGGACTGAGGCCGAGTACCCGGGAGATGGCGTCATCGACGGCGCGAACGACGGGCGCCGCCTTGTCGGTCATGGTCGGCGGGATCGTCCACAGGTCGCGCAGCTCGTAGCTGAAGCCGGGGCGCGTCGCCTTCAGCCGCTCGAGCAGGTCGAGCACCTCCTGACGCACAGCCTCGGGCTTCTCTTCGATCAGATAGCGGCGGTCGATGACGATGCGGGCCGAGTGGGCCACAACCGGGGCCGGAAAGCCGGTGTAGCCTTCCTCGGGTTCGGGCTGGCCGCCGTGGATGGAGTTGATGTTGAGCGTCGATTGCCGGGCGAGGGGCGGCACCACGGGCATCGCCGTCTCGCGCGCGGCGAGCGCCGGGTAGAGGCTGGTTTCGATCTCGCCCAGCAGTGCCGCCATATGCCGGATGGCGCTGTCGCCGAGGAACGGCATCGAGCCATGGGCGATCCGGCCATGGGTTTCGATCTCGGCCCACCACACGCCGCGATGGCCAAGGCAGATGCGGTTCTTGTTGAGCGGCTCGGGAATGATGACGTGCTGCACGCGATCGGGCGAGAACATGCCGTTCCCGGCGAGGTACGCGACCCCGCCATAGCCGCCGGTTTCCTCGTCGGCGGTGGCGGAAATCTCGACCGCGCCGGAGAAATCGGGATGGGTGTCGATGAAGGCCTCGGCGGCGATGATGGAGGCAGCGAGGCCGCCCTTCATGTCGCAGGCGCCGCGGCCATAGACCTTGTCGTCCTTCACCTCGCCGCCGAACGGGTCGACGGTCCAGCCGCTGCCGATCTCGACGACGTCGTGATGCGAGTTGAAGTGCACCGTGTCGCCGGGGGCGGTGCCGGGCCGGCGGGCGACGAGGTTCCAGCGCGGGTATTTGTCGATGTCGCCGACGGCGCCCTCGGCGCGGATCAACTCGATTTCGGGAAAGCGCGGCTTCAGCCGGCGTTCGACGTACTCGCAGATCTCTCGGTAGGCGGTGCCGGGCGGATTGACGGTCGGAATGCGGATCAGGTCGGCAGTGAGCGCCACGAGGTCGTCGCGGCGGCTGTCGATGGCGTCGGAGACGCTGGTGGTCGGCTGGGTCATGCCGCCATGGTGGCGGCGCCCGGCGGCGAGGTCAATCGGCGCGGGGGACGATTTGCGCGAGGAGCTTTTCGAGGTCCGACTGGAAGAAGGGCTTGGACAGCCGCGGAATGCTCTGGTCGGCACCCGGCGGGAGTTCGGCGTAGCCTGTGGCCAGCACCACACGCAAATGCGGGTTGAGCTCCTGGGCGGCATCGATCAACTGGATGCCGGTCATCTGCGGCATCGCCTGGTCGGTGATCATCAGGTCGAAGCCGTTGTTGTTGCGAAGCTGTTCGAGTGCGAGCTGGCCCGAATGCACCTCCACCACCTCGTGCCCGAGATCCTCGAGCATCGCCGAGGTGTTCATTGCGACGAGGAAGTCGTCGTCGACGACAAGCACGCGCAGTGGCCGGTCGGGTTCGGGCTCGGCGGGGATCGTCGGCTCGGCAGGTTCGGCGGCCGGGGCATCGACAGCCTCTGCAGTTGCTTCAGGGAGCCAGAGGGTAACCGTGGTGCCGACGCCGAGCGTGCTCTCGATTATCACCGTGCCGCCCGATTGCTCGGTGAGGCCACGCACCATGGCAAGGCCGAGTCCGGTGCCCTTGCCGACGCCCTTGGTGGTGAAGAACGGCTCGGTGGCATGGGCCAGCGTCTCGTCGTCCATGCCGGTGCCGGTGTCGGTCAGCGACAGCGTCACATAGCGGCCTGGGTCGAGTCCAGCGCGCCGGCTCTGCAGAACCTGGTTTTCGGCGGTGATGACCAGGCGACCGCCTTCGGACATGGCGTCCTTGGCGTTGACCGCGAGGTTAAGGATCGCCAGCTCGAGCTGGTTGGCATCGATGAGAACGTGGCTCAGGGGACCAACGGTGTAGGTCTCGATCTCGATCGTGGGGCCGAGTGAGCGGGCCAGCAGTTCGGTCATGCTGGAGACGAGGCCGGCGACGTCGACGAGGTCGGGCCGCAATTCCTGCCGTCGCGCAAAAGCCAGCATGCGCTGGGTAAGCGAGGCGCCGCGGCGGGCGCCCTGCATGGCGTTGTCGATGAGCCGGATCAGGCGCTGGTCGTCCGGGATGCGCTTGCGCAGCAGTTCGAGGCTGCCGGTGATGGCCATCAGCAGATTGTTGAAATCGTGGGCCACGCCGCCGGTCAGCCGGCCGATGGCTTCCATCTTCTGGCTCTGCAGCAGCTCTTCCTTGGTCTGGGCCAGCGACAGCGCCGCCTCGCGCCGCTCGGTGAGATCGCGCGTCACCTTGGCGAAGCCGATAGTATGGCCCTCCTCGTCGCGAATGACATCGATGATGACGTGGGCCCAAAAACGGGAGCCGTCCTTGCGGACGCGCCAGCCCTCGTACTCGAAACGACCCTCAGTTTCCGCCGTGTGCAGCGCCCGCTCCGGCATGTTCGCGGCGCGATCCTCTTCGGTATAGAAGCGAGAGAAATGCTGGCCGAGGATTTCGTCGGCCTTGTAGCCCTTGAAGCGCTCTGCACCGGGGTTCCAGCTGGCGACATAGCCCTCGGCGTCCAGCATGAAGATGGCGTAGTCGGCAATTGCGTCGACAAGCAGCCGATATCGGTCGGCCTCGTTCATCGCCAGGATGGATCGGACTTCGGTCATGAGTTCCCCGCCGCGCCTACACTGCGGCGGGATTGGAACGGTGAAAAGGGGGAAAGGTTCCCGGGGATGCGGCGAGGCGCCCGGGGCGATGGACGGCCACGCGCCCAGTGGTCACGGGAAGGACCTCAATTGGGCTAGCGGATGCGCTGGCCGGCGGGGTCGAAGAGCAGGGCGCGGGCGGGGTCGAAGCGGGCGGAGAGCCTGCTGCCGGCTCTGAGGTCGCGGTCGTTCTGGGTGGCGATGGTCAGCAGGTCGCCCTCGCCGTAACGAGCATAGGCGTAGGATTCGCTGCCCAGATGCTCGACCATCTCGACGGTGAGGTCGAGGTGCGAGGCGCCGCCGGCCTTGAAGTATTCGGGCCGCAGGCCGACCGTGACCTCGCTGCCATT
This sequence comes from Pseudomonadota bacterium, assembly GCA_023390785.1. Classification (GTDB taxonomy): domain Bacteria; phylum Pseudomonadota; class Alphaproteobacteria; order Rhizobiales; family Devosiaceae; genus Devosia_A. The sequence goes on from JAEWCE010000041.1 coordinate 24,593, forward strand.
GGCAGCTTTGGCGGCGAGGGGGATGGTCTGGTTGCCATGCTCGGGCAGCCGGACGACCCCGCCTTCGACGATGCCCTTGAGGAAATTCATCTTGGGCGAGCCGATGAAGCCTGCGACGAACAGATTGTCGGGATCGTCGTAAAGCGTCAGCGGCGAGCCGACCTGGGCGACAGCGCCATCGCGCAGCACCACGATCTTGTCGGCCAGGGTCATCGCCTCGACCTGGTCGTGGGTGACGTAGATGATGGTGGTCGCCAGCTCCTTGTGCAGCCGGGCGATCTCGATGCGCATATGGACGCGCAACTCGGCGTCGAGGTTGGATAGCGGTTCGTCAAACAGGAAGACCTGCGGATGGCGCACGATGGCACGGCCGATGGCGACACGCTGGCGCTGACCGCCGGACAGCTCCTTGGGACGGCGGTTGAGCAGCGGTTCGAGCTCGAGTATGCGGGCCGCCTCGGCCACCTGCTTTTCGATCTCCGGCTTGGGCACGCCGGCGAAACGCAGGGCGAAGCCCATGTTCTCGCGGACCGTCATGTGCGGATAGAGCGCGTAGGACTGGAACACCATGGCAATGCCGCGGCGCGACGGGTCGACGTCGTTCATGCGCTTGTCGCCGATGTCGAGCTCGCCGCCGGTGATGGTCTCCAGGCCGGCGATCAGGCGCAGCAGCGTGGACTTGCCGCACCCCGAAGGGCCGACGAAGACCACGAATTCCTTGTCCTCGATGTCGAGGTCGATGCCCTTGAGGACTTCGACCGCCCCGAAGGACTTGCGAATGCCGCGCAGCTTCAATCCGCTCATCGGGGACTCCTCAGGTGGCGCTCAGAGAAATGGTGGTGGTGCCGAAGCGCGGGCTGGTCACCTTGACGGTGATGGGGCCCGGCGTGCCGGTGGATTCGAGCCAGAAGCCGGTGGCGCCGCCGCGCAGCGGCACGAGGCGGGGGCCGACGAGGGTGGCGGCGCCAGCGATGTCGATCTCGACCGGATCGAACAGGAACGGCAGCTTGTTGCCCACCTGGTCGAGCGCCCGCACCATGACACGCACGCAGTCCTTGCCGGCGGCTGAAATGGCCGTGCGATCGGCGACCACTTCGAGACGGTGCGCCACCGGGTCGGCGACGTAGCGGATTTCCTTGGCCGGCTTGCCGTTGACGTAGCCGACGAGCTTCACGTCCAGCCACTCCATGCCCCACAGGCCGAGCTCTTCGGCGGTGAAGTGACGGCGGTCGACGACCACGGGAGCATGCGGCAGATGCGGGAACGCCTCGCGGTCGGGGCCGACGCGCTTGGGCGGATGGTTGCCGTAGGTGAGCTCGACTTCGTCGCAATTGGTGAGGATGATCAGCGGCAGTGTGCCGCCGATGTTGCGCTCGCCGCGGGCCCAGAAGGTCACCGGCTGCAGGATCACCTCTTCATGCGGCTCGCACTGGCTGGCGTAGACCGAGGCGGCGAATTTGGGCTCGCGGAACATGTCCATGACGCCGTGGTGGCAGATGCGGTCGCCGGAGCCGAAATCCTTGTGGGTGTTGTAGTCGAAGGCGCACCAGCCGATGGCACCGGCGATGGCAGGATCGCCATAGGCGGCATCGAGCACCTCGAGATGGCGGCGGACGTGCTCGGCCTGCCGCTGCTCCTGGTCGAAGCTCTTGGTGGGATACATGTGCCCGCCGAACTCGGTGATCATGTACGGCACGGGCCGCTCGAGCCCGGTGGTTTCGCTGCGGGGCCTGAGCGCGGTGCGCGGCCGGTTGCCGCCGAGCTCCTCGTTGCCAAGGATGAAGTCGTTCATGGTGTAGACGTCTTCGAGGAACTCGCTTTCGGTGATGTAGCGCACGCCGCCGGTGGGGCGGGTGGCGTCGAGCTCGTGCGCCAGGCGGTTGGTCTCGACGTAGAAGTCGTGGCTGTCCTGCGATTCATTGATGCGGACGCCCCAGATGACGATGGAGGGATGGTTCCAGTCGCGGGTGATCATGCGGCGCACATTCTCGATCGCCTCGGCCTGCCACGCTTCGTCGCCGATGTGCTGCCAGCCGGGGATTTCCTCGAAGACCAGCAGCCCAAGGCGGTCGCAGGCATCGAGAAACCAGGGCGATTGCGGGTAGTGCGAGGTGCGCACGATGTTGACGTGCAGCTCCTGCCTGAGGATTTCGGCGTCGCGCTCCTGTGCGGCGCGGCCGAGGCCATAGCCGGCGTAGGGGAAGGACTGGTGGCGGTTGAGGCCGCGCAGCTTCAGCGGTCTGCCGTTGAGCCTGAAGCCTTCGGCGGTGAACTCGGCGGTGCGAAAGCCGAAGGCGGTGGTGAGGCTGTCGTCGCCGACGGCGATTTCGAGACTGTACAGGTTGGGCGTGTCGAGATCCCACAGCGCAATGCCGGCGAGATCGTCGAAGCCGATGGCGAGGCGGGCCGCGGCGGCGACCGAAGTGGTGGCGATCGTCTTGCCGGCGGCATCGCGCAGCATGGCGGTGACGGTGCCTGATATCGGCGCGTTCCCCGGGTTGGCGAGCTCGACGCGGGCGCGAACGGATTTGCGTTCCGAGAGGGCGTCCGGGGTTTCGATCTTGACGGCGCCGATGGCCACGGAAGGCGTGAGTTTCAGCCAGACGTCGCGGTAGATGCCGGCATAGGTAAGGTAGTCGATGCGGCCGCCGAAGGGCGGGATTTCGGGGCTTTCGGCGCCATCGATGGTGACGGTCAGCTCGTTGCGGCCGGGTTGCAGCCGGCGGGTGAGACGGGCTTCGAACGGGGTGTAGCCATCCTTGTGGGCGGCAATGCGCTGGCCATTGAGCGACACCACGGCGTTGGCCATGGCCGCGTCGAAGACCAGCGAGGCCTCCTTGCCGGCCCAGGCGGGGTCGGCCACGAACGACTTGGTGTAGGTGAAGGGCCGCTGGTAGGTGCGCTCGTCGAAATAGGCGAAGGGCAGCTCCACCGCGTTGTGCGGCAGGGTGACGGCCTTGCCCTCGAACAGCCAGCCGTCATTGAACGAAGTCACGGAGCGCATAGTCTATAGAACCTTATTTTACGGAGCCCAGCAGTCCTTCGACGAACTGGCGCTGGAGCAGGAAGAAGATGATCAGAGTGGGAAGCGTCGCCAGCACGGTGCCAAACAGGATCATGCCGTAGTCGGGGGTGTAGGCGGAGGTGAGGGCCGAGATGATCAGCGTCGCCGTCTTCATGTCGGCGGTGTTGAGCACGATCAATGGCCACAGATAATTGTTCCAGTTGGCCATGAACACGATGATGGTGGCGGCGGCATAGGGGGAGCGCATCACCGGCAGGTATATGTAGATGAAGATCTGCCATTCCTTGAGGCCATCGACGCGGGCGGCGTCGCGGAGCTCCGAGGGAAAGGCCTTGGTCGCCTGGCGGAAGTAAAAGATGATGAAGATCGAGGCGATGCCCGGCAGGATCACGGCGGCGTAGGTGTTGGTAAGGTGGGCCTGCGAGATCATCACGAACAGCGGCACCATCAGCGCCGCGAACGGGATCGACAGCAGCAGCAGCATCAGGGCGAAGATGCGTTCGCGGAAGCGCGAGCGGAACATCTCGAAGCCGTAGCCGGCGAGCGAGGAGACGGCGAGGGTCAGCAGGCTGCCGACTACGGCGATGAGCGCCGAGTTCCAGAAGATGCGCGGCGCATCGACCGTGGAGAAGAAGGTCGCGGCGTTGGCGATGAGGTTGTTGCCGAGGCTCGGCTTGCCGGTGACGATGTCGGCCGATTTGTTGGTGGCGCCCACGATCATCCAGTAGAACGGAAAGACCGAGACGAAGGCGGCGATGCTGAGCAGGATATAGACGACGGCGCGGCGGAGGAGGGCGAGACTCATTGTGCGGCAGGCCTCCGGTCGCGGGCGATGAGGAACTGCAGGAAGCTCAGGATGGCGACGATGACGACGATGACCCACGAAACGGTGGCCGAGTAGCCGAAGCTGGGCATGAACTTGAAAGTCAGGTTGTAGATGTAGAGCGACAGCGTCAACGTCGCGTCGGAGGGGCCGCCGACGGTGATGTTGTTGACTTCATCGAAGAGCTGCAGCGTGCCGATGGTGGAGATGATGGTGGTGAACAGGATCACCGGCTTCAGCATCGGAATGGTGATGCCGGTGAAGCGAGCCCAGGCCGGCACGCCGTCGATGCGGGCGGCCTCGTAGATCGAGCGGTCGATGTTCTGCAGCGCCGCGAGGTAGAAGATCATGTTGTAGCCGGTCCAGCGCCAGGTGATGGCGAGGATGATCAGCACCTTGGCCCAGAACGGATCCTGCAGCCACGGGATCGGGCCGGAGACCACGTGCAGCCAGACCAGCGCATTATTGACCACGCCGTCGGTGGCGAACATCGACTTGAACAGTGTCGAGTAGGCGATCAGCGAGGTGACGCAGGGCAGGAAGATCGCGGTGCGGAAAAGGCCGCGGAAGCGCAGCTTCGGATCGTTCAGGGCGACCGCGAACAGCAGCGCCAGCACGATCATGATGGGAACCTGCACGAAAAAGAAGATGCAGGTATTGCCCAGGGCGCGCAGGAACACCGGATCCTTGGTGAGGCGGATGATGTTGGCCCAGCCGCCGAAACTCAAATTCATGCCCTTGCCGACCTGGAAGCTCATCCAGAGGGACCACAGGATCGGGTAGATCATGAAGATGCCGAGCAGCACGAGCGCCGGGGCGACGAAGGCCCAGCCCGTTACCTGTTCGCTGCGGCCGAGCCTGGCTTGTGCCACTTGCAACCCCCGAGGACAAACGCCGCAGCTACACTAGCGGCAGGCAAGCGGCCGCGCCACCATCGCCATGGGACGCGACCGCCGGGAGGACGGAGGCGGGCGAAACGCACCCGCCTCCGAAGCCCGGTTACTGCATCTGCTGCTGAGCCTGGTCGTTGATGGCCTTGAGCGCATCGTCGACGCTGCCGCCCTTGGCAATGGCCGGAAGCTGGGCCACCACGGCGGCATCCACCTCGGCGGTGAAGGTGCCGTAGTCGACGCCCGGGATCTTGGCGAGCCAATCGGAGAAATTGGCCCACACGGGCTGGCCGCCGAAGAACTCGTCGGAGGACTTGTAGGCGTCGCCGTCACGGGCGGGGAGCCAGGTGCCGACAGCGCCCTGGCCGACGAGGATCTTCTGGTAGAAGTCCTTGTCTCCGGCCCAGATGGTCTTGAGGAAGTCGACGGCGGCATCCTTGCCCGGACCCGACGACAGCACGTACCAGCTCGAGCCACCCTCGTTGGAGTAATGGGTCGCGCTGTCGACGCCGGCAAGCTTCGGGGTCGGGGCCACGCCCCACTTGCCCGACTGCTCGGGCTTGGACTTGATGGTGCCCACCATCCAGGCGCCGTCGATGGTGCCGACGGTATCACCCGAGGTGAAGGCGCCGGTGAAGTCGGTCCAGCCCGACACCGGCTTGACGATGTCGGCCTGCCAGATCTTGCCGTAGGTGGTGAGCGCTGCCTTCAGCGGGGCGTTGTCGACGATGTTCAGCGAGCCGTCCTGGTTGAAGTACCAGGCGCCGGCCGACTGCATCATGATGCGGATCAGGCCGTCGCCGTTGAGGTCGAGACCGAAGAGGTTGTGGCCGGTCTTGGCCTTCACGTTCTTGCCGATCTCGATCAGCTTGTCCCAGTCGATGTCCTGCAGGTCGTCGGCCTTGTAACCGGCCTGGTCGAGGTAATCGGTGCGATAGAACAGGCCGGTTACGCCGGAGTCGAACGGCAGCGAGTAGGCCTTGCCGTCGTGGGTCGCGGCCGCAACCTTGTACTGGGCGAACTGCGACATATCGATGGAGTCGCCGAGCGGCACGAAGGCGCCCGGGAAAGACTGCAGGTATTTCTGCGCCACGTCGTCCTGGATCAGCACGATGTCGGGCAGGCCCTGGGTGTTGTTGGCGAGCAGCTGGGTCTGCAGCTTCTGGCGGATGTCGTCCTGCGACATGGACACATCGATGTTGATGGTCACGTCGGGATGGCCCTTGTTGTAGCGCGCGGCTGCCTCACGCATGGCGGCGCCGTTGAAATTGGTGTCCCAGCACCAGATGTTGACGGTCGTTGCCGCAAGCGCAGCCGAGGCGGTGATCATGCTGATACCGGCGACGGCAATGCCGAGTGCGCGACGCCAGGGGGCGAAGCGAGTCATGTGATTTCCTCCCGTTACGGAGGCGGGGTTCCTCCCCACCTCGTGCCCCATTGGTAGCGGGGCGGTTCGGGGGGTGCAATATTTTCAGTAAATATTTATTCCGGGATTTTCAGGCCGCAGCCGGGGGCTGCCGCGTGCTGCCGCGCCAGATGATCTGGTTCGCGAGGGTGATGTGCTTGGCGAGCTCACGCCCGGCGATGCGCTCCAGCAGCAGCTCGACCGCGGTTTCGCCGATCTCCTCGGAGGGCAGGTGCACCGTGGTCAGCGGCGGGTTGAGGAATTGCGCCACTGAGATGTCGTTGAAGCTGGCAATGGCGATGTCATCGGGGATGGCGAGGTCGAGCTCGTGCGCAGCGCGATAGATGCCGACCGCGATGTTGTCGTTGCAGGTGACGATGACGTCGGGCGGCTTCTTCTGCGTCAGCAGGCGCCGGCCCAACTGGTAGCCGGTCTGCTCGGTATTGCGCTCGATGGCGCGATCGGTGGCGCAGAGCTTGGGCTCGAACAGGTCGTGCTCCTTCATCCAGGCCACGTAGGCGCGGCAGCGGCTCTCCTCGTATGGGCCGGGGCTGTTCTCGTCGATCCAGCCGGCAAAGCCGATGCGGCGGTAATTCATTTCGGTCAGCGAGGTCAGCAGCCGGCGCATGGCGAGCAGCAGGTCGCTGTCGACGCCGTCGAACTCACCCGAGGGCGGGGCGAAGTCGGCAAAGACGACGTGCCGGCTGTGCTTTTTCAGCCAGGCGATCTCGTGCTCGCGATGGCCGCCGATGGCGATGACGCCGGACGCACTCTGCAGCAGCGACGCCTCGGGCAGCGATTCGGTGTGGTAGACCTTCACGGTCTCGATCTTGAGAGCTTGGCAGCGGCTCTCGATGCCGAGCCGCAGCCCGACGTAATAGGGGTCGATCAGCTCCTGCTCGGGGCGCAGGAAATGCACGAGAGCGACCTTGTTGAGGCCCTGCTGGTTGGCGCGGTTGCGCGCCCGCGGGGTGGCGTAGTTCATCGCCTCGGCCGTCTCGATGATGGCCTGGCGTTTCTTCGCCGTGACCGACAGCGTCTGGTCGAAATTGAGGACGCGCGAGACGGTTGCGGTCGACACGCCGACGGCTTTGGCGATTTCCTTGAGGGTAACCATTGGCTTCTAGCTTGAAGGGGGAGCCCCGCCTCTCATGGGCCTTGATGGCAAAAACCGGACGAGGCAGCAATAAATATTTAACGGTTGCCGGCCTCGGCCGACGTCGGGCGCGACCAGTGCGAGGGCAGGCCGGCACCGCCGAGCAGCAGTGCGAGGCCGAGCGCCAGCGGCGAAAAGAACGCCTCTTCCTGCAGCACGGCGTTGGCGGCGATGGCGATGACCGCGACGATGAGAAACAGCACCGAGAAATCGCCACTGCGGCGATAGGCGCGCCACGCGGCGCGGGCGATGGCCAGCAGGAAGGCAAAGAAGGCGAGGCTGCCGACGCCCATCTGATAGAGCATGACGCCGATGGCGCTCTCCATGGGCTGGGCCGCCGCACCACGCGCCTGGGCCAGGTCCCAATTGACGTCGATTGTGGTGCTCGACAGGTTGCCGCCGAAGCCGAGGCCGATGCCCAGCGGATTGTGCAGGAACTCACGGATACCGGCGAACAGGCCGAGGACGTGGTAGTCGCCGGCGCGAATGCCGAAGCCGATGGAGCCGACGATCCACAGCACCGACGCGGCGACGGTGAGCAGCAGGGCGGGCCGCACGCCGAGCACCGGCGTTGCGAGGCGGACGAACAGGCCGACCAGCAGCAGGAACATGGCGCCCTTGGAGCCGATCACCAGCAGCAGCGGCAGCGCCAGCAGCGGCAGCAACCAGCGCTTGTTGAACAGCAGCCATACCGAGACGACGCTCAGCGCATAGGCGAAGCTGATCGAGTGGAACGTCGGTCCGCCGATGCGGAAGACCTGCGGCAGCCCGGGAATGGGCAGGTTGAACAGATTGGTGAGCAGCACGTCCTGCAGGCCGCGCAGCACGAAGCCGGTTTCCTGCAGGGCCCTTTCATAGGCGCCGCTCTGGATCTGCCGCCAGATGGTGCGGGTGATGTAGTCGTCGCCGTGAAAGAGGCTGAGGAAATCCATGCCGAAGGCGAGCTCGCAATAGCCGTAGGCGATGGCAAAGCCGGCAAGCCAGGGAATGACGCGCTGCAAATCGATGCGATAGAGGCTGGCGGCAACGATGGCGACGTAAAAGCCGGCGATCGGGGTGATGACGTTGCGGAAATAGACGATGGCGTCCTTGGCGTCGCCGTGCACCGCGCCGAGGCCGAGATAGACCACCACCACCGCGCACAGCCAGACGCCGCCGACGATCCATGGCCGCAAATCGGCGATGGTGCGGGCCCGCGCCTGGAAGGCAGCAAGGAAGAAGGTGGCAAAGGCGGTGGCGAGGACGACGAAATTGGCGCCGCGCAGCGCGTCGAAATCGGTATTGTCGGTGATGATCGGCGTGTACCAGGCGACCACCACGTTCTGGACGACGAACGAAACGGCGATGACGAGCGGGATCGAGGCCGGCATGACGAGTGCGACGATGGCCGTCATCGCGAAGCTCGCGGCAACGCCGAAGACGGTCGAGACGGCGAAGCTCGACACCGACAGGATGACAATGAGGATGGCGATGCCGGCGTGAAACAGCGCCTCGGTGGTGGCCGGGGCGAGGCGCAGGCGAAGGGGTGGCTGTAGCGCGTCGGTGGTCATGCGAGCAGGGCCTCGACAATGCCGGCATCGATGCCGCCAGTGGCGGCGCGATCGGTGACGAAACCGAAGCCCTGGTCGGCCTCCCAATAGGTCCAGCCGATGCCGTTGGCCTCGGCGGCCTCGCGTACGGCGCGGACCCAGCGGGCGCGGCTCGCGGCGTCGACGGCGAAGTCGAGCACGCCGAATTCGCCGAGCAGCGCCGGCGTGCCGTGGGTGCGGGCCCAGCCGGCGAGGGTGGCGATGTCAGCGGCGATGCGCGCGGCGGTCCAGTCGGATTTGAGCTCGCTCTCGAGATACCGGCGATCGGCATCATCGAGAGTGGCCGCGAGGGCGCTGACCTCGGGCATGTCGCGGCGCAGCGGGAAGGGCAGATCGTGCATGCGGGACAATGGATCGGCGTCCCAGGTTTCGCCCTGATGCGTGAACAGCATTGGGGTATAGTAGTGCAGCGCGACGATGCTGTTGGGATCGGCGAGAGGGTCGGTGTCATCCAGCTCCCAGATACCCTGTACGCGGGCCGGGCCCCAGATCACCGTGTGGTCTGGGCTCGCGGCGCGAACGATGTCGACCAGCGAGTCTCGCAGTTTGCTCCAGGCTTGCGGCGCCAAAGGCGGCTCATTGAGCAGCTCGGCATAAACGCGGGCCGGATCGGTGGCGGCGACGACCGGCCCGAGCAGGCGCCAGCAGAGCTGAATCTGGTCGGCGTCGATGTCGCCATCCGGATGCAGGTCGAGGATGGCGTTGAAGCCGACGGCCGTCACCTCGGACAGCACCTCCGCAATGCGGCCGAGCGCGGCCGGCGAGACGAAGCCGGGCGCGACGGGCAGGCGGATGGTCTCGAAGCCGGTGGCGCGGAGCTGCTCGAGCAGTGCCGGGCTGGGCTCGCGCGGCGTGTCGGCGAGCCAGTCGGGCAGGGCGAAGCCGCGGGTCGGCACGCGCGGGCCCATCGG
>JAEWCE010000042.1 GCA_023390785.1 Pseudomonadota bacterium
CGCGCAGCTTCCAAGCCATCCCGCGGAGCGCGCAACTTTACAACACTCAGACATCGAGCGGCATCGCCGGCCTTACACCGGCTCTCGCGCGTGGGGCCACCCCCTCCGTCGCTCCGCGCCACCTCCCCCATGCCACGCATGAGGGATGGCCCGACTGCCCTATCTCCCCCCGATCGCCGACTGCCGACTGCTCTACAACCGCTTCTGCAAGAACGTCCTGACCCGCCCCCGCGGAAACTCCGGCAACTCCCCGAACGGCTCATACCCCGCCCGCCGATACGCCTTCAGCGCCACCGGGTTGAACGTGTCGATATACGCCCCATGGCAGCCGCGCTGGCGCGCCTCGGCCTCCGCCGCGGCCAGCATGCGGCCGGCCAGTCCCTGCCCGCGCTGGCCTTCGGCGATCCACAGCCATTGCACGTAGAGCCAGCCCCACGCAGTGTAACCTGAGATTCCGGCGACCAGCCCTCCGGCCGGGTCGTGCACCAGCACGGCCAGCGCCTGCCGCTCGGCCGGTCCCGCATCGGCATCGTTGAAGGCCGCAAGGCCAGCCCGCACCGCCTCGAGCTCATCGGCGTCCGGCGTCGCCGTGACCGCGATGCTGACCTTGCTCGTCACGCGATCACCCGCGTTTCGAGCCCGCCCAGATACGCCGGATCGAGCTCCACCCCCAGCCCCGGCGCTGTCGCCGGCCACAGCTCGCCGCCGGCGCCATAGCTGAAGCCGCCGACCACCGGGTCCACCGCCAGCATGTCGGCGCCGTCGAGGTCCGCGAACATGATGTTCTCGCGTGCGCTGGCGAGATGCACCGCCGCGGCGATGGCGACGCCCGCATCGGTCATGCACCCCACCATGCACGGAATGCCTGCTGCCTCGCCGATGGCATTGATGCTGAGCGCCATGTGGATGCCGCCGGCCTTGGCCAGCTTGATGTTGAAATAGTCGCACGCCGCCGCCGCCACCAGCCGCAGTGCGTCGTGGCTGTCGAACAGCGCCTCGTCCGCCATGAGCGGGATGGAGCTGCCGCGCCTGAGCTGGGCGAGGCCGTCGACGTCCCACCTCACCACCGGCTGCTCCACCAGCTCGGGGGCGAACTCCGGCAGCGCGGCGAGCGCCGCCCGCGCCACCGTACGGCTCCAGCCCTGGTTGGCGTCGATGCGCAGCGGCAGCTCCGGCCCCACCGCCGCCCGGATCGCCCGCATCCGCTCGAGGTCGGTCGCAAGATCGGTGCCGAGCTTCACCTTGATCGCCGCAAAGCCGCGCGCCTTGAACCCGGCGGCACGCTCCGCCATCACCTCGGGCGTCTCGATCCCCACCGTGTTGTCGGTGACGACGGCGCGCCGCCGCCCGCCCAGCAGCGCAAACAGCGGCAGGCCCGCCGCCTTGCCCAGCCCGTCCCACAGCGCGATCTCCAGCGCCGAGCGCAGCGTCGTGTTGTTGGGCATGAGCTTCAGCATCTGCCGCGCCCGCCCGGCGATGTCCCGCGCCTCGGTGCCGAGCAGCGCCTGCGCCAGCCCCGGCGCCGCCGCCCAGACGCTGTCCGCCGTCTCGCCCGTCACCGGCGTGAAGATGTTGCCCTCGCCCACCCCGGCGATGCCGTCGTCGCTCAGCACCCGCACGAACAGCGATTGCGAGGTGGTCGTTGTCCCGATGGCCACCTTGAACGGCACCTTCATGGGCATCGGCGCCCGAAACAATTCGACCTTGGTAATGCGTCCCATCGGCGACTCCTTTTTTCGCCGCGCACCCTACTCGAAACCGGCTCCGGCAACAGGCCCTACCGCCCGCCGAAACCGCCCGTCGTGATCCCGGAAATGAAGGAGCGGTTGCCGAGCGCGAAGACCACCAGCATCGGCACGATCGCCAGCACGCTGCCCGTCATCAGCAGCGGCCAGTCGGTATTGAACTGCCCCTGCAGCGACGCCAGCGCCACCGTGGTCACCTGCATGTCCGGGCTACTGGTGGTGATCAGCGGCCAGAGGAAATTGTTCCATTGCGCCACGAACGTGAAGATCGCCAGTGCCCCCAGCGCCGGCAGCGACAGCGGCAGCACCACTCCGGCATAGATCTGCGCATGGTTGGCCCCGTCGATCCGCGCCGCCTCGATCAGCTCGGTCGGGATGGTTTTCATGTATTGCCGGAGCAGGAACGTGCCGAAGCTCGAAAACGCATAGGGCAGGATCAGCCCCTGGTAACTGTTCATCCAGCCCAAATTGCGCACCAGGATGAAATTGGGGATCAGCGTCACTTGCGACGGCACCATCAGCGCCGCCAGGTAGATCAGGAACAGCGTCTCGCGCCCGCGAAAGCGCAGGCACGCGAACGCATAGGCCGCCATCGAGCAGACGATGAGCTGCAGCACCGTCACGCTGGTGGCGACGATCACGCTGTTGCCGATCGCCCGTCCGAACGGAATGGTCGAAAAGATGCGGCCGTAATTGCCCGGCTGCGGATTGGCACTCAACAGCGTCGGCGGAAACCGGAATACTTCCGCCGACGGCTTCAGCGACGTCGAAATCATCCAGATGAACGGCCCGCACATCAGCAGCCCGCCGCACAGCAGCAGCAGGAAGATCAGCCAATCGACCGGCCGCGGCGCCGTGCGCGTCTCAGTCATAGTGCACCCATCGGTCCTGCAGTCGGTACTGCACCAGCGTCAGCACCAGGACGATCAGGAACAGCACCATCGCCGCGGCGCTGGCGACCCCCATCTGGTAGAACATGAATCCATTCTGGTAGATGAAGAACACGAGCGTATTGGTGGCGTTCGCCGGCCCGGCCTTGGTCATCACATAGACCAGCTCGAACACCTGGAAGCTGCCGATGATCGAAATGATCAGAACGAAGAACGTCATCGGTGACAGCAGCGGCAGCGTGATGTGCCACAGCCGCCGGAAACCGGTCGCTCCGTCCAGCGCCGCCGCCTCATAGATATCCTGTCGGATGTTCTGCAGCCCGGCGAGAAACAGCACCATCGAGTACCCAAGACCCTGCCACACCGACACCGCAATCACCGCCGGCATCGCCCAGCGGCTCGACACCAGCCATTTCGGCAAGTCGGTGATCCCGAGCAGCGACAGGCCCATATTGATGAGCCCGAAATTGGAGTTGAACAGCCACGCCCACACCAGCCCCGCCGCCACCGTGCTGGTCACCACCGGCAGGAAATACACCACCCGGAAGAACGCCTGCCCCGGCACGCCGCGGTTGAGCCCCAGCGCACACAGCAGACCCAGCAGCATCTGCAGCGGCACCGCCAGCAGCACGTAATAGCCGGTGTTGCCCAGCACCTGCCGGAAGATCGGGTCGTTCCACAGCGCCACGTAGTTGTCGAACAGCGCCAGCCTGGGCGGGTTGAACAGATCCCAATGCGTGAACGAGATGAAGAAGGCCGAGATCACCGGCAGCGCAGTGAACACCGTGAACAGGATCAGGCTGGGCAGGAGGAACAGCCAGGCAGCGCGTTCCTCGCGCCGCGCCATCCGGCTTAAGCGGGAAGTGGGCACCGGCCGAGCCTTTCCCTCTGCATGTCATCCCCGCGAACGCGGGGAC
>JAEWCE010000046.1 GCA_023390785.1 Pseudomonadota bacterium
GACCAAGCTCAAGCAGGCCGCCGCGCTGATCGGCGGCCGACCGATCGATCTCGAAGTCGACGGCGGCATCAACCCCGAGACGGCGGGCCTCGTCGCCCGCGCCGGCGCCAACGTGCTGGTCGCCGGCAATGCCGTGTTCGCAGGCAACGACGCAAAGACCTATGCCCCGCGCATCAAGGCGATCCGCGACGGCGCCACCACCCGCAGGGCCTGAGCATGATCCCGCGCTATTCCCGCCCCGAGATGGTGGCCATCTGGTCGCCGGAGACGAAATTCCGCATCTGGTTCGAGATCGAGGCGCACGCCACGATACAACTCGCCAATCTCGGCGTCGTGCCGAAAGAGGCAGCCCAGATCATCTGGGACAAGGGCAGCACGGCAACATTCGACGTCGCCCGCATCGATGAGATCGAGGCGACGACCAAGCACGACGTCATCGCCTTCCTGACCCACCTCAGCGAGATTGTCGGGCCGGAGGCGCGCTTCGTGCACCAGGGCATGACCTCATCGGACGTGCTCGACACCACCCTCGCAGTTCAGCTCGCCCGCGCCAGCGATATCCTGCTCGCCGATCTCGACGCGCTACTGCACGCTCTCCGGCGGCGCGCGAAGGAGCACAAGTACACCATCACCATCGGCCGCTCGCACGGCATACATGCCGAGCCCACGACCTTCGGCATCAAGCTCGCCCAGGCCTATGCCGAGTTCGCCCGTGCCCGTGAGCGGCTGGTCAACGCCCGGCGCGAGATCGCCACCTGCGCCATCTCCGGCGCTATCGGCACCTTCGCCAACATCGATCCGTCGGTCGAAGCCTATGTCGCCGAAAAGCTGGGCCTGGTGCCCGAGACCGTCTCGACCCAGGTGATCCCGCGCGACCGGCACGCGATGTATTTTGCGACGCTGGGCGTCATCGCCTCCTCGATCGAGCGGCTGGCGACCGAGATCCGCCACCTGCAGCGCACGGAAGTGCTCGAGGCGGAAGAGTTTTTCTCGCCGGGGCAAAAAGGCTCGTCGGCCATGCCGCACAAGCGCAACCCGGTGCTGAGCGAGAATTTGACCGGCCTCGCCCGGCTCGTCCGAGGCATGGTCGTGCCGGCGCTCGAGGACGTGGCGCTCTGGCACGAGCGGGACATCTCGCATTCCTCGGTCGAGCGCATGATCGGGCCGGACGCCACCGTGACGCTCGACTTCGCCCTGGTCCGGCTGACCGGGCTGATCGACAAGCTGCTGGTCTACCCGGACAATATGAAGCGCAACCTCGACCTGCTGGGCGGCCTGCACAATTCGCAGCGCGTCCTGCTCGCCCTCACCCAGGCCGGTATGAGCCGTGAGGCCGCCTACGCGGCGGTGCAGCGCAACGCCATGAAGGTATGGGAAATGCGTGGCGACCGCAGCGGGCAATTTGCGAGTCTTTTGAAGGCGGACCCCGAGGTTTCTCAGAAACTGAATCCGACCGAGATCGACGCGATGTTCGATGATTTCTATCACCTCAAGCATGTCGATGCGATCTTCGAGCGGGTGTTCGGGCCGGACCTCTAGCCGGTGAAGATCGCGGAAGCCGACATCCTGATCGCGCCGGGGCTGGGCAATTCGCCGCCCGAGCATTGGCAGCGCCGCTGGGCGCAGCGCATGGCGAGCGCGCGCATCATCGAACAGGACAATTGGGATCGCCCGGAAGTGGCCGACTGGATCGGCCGCATTCACCAGGAAATCATGTTGGCAACTCGCCCGGTGGTGCTGGTCGGCCATTCCCTGTCGGTCGCCGCGATCGTGCTGACGGCGCAGCGGCTCGCCGATACCAAGGTGCGCGGTGCGTTCCTCGTGTCCCCGCCCGATTTCGAGAGCCCGAACCTGCCACGCGAGGCCAGGCCATTCCGGCCGCCGACCGATCCTCTGCCCTTCCCCTCGATGGTCATTGCGTCGACCACCGACCCGCTGGTGACGGTCGAACGCGCCGAGGGCTTTGCCGCCGACTGGGGCAGCGCGTTCAAGCTCGCCGGCGACGCCGGCCACATCAACGCTGCCTCCGGCCACGGCCCGTGGCCGGAAGGGCTGCTGATGTTCGCGGAATTGATGAAGCGGCTGCGGGCCTAGCGATGCCGCCCGTTGGAGGACAAGCTCGACGAAGCTGCGCTGCGAGAGGCTGCAAACCGGCTGATCGCCGGCCGCCCCGCAGACGCCGCCGAGTAGCGTCAGCCTTCGGCCAGCACCTGTTCGCGGGCGGTGATGGTCAACTCGGCCATCTTCTTTCGAATCATGTCGTCGGAGACCGAGGCGCCCTTCGCCTTGAGGTCGCCCGAGATCTTGCGGAAGACGTCCTCGTCGCCGGCCTCCTCGAAGTCGGCGGCCACCACTTCGGCGGCGTAGTCCTTGGCGTGCTGGTCGGACAGCCCCATGTGCTCGGCGGCCCACAATCCGAGCAGCTTGTTGCGGCGGGCTTCCGCCTTGAAACGCAACTCGCCGTCGAGAGCGAACTTGGCTTCCTGGGCTTTCACACGGTCGTCAAACTGGGCCATTTCGGTCTCCGCCTGGGCTCGCAATACGGCGCCACGCGCCGCTTCCGAAGAGGAGATAGTCGGTGCGACGGGTTTAATCAACGGCCCGTGAAGCGTCGCAGCGAAAGCGAGGAATCGCCGCCAAAGCCTTATGTCGATTAGGTTATTCCCGTGCAGAGGGGCCA
>JAEWCE010000064.1 GCA_023390785.1 Pseudomonadota bacterium
CGCGTATCGTCGGCGGCGCGGCCGCCGGCATTGATCCGCACCAGTACCGCCGCCCCCGCCTGCCCGGCGCGGCCCACGGTGTGGGCGAGGTTTGCCCGCGCAGCGTCCTTGTCGGCCTCCGGCACCGCATCCTCGAGATCGATGATGATGGCGTCGGCGCCGCGCTCATGCGCCTTGCTCAGGAACCGTTCGGAATGCGCCGGCACATAAAGCAGCGAGCGGTACATCAGCGCACGATCCCGAATTCGTCGAGAATGGCCTGCGTATGCTCGCCGAGCCCCGGCGCCGGCCGCCGCCACACGCCGGGCGTCTCGCTCAGCCGCGGCACGATGTTGTGCATCGGCACGCTGCCGAACGCCTTGTCCTCGACCTCCACCACCACGCCGCGCTCGCGGAAATGCGCGTCGCCCTCGGCGTCCGCCGCCGAATACACCGGCCCCACCGTCGCCCCCGACCCGCGCATGATGGCGAGCGCCTCGTCGCGGTCATGCTGCGCGAACCAGGCGCCCACCGCCTCGTCCACCAGCGCCCGATGCTTCACCCGTGCCGAATTGTCGGCAAACCGCGGATCGGAGATCATCTCCGGCCGCCCGATGATCTCGAACACCCGCCGCGCCACCTGTGGCGTCGAGCCCGAAAGCGCCACATAGCGGCCGTCGCGGCATTTGTAGACATTGCGCGGCGACGTGGTGTTGGAGGCGCTGCCGGTGCGCTCCTTCACCCGCCCGGTCACCCGGTAGATCGCCGCCTCCGGCCCCAGCACCGACACCATCGGCTCGAGCAGCGACAGGTCGATCACCTGCCCCGCCGCCCGGCCCTGCTCCTGCGCATAAAGCGCCGTGGTCACTGCCGAGGCGCCGTAGAGCCCGGCGATCATGTCGGCCAGCGCCAGCGGCGGCAGCACCGGCTCGCGGTCGGGAAAGCCGGTACGATAGGCAAAGCCGCTCATCGCCTCGACGATGGTGCCGAACCCCGGCAGCGCGGCGTAGGGCCCGGTCTGCCCGAACCCCGACACGCGCACGATGATGAGATTGGGGTTGGCCCGAAGCAGCAGCTCGGGCGCCAGCCCCATCTCCTCCAGGGTTCCCGGTCGGAAATTCTCGATGAACACGTCCGACGCCGCGAGCATCATCTTCAGCGCCGCCATGTCCGGGGCTTCGCGCAGGTTGAGCACGATCGAGCGCTTGTTGCGCCCGTACACCGTCCAGAACAGCGAGTGCCCGTCTTCCTTCCACTCGCGCAGCGGATCGCCCTGCGGCGGCTCGACCTTGATCACGTCGGCGCCGAAATCGCCGAGCTGCAGGCTGATCATGTTGCCCGCCACCAGCCGGCTGAGATCGACCACCCGCACCCCCGCGAGCGGCCCCTCTGCCGTCGGATCGAAGCGCTGCACCATCAGCGGTCCTCGATCTCGAGCCGGTGCACCTGCAGGCGCCCGGCCGACGCCATGCGCACTCCGGCCATGCCGTAGCGGAACGCGCCGTCGCTGGCGTGCAGCAGCTCTTCTCCGTCCACCCTGAGCACGATCTGCTCGCCGTTGACCTCGAGCTCCAGCCGATACCGCCGTCCCGCCTCCGCCGTAAACGGCGCCCGCGCCAAAACGCTGGTGCCGTGATCCTCGCGCACGATCACCGCCTCGTCGCCCTCGAACCCCGCGGCGTAGAACCGGCTCGTCCCCTGCACCCGCGCGCTGATGAGGTGCGACCGCCCGCTGAGGGGCGTGATCTCGGCCCGCACCGTCACATCGCGCAGATAGGCATTGCCCGTCCACGCATCGGCGTCGCGCGCCGAATGCGCATGGATCGCCCCATCCTGGATGGTCCAGTGCCCGCGATTCCAGGTGAAGCGCGTGATCCCGCCCCACTCCTGGGCCTCCACCGCCGGATCGATCACCACCCGTCCCGGACCGCTCACCGAGAACTCGCTGAGGAACAGCCGGCCGAGGAACTTCAGCCGTCCGAAATACTCCACCAGAACGCCGATCTCGTCGACCGCCTCACCGCCGCCATCCGGGATGGTGAACTCGTAGTCCTGCCACCCTGCCGATGACGGCACATGCCACGCGCCGACCTCCTCGATCCGTCCGCTCATCGTCCGCCGCACATAGGGCGCGACCCGCAGATTGCCGTCGCCGTTCCACGGATCGAGCCTCAGCTTGAACCGCACCACCTGCCCGTCATCGGCCAGCGGCGTGAACATCGGCCGGTAGCGCTCGTCGTCGAAATCGGCTCGCCGGTAGAACGGCTTCCAGAACACCCGGCCGCCCTGCCCGCGCTCCAGCCGGTCGAGCAGCACCTCGAGGCTGCCGCTCACCCCCGGCCCCGGCATCGCGCTCGAGCCCTTGACGGCGATCTGGTTGCTCCCGGCGCTGCGGAAGCCGTGCGTCGCCCCCGGTGCGTCGAAATCGAAGCGCACGCCGCGCCGCTCGAAATCCTCCGCCCATAGCGGTTCCGGCGACGCGCCGTCGAGCCGCTGCGCCAGCACCGTCAGCTCGCGCGCAAAACTCGGGACATCGACCACGTTCACCGTCCCCAGCACACCCGACGCCACGAATGCGTCGTTGATCGGCTTGCGGTACTTGCCCCAGCCTTCGGCAAAGCCCTGGAACGTGCCGACGATCGCCGCCGCATTGCCGGCATTGCAATCGGTGTCCCACCCCGCCATCGTCGCGATCTCGGCCGTGCGCGGCATGTCGCCCTGGCCATAGACGATGGCCATCACCGTCACCCCGGCATTGGGGATGATGTGACATACACCCGGATAGCGGTCGTAGCCCCATTCGGCCTCGAGCATGTCGCGGCAGGCCCGCCAGTCGTCCGGATGCGCCCGGTGGAAATCGAGCACCGCCCGTGCCACCCGCGCATAAGTGGAACGCGGGTCTATCTGCTTCAGCCCCGTCTCCACGATCTCCTCGATCGAGCCCGCGACGAACGCCTGCGCGATCGCCGCGGCGCAGAAGCGCGCGCCATTGAGCCCGTCGCCGTCATGCGCCACGCTCGCCGCCATCGCCGACATCCTCGCCGCCCGTTCGGGATTGCCCGGGTTGACCCAGCCCCAGCTATCGATGAAGATTTGCCCGCCGATCTGCTCGGCCACCGTTGAGCCGTTCTGCGTCATCGAGCCCGAGCGCGGCGCCGGAATGCCGGCGCGCAGGTTGAGATACGCCGTGTGCTCGGTCGAGGTGCCGAATCCGCCCCACCAATACATGCCGTGCTCTTCGGCGGCGTAGTTGAGCCACGTGCGCCCGACGTCCGCTGCCGTGGCGCCGAGCCCGTAGTCGCGCAGCGCGCGGATGAAATACACCGGCCCGTTGGTGTCGTCGTCGGCGGCAAAGTTCTTGAAGTCGCGCAGATACCCCGTCACTTCGCCATAAGTATCGCGGATGCGCTCATAGCTCCAGATCGTCGGCTCCACCGGCGCCCCCAGCCGCACGCCGATAGCCTTGGCGGTGACGCCGGCATAGATTTTCTCGAATATCGTTCTTGTGGTCAGCATGGTTCACTCTGCAGCGCGGGCCGGCGGCGCCGCGCGGTAGGACAACAGCTTGTCGCGCTGCGCCTGCCGTTCGGCAGCCGCGCGCGCATCGGCGGCGAAGATTTCGGTGGCCACCGCTGCGAAGCGGTCGGCCTCTTCCATCAGGTCCAGCCGGTTGGCGCCGTCGAGCACCCCCAGCTCGCCCGCCTCCACCACCGCCTCGCCATGCAGCGCCCCCAGGATAGCGCCCGCCATCACCCCGATGGAATCGGTGTCGCGGCCTGAATTGATGCCGTCCTCCACGCTGGCGCGGAAGGCGCCGTCATTGACCAGCGCAAAGCCCAGCGCCAGCGGCAGTTCCTCGATGCTGTTGAGCCGGGACGGCTGGTAGGCATCGCTCACCCGACCGGCCTTGGCCGCCGTATGGGTCAGATCGTCCCCCATCGGCGAAAACTCGGCGATGGCCGCATGGAACGCCTCGGTCACCGTCTGGTGGTCGCTGCCCCTCCGCCGCTCCACCCGGGCCACTTCGGCGATCCGCTCGATCGCCCGGCGCGTACCGTCCTTGCTGAGCCCGATGACGGTCTCGACGATGCCCTCGATCGTCGCGCCAGGAACGAACGCCGCGGCCACCGCCGCCGCCATCGCCCCGGCCGCCTCGAGCCCGAAGCTCTGCTGGTGCCCGGCGGCGAAGCGGATCGCCTCGTCATAGGCGCCGGCGGGATCGCAGGCATTCACCGCCCCGATCGGCGCGATGTACATCGCCGCCCCGCAATTGACCATGTTGCCGATGCCGCCCTGCCGCGGCTCGGCGCCTGCCAGTTGCAGGCGCTGGAAGATCCATTTCTCCGGATAGAACAGCCGCTCGATCAGCATCGTTTCGCGCTGCAGTTCCGGCACGTAGCGCGGCGTCCAGGCGATCTGCCGCACGAAATGCTCGGCCATGTCCCAGGCGTCGAGATGCCGTCGCGTTTCGGCATAGACCTGCATCAGGCTCAGCGTCATCAGCGTATCGTCGGTGACGATGCCGTTGCCGCGCACGCGCCCGCCCCGCGCCGCCTCCGGCCCGCTCATCCGATGCCAGGTGGTTTCGAGCGAGGTGACGCGGCCATAGCGCGCCCGGATCTCCCCGGCCGAGAGCTTCTCGACCGGGGCACCGAGGGCGTCGCCGAAGGCGACGCCATAGACAAGGGCGCGGACGCGGGACTGGAACGAGGGTTCAGTCGACATGAAGGCTCTCCATCGGGAGCGCAGCGCCTTCAGTCGGGTCCTCCCCTACGGCAAAGCCGTGGGGGAGGTGGCGCCGGAGGCGACGGAGGGGGTGGCCGCTTGCGCTGCCGGTTCGTGGAGCGTGCTTGCACTGACACCGGTTCGTGGGGCGCCCCCCTCCGGCGCTTCGCGCCACCTCCCCCATCGCTGCGCGATAGGGGAGGGTCCGACTGCGGGCATCGCCTTCGCACCAAGCGGCGGCGTCATCACTCACTTCAGAACCGTCCTTGCATACTCGGTCATGTGCGTGTTGCCGGCGGCATTGAACTCGTCGACGAATTGCTGCCACTGGTCCATCGACGCCTGCCCGGTCACGAACTGCGCCACCCACGAGCGATACACCTTCTCGGTTGCATCGAGGTCGGTGGCATAATCCGCCGGCCACACGAAGGCGTTGTCGGCGGTGAAGTTCGCCTTGATGGTATCGAGCGCCTGCTGCGCCGTCGGGCTCAGCAGCGGGGTCGGCGGCGTCCAGTTGGCGGCATTGAAGAAGCGGGCATACCAGGTCGAGATCTTGTCGGTGAAGGTCACCTTGCCGCTCGCATCCTTGGTGTACTGCTCGCCCTCAAAGCCCATCCGGTCGATGTCCTGGCCGGCCTTGGAGGCCATGAAGTCGAGCAGCTTGGCCGCCTCTTCCTTGTGCTGGCTGGTCGAGGCGATGGCAAAGCCGCGCGATTCCTTGCTCACGTCCACCGCCTGCAGCCCCTGGCCGCCCGGGCCCTTGGGCAGCGGCAGCAGCACCAGCGAAATGTCCTCGCCCGGATGCGCCTGCCGCATCTTGCCGCCATAGATGTCGATCACCTCCGGCGACGAGCCGAAGATCACGCCGGCCTTGCCGGTGTAGAACTTGTCTTCCTTCACGTCATAGGTGTTGGTGACGAACTCCTTGTCGTAGAGCCCCTCCGCCGCCAGCTTGGCATAGAAGGCGATCTTCGCTTTCTCCTGGTCGGTGATGCGCGCGTTCACCCACTGCCCGCTCGCATCCTTCATCCAGGTGCCGGTGACGCCGAACGCCTGGTTGAAGATCGAGTCGAGCTCGGAGGTGTTGGCGTAGCCGGTCAGGCCCAGCGTGTCGCCCGTCTTGCCGTCGCCGTCGAGGTCCGCGTCGTGGATCGCCTTGAACAGCTTCTCGTAGTCGTCCACCGTCTGTGGCAGCGGCAGGCCCAGCTTGTCGAGCCAGTCCTTGCGCATCACCGGCTGCGGCGCCCGCGGCGGATAGATGTAGAGCAGGTACGGATAGTTCTTGAGCCGCTCCACATTGTGCGGCCACAGCGCCGCCTTGAGGTTGGGCTCCTTGGCAATCCACGGCGTCAGATCTTCAAGCACGCCCTGGTCGGCCATCTTCTTGTCGCCGCCCTGGAAGTAGATGATGTCGGGAATGTCGCCCGACAGCAGCTTCACCCCCAGCGCATCGGCATAGCCGGCACCCGGCATGTCGACGATCTCGATCTTGATGTCGTCGCCCTGCGCCTTCAGCCCGACCTCGATGGCCTGCATCTCCTTGACGTCGTCCGGATTGCTGGTCAGCAAATCCTTGCTCACCAGCCTGAGCGTCACCGGCTCGGCCAGCGCCGGCACCATGAACGCCAGCGACACCGACAACGCCGTCGCCCCCATCAGCAAAGTTCTACGAAGCATGGATCTCTCCTCCTGTTATGCTTGGTTCAACGTGATTGATTTCGCAGTCGGGTCCTCCCCTACGC
>JAEWCE010000158.1 GCA_023390785.1 Pseudomonadota bacterium
GCGTGCAACTGTCGCTGCCGGCGCCCCCCAGCGACGTGCTCGACACGACCGGCGCCGGCGACGCCTTCGCCGCCGCCTTCATCGCCTGCGAGCTCGCCGGCAATCCCACCGACGCCTGCCTCAAAGCCGGCATCGCAGCCGGCGCCGAAGCCGTCACCAGGATCGGCGGCCAGCCGGTGGCGCAGGGACCTGCTTCGCTCTAGTCGAAGAACCCCGCGTCTTCTTCGCGCAGATAACGCTTGGCGGCTTTGGCGTCGATGTCGAGGCCGAGGCCGGGGCCGGGGAGCAGGTCGATCATCGAATCGTTGACGATGCGGCCGGACGGGAGGCCGGTGACGATCTCCTCCCACCACGGATCCGAGGCGCTTGGGTATTCGAACGCGATGTAGTTGGCCGGCAGCGTGGCGCACACATTGATCAGTGCGCCGAGGCCGAGCAGGCCGTTGGCGGTGCCGTGCGGCGCCATCAGGATCGAATGCATGTAGGCGTGTTCGGCCACCCATTTGAGCTCGGCGATGCCACCGATGTCGGCCGGGTCCGGGCCGACGACGCGCACCGCCTGCGTCTCGATCAGCTCCTTGAAATTGTGGCGGCTGTAGATCTGCTCGCCGGTGTGGATCGGCGTCGAGGTCGACACCGTCAGCTCGCGATAGGCCTGGGGGTTCACCCACGGCACATAGTCGCCGGTGAGCATGTCCTCGAGCCACATGATGTTGTACTTTTCGACCGCACGCGCGAACTTGATGGCG
Organism: Pseudomonadota bacterium; assembly: GCA_023390785.1. Taxonomy (GTDB): domain Bacteria; phylum Pseudomonadota; class Alphaproteobacteria; order Rhizobiales; family Devosiaceae; genus Devosia_A. The sequence goes on from JAEWCE010000158.1 coordinate 750, forward strand.
TCGGGCAGCATCCAGCCGGGGCCGCAATCGAGCGCGAGGCTGACCTTGTCGCCCAGCACCTCCTTCATGGCGATGACGCAATCGAGCATGTGGTTGAAGCCGCGCTCGGAGATCACCCCCTGGTCCATCGCGCCGTGGTAGCCCGATTTGGTCTGCACCACGCCATAGTGGAAGCCGTCGACCGTGTCCTTCATGTTGGAGTGGAACGAGATTCCCTGCTTCACCATGAAGAAGTTCTCGGGCAGCTCCATCATCCACTTGACGTCGGCGGCATAGTCTTCCGGCCGATCGCCGGTGCGCTTCTTGCGCAGATTGCCATTGTAGCAGCGCACCTTGTCACGCACCTTGCCGCCGAGCAGCTTGTAGGCCGGCACGTTCGCCGCTTTGCCCGCGATGTCCCACAGCGCGTGCTCGATGGCGCTCACCGCGGCCCCGTAGGGCTTGAACGAGCCGCGCTGGCGGATCTTCAGCATTACCCGCTCGACATCGGTCGGATCCTCGCCGATGAGCGCGTCGCGGAAATGAAGCACCCACGGCTTGAGGTACGTCTTGGTGAACTCCACCTCGCCCAGGCCGTACAGGCCTTCGTCGGTCACGATGCGAACGATGGGGTGCCGGCCAATGACCGCGCAGCGCAGATCGGTGATCTTCATCAGAAAGCCTCTATTTCACCGACGAAAAGGCGGTCGGCGCCAGGAATTGGTTGGAGACGTTGGACAGGATCGGCCCATCGCGCTCGGAGTCGTCGCGCGCCTTGTGCCAGGCCGGATCACTGACGAAGGCCGCCCATTTCGCCTCCCGCTCCGCCATCGACTCCCAGGCGAGCAGATAGGTCAGCCGATTGCTGTTTTCCCCCACAACAGTTGTGAAAAAGCCGGCCTGGCGAATGCCGTGGTTCGCCCAGATCGTCAGGGTGTGGTCGCTGAAGCGCCTGAGCAGGGCCGGCAGGCGTCCGGGCAGGCAGTCGTAGATACGCAGTTCGTAGATCATTGTTGGCCATTCACTTCGGGTCGTAAGGCAGTCAGCTCCAGGTGCGATCCCAGGAGTACTCGTCGTCCCACCGGTCGGTGGGCTGCCAGATGCCGCTGACGCCCGGCTGCAGATGCTGGCTGATCACCTCGTCGACTACGTCGTCGATGCCGAGACCCGGCTTGTCCGGTACGGTGATGAAGCCGTCCTTGACCAGCGGCTTGGGCAGCCCCGTGACGATGTCGTCCCACCACGGCACGTCGACCGAATGATATTCGAGCGCCATGAAATTCTCGGTGGCGACCGCCACATGTGCGGCGGCCATCGCGGCGATCGGGCTCTCCGCCATATGGATGGCCATGGCGACGCCGTGGTCCTGCGCCATGTCGCCGATCTTCTTGGTCTCGAGGATGCCGCCGGACGTCAGCAGGTCCGGATGGATCACCGAAATGCCGGCCTCGAGCAATGGTTCGAACCCTTCCTTGAGGTAAATGTCCTCGCCGGTGCAGATCGGCACGGTCGTTGCCTGCTGCAGCTGCCGGTACTGCTCGGTGTATTGCCAGGGGATCACGTCCTCAAGCCACGCAGGCACGTATTTCTCGATCCGCCGCGCCAGGCGAATGCCGTTCTGCAACGAGATATGGCCGACATGGTCGATGGCAAGCGGAATTTCGTAGCCGATGACCTCGCGCACCTCGTGGATGTACTGCTCGAGCAGGTCTATGCCTTTGTCGGTGAAGTGCAGCCCGCTGAACGGGTGGCGGACATTGTGGATGTCGTAGACGGCATTGCGCTTGCGCCTGTCCTCGAGCGTCTTCACCGGCCCGCGGCCGGGGTGGATGCGATAGCCTTCGAGCGAGCCCGCCGGGGCCACCACGGCGCCCGGCACGTCGGCAATCTGCATCAGCCCCAAATCCATCTTGAGGAAGGTGAAGCCGCGCTCCATGCGCGCCTTGAGGCGCTTGCCGGTTTCGGTGCCGCTCGGCTTTTCGGCGTCGGTGTCGCAATAGATGCGCACCTTCTCTCGGAAGCGGCCGCCCAGCATCTGGTAGATCGGCACGCCATAGGCCTTGCCGGCCAGATCCCACAGTGCGATCTCGACCGCCGACACGCCACCGCCCTGCCGGCCGTGGCCCCCGAACTGCTTGATGCGGCGGAACAACCGGTCGATGTCGCAGGGATTCTCGCCCAGCAGTCGGCTCTTCAGCATCAGCGCAAAGGTGGCGCTGGCGCCGTCGCGCACCTCGCCAAGGCCGACGATGCCCTGGTTGGTGTAGATCTTGACGAGTGCCGAGGTGAACGGCGCGCCTTCGATCTCGGCCACCCGCATGTCGGTGATGCGCAGCTCGGACGGCCTCGAATTGCTGTTGACCCGGTCGAGGACGTCCTCACCCGCTCCGTGCGCTTTCGGCATTACATGCTCCTCATGGTCGTCTCGCCGGGGCGACTACACCTCGATGGCGTTCGCCTCGAGATAGTCGCGGTTCATCTCGTATCCGAGTCCGGGCTTCTTAGGCAGCTTCAAACTGCCGTTGGAGTTGTCGAGCGGCGTGTCGATCAGGTCGTTGTACTTGTTGAGATTCCACTCGGAGGTTTCGAGCTTGTAGAAGTTCGGCACCGTCATCATGACGTGTGCGCCGGCGACCACGTTGACCGGACCCGCCGCATCGTGCGGCGACACGGGCACGTAGTAGGCTTCGCACAGCGCTGAAATCTTCTTGAGTTCGGTGATGCCGCCGGTCCACGTCACGTCGGGCATGATGTAGTCGGCGAGCTTGTTTTCGAGCACCGGCGCGAAGTCCCATTTGGTGTGGCCGCGCTCGCCCCACGAGATCGGGGCGCTGACCTTGTCGCGCACCTGTTTTAGGGCATTGAGGCTCTCGGGCGGGCATGGCTCCTCGAACCAGTCGATATCGCCGGCCTCTTCCAGCGACCGGCAGAGGCGGATCGCGGTGGGCACGTCGAAGCGGCCATGGGCATCGATGAGGATTTCGGTGTCGGCGCCGGCGGTCTCGCGGATCAGGGCGGTGAGTTCGGCCGCCTCGCGCTCGTGCTTGCGGCTCATGCTGCCGTCGAGATAGCCGTTGCGCTGCTCGCGCGCCCGGCCATCGATGATTTCGCCCTGGTACTCGTAGGGATCGAACTTCAGCGCCGTATGGCCCGAATTGACGATGTCGCGGATCTCGTTGACCACGCCCTCCTTGCTGGTGAACTTGCGCTGGTCCGGATGCGTATAGAGCGCGATCTCGTCGCGCACCGCGCCGCCGAGCAACTCGTAGATCGGCTTGCCCAGAACCTTGCCGCGAATGTCCCACAGCGCAATGTCGATAGCGCTAACGCATTCAACGGCGGCGCCGCGGCTGCCCATATAGGTGTAGCTGCGGAAAGTCTTGTGCCACAGATACTCGATCTTGCCCGGGTCCTCGCCGATCAGCGACGACCCGATCTGGCGCAGCATCGAGCAGAGCGCCCGATTGGCGAGCTTGGTGGTCGTGGTGATCTCGCCCCAGCCGCTGACGCCCTCGTCGGTCGTCACCTCGATGAACAGGAACTCCCCCCAATAGGACGCCGATGACTTGATCAGCCACGGTTTCACACCGGTGATCTTCATTTTGTTTTACCTCTCCATGAAACTCTTGCCGACCGCCGACAGCACGATGGCCTAGCTTGCCTTGGCGGCGTCGTATGCGCGCATCTGCTCGATGATGTGACGTCCCGAGCCCTCGACATGGCGGGCGATGCACTGGGCCGCCTTGTCCGCGTCTCCCGCCTTGATCAGGGCGATCAGTTCGCGATGCTCGCGGATGACCTGGGTGCGGCGGGCCAACGTGTAGTTGAAGCGCTGGCTCACCGAGCGCAGCACCTCGCGGTGCTTCCACCAGATCTCGGCGGCATGCCGGTTGTAGTGACGCTGATAGACGACGGTATGGAATTGCACGTCGAGCCCGCTGTGCAGCACGGCGTCGACGAAATTGTTCTCTTCGATCAGCCGCTGGATGCGTTCGAGCTCGGCGATGTCGGCATCCGTGGCCATGCTCACGAACCAGCGTGTCAGCATCGGTTCGATGAGCGCGCTGATCTCGTAGATGTTGCGCACGAAATCGTGGTCGATCGGGCGGACCCGGGCTCCGCGATTGGGCGAAAAGATCACATAGCCCTCGCCGCGCAGCATCTGCAGCGCCTCGCGCACCGGATTGGTGGAGGTGCCCAGCCGCTCGGCGAGGTCGGCCACCACCAGGCGCTCGTTCGGCTGCAGCCGGCCCGACAGGATGTCCTCGCGGATCGTCTCGTAGAGCGATACCGCCCGCTGGCTCGAGACGTCGATCTCCTCCAGCCCGACGGGCGGCGACACCTTGAACTCGCTTGTCCTCCCCAAACGCTACTCCCCACGCCCGTCATTGTGTGCACACAGGTTCACGAAAAGAATGTACGATCCTTTCGCGTTGACACGCAATCTGCGATCTGAAAACGTACAAAACAATCGAGGGGATACATAAGAGCGAACAGCCGATCCTCTCGGTGGAGGCGACGACCCACGCATCGATGCGTGGGCGGACAGCGAATCTGGAGGAAGTAAATGACGAGCCTGAAACTGGGCGCCGTCCTGCGCGGCACGGTCGCCTCTGCCTTTATGGCATCGGCAATGTCGACGTCCGCCATGGCGGCACCGCCGGTCGACCTGAGCAAATGGTCGCCCGAGTATGTGAAATCGATCGCCGGCACCAAGGATTTCGATACCGCCGCCGACTGCGCCAAGGTCACCCCCCTCGACTACAAGGGGCATCTGACCTTCTGGTACCAGGGCGTGTTCGAGGGCGACCCGGACATCCTGCGGCAGTACTACAAGGAATTCTTCGAGACCTTCCGCAAGACCTATCCCAATATCGATCTCGAAGAGCAGGGCATCACCTATAACGATCTGCTCGACAAGTTCCGCACGGCCCTCCTCGGCAACGCCGCGCCGATGGCGATCCGCCTGCAGATCCTGGGCGGCACCGAGTTCGCCGCCAAGGGCTACCTGCAGCCGCTGAAGCCCGAAGACGTCGGCTATTCGAGCGAGGACTTCTGGCCCGGCGCCATGAAGGCCGTGACCTGGCAGGGGGTGACCTACGGCATCCCGACCAACAACGAGACGATGGCGCTCATCTGGAACGCCGATATCTTCAAGCGCGCCGGCCTCGACCCGGACAAGCCGCCGGCAACCTGGGACGACGTTGTCAAATACTCCAAGCAGATCCACGACAAGCTCGGGGTCGCCGGCTACGGCCTGGTCGCACGCAAGAACGCCGGCAACACGCCGTATCGCTTCATGCCGCAATTGTGGGCCTATGGCGGCGGCGTGTTCGATGAGGCGGAGTCGAACCCGACCTACCAGACCATCGAGCTCAACAGCCCCGAAAGCAAGCGCGCGCTGCAGGCGTCGTATGACATGTATGTCCGCGACAAATCGGTGCCCGTTTCGGCGCTGACCAACCAGCAGGCCGACAACCAGCCGCTCTTTTTGGCCGGCCAGCTCGGCATGATGATCTCGCATCCGTCCGACTACAACGTGATGC
>JAEWCE010000169.1 GCA_023390785.1 Pseudomonadota bacterium
CATCGCGCCCGTCGCCTCTTCAACGCCATCGTCCACCAATATCTTATCCCCGGGGTGCAGATGGGCACCAGGATCCAGCCCGATCAGCAGACCGGCGACCTCGTGAGCGTCCACACCAGCGCTCGCCTTGTGACACCAGCGTGCGGTTGCCTGCTCTGCAATCAGGCTATCAGCCCTCAACGGCTGCGCGACGAGAGCATCACCAGCCAGATGCGCAGCGCACAGCGGTACGTCGACGGTGATGACGCGTCGGCGCCGAGCGTCATCACGCTCAATGCTTTGAGTGCGTCCCAGGCGGCAAATGATTTTCTGTTCTACATGACCGGCCTGACCCACGACGACGCATTTCAGGGCTATATTCAAGGCCGGCCTCTCGACCGCCGCGTGCGGTTCGTCGAGCCGCGGCGGGACCCGCGCTGCCCGGATTGCGGCAGCAACCCCAACAGCCGGCTTGGGCGCGGCGATGGAGCCTCGCTTCCGTTGGTCGACTGACAGGGGGTGGCGCTGGCGATTGCCCTGATCGGCCGAAGGGGTGTGGCGAGATCGACCGCGTTCGACGAGTTTGACGTTGCCAGACACTGTCTTCCGGACCTGAGGGCTGCAAAGGGTCACAAGCGGCCTTCGGAGGCGCGTAGCTAAACGGCTGCGCTCGTCGTGTTGCCGTCGTTAACCACGAGAGACATTAGAGGCCACAACTTGAGAACTGCCAGCCCGCCGCCGGATGGTTAACGTTCCGCGAGTTGGTGCCCTCCAGACCATTAACCGTCTTGTTTAGTTGCGGATTGCCGACGGTCCATGAGACTGCATATTGGCAATGACCCGCAGCAATGCGGAGTAGCCGTACCACTACGGCCTGTTGCCACCGACGATCGTGGCTGAACCCATCAGTGCTGAGTTGACCACAGAGGAGGTCGACCGGCGGAGCTGTGGGGAACAGCAACTTGAAAGGTGTCAACATGACTCAAGTCCACATCCGCAATCTATGCTCGACCGCCGTCCTGGGTGGTGAGGCTCATTTTCCTGAGCTTGTGATCAAATTGGACGATACTGGCGTAGTCACAATCCGCGCATTGTCCAGCCCGACAGGCAGCTGGCGCTTTACCCCAGATGTTGATCGGGGGGCCGCTCTCATTTGGACCTCGAGTGGCCAGCCGGAGTCGCGCGTTGTCATCGACATGACTTCGCTTTCGGCCCTTATCGACGAGCTGACCCCGCTGCTCCAGCAGGTCTGGGATTCTTACTCCCTTTACGGCTCGTACAAAGACCTCGACGATGACGATCAGGGAGCCGCCAACGAGGTACAGGGGCTTTTGGATGCGGCGGAATGGTCGACGAGTGAGGGGGTCGTAGATGCGCTCGACTGGTTGGAATATCGAGCGTGGACGGATGTCTCGATATCGCTCGACACTACAGACGATGAAATTGCCTCGATGGTGCCGGGCATCCAGCGCCTTGGGGAAGAGGACGAGCTGTCGCTCTACGGCATCGACCGCGCCCTTCGCTATCGACGCTCCCAGCTCAAAGAACCGGAGAGCTTCGAAGACTGATCTAGCGAGGGGCGAGCCATTCAGTCGCGCCTAGTGCATGACTGACGACTGGATAGCTAGACGGTATCCTAAGTAATACTTGAAGGCCCAACATCCTCGGGCCTTCTCGCTTTGGACAGTTGAGATACCTCGCAACCTTACGCCGCCTTTGCATGGTCAATGTCCGCTGTGCGCCAGAAGCAGACGTACGCTTCGTGACACAAGCGGAACTCTCGTACGCGCCGGTGATCGAACGCACCGATTTGTGGTAGCGCTTCGGTAAACGGTACCTATGTGTCCATGACAGTTGGGATCTGCACCGATGCAGCGCTCATTGACGACGACTGATGGTGTGATCATTGCCTATCGGATCGAAGGCCCGGCCAATGGGCCAGTGGTCGTCCTTTGCCACGGCATCTGCGCCTCCGGACGGCAGTTCGCGGCCGACGCTGAACGCTTCGCTGCGCTCGGCTATCGTGTGATTGTGCCCGATCTCCGCGCGCACGGGGCATCCGGCGCGCCGTTGCTCGACGGGGGCGACTTCAGCATCGCCCGGCTTGCCGCCGATATGCAGGCGGTGCTTGACGACGCCGGTGCCGCGCAGGTGCACTGGTTGGGCAATTCACTGGGCGGCATCGTCGGGCTTGACCTGCTGAGCCGGGCACCGTTACGCTTTTTGAGCTTTGCGACGTTCGGAACGGCATACAGTCTCAACCTCCCGCGCGCCGCGCCAACGGTTATGCCCTTGGTCTATCGGCTCCTCGGTCCGCACCGATTGGGGCAAATCACGGCAGCCTTCACCACCGCCGACCCCAAGGCCCGCGAGCTGATCGCCGAGGGGATTGCAGCCTTCGATCCCGGCCCGGGCGAACGCATCGCCGACGCGGTTCGGGCCTACGACCTCGCCCCGGCAGCGCAGCAATTCGACGGACCGATCCTCGTCATCCGCGGCGGGAGGGACCGTGCCGTGAACCTTGCGCTGGGCCACACCTTCGCAGCGATGACCGGTCACCCCAGGTTCGAGAGGATCGATATCGAGGACGCCGGCCACTGTGCCAATCTCGATGTTCCCGATGAAATGTGCCGCGCGCTCGATGACTTCTGGCGCCGTGCCGGTGCGGCGCCAATCGCCGCCGACGGCTATTGACCTGCTGACAGCCTCCGCCTGAGCGCGACGTAGTCGACTTTCGAGCGGTGCCGCCGGTCGAGCGGAATGCGCATCGGCATGACCCGCCCGATCCCGATCGTTTCCGCATGCCGCTGCCACAGGCCGCCCGCCGGCTCGCTCCCCTCGATCGCTAGCATCGGGACGGTGCCTGGAACTAGCGCCGCACGCCTCACGCCTGGCCACGAGCGCGCTGCGATCTCGGCCTCGAACGGATAGATCGTGCCCGACCGTGCTGACAGCCGGCCGCGCAACCAGACGAACCCGTTGGCATCCATGCGGCCGGCATCGCCCGTGCGGTGCCAGACCTGGCCATCGATACAGACCTTGTTCTCGGCGTCTCCGATGCCTCCCAGATATCCTTGATTGACGTGTTGGCCGGTGACGACGATCTCATCATCGATGATCCGTAGTTGCGTTCCGGTCGATGGCCGGCCCGCCAGCAGCCCCGCTCCCGACTTCATGGCCGCCCACTGGTCCGCGGAAATATCGGCCAAGACCTGATGCGCGATCGGTTCGGCCTCGGTCGAGCCATAGATGCTGACGATGTCCGTTCGCGGCAATCGAGTCGTCAGTCGCTCGAGCAGGTCAGGAAACACCGGACCCCCGCCAGTAAAGAGCGTATGGACCGGCAGCGACGTCCCGCCACCGGCGATGATTTCAGCAAGCGACGGCTGAACCAGCAGTCGCGTGACCTTGTGGCGGCCCACATGCTCCGCGATCTGCCCGGCCTCAGCAGTATCGGCACGCGACAGCCGCCAATTGGGCAACACGGAGGTCACTCCGAGCGCCAGGTTGGCAACGACGAACACCGGGAACGCCACCAGGTCGGTCTCGTCCGGACGTGTCGGCGCAAGCAAAGGCGCGAGCTCGTCGTTCTGTGCCGCAAGAAATCCGTGGCTGCGCACGATCGCTTTCGGCCGACCGGTCGAGCCCGAGGTGAACGAAATCAGCGCGGGTGCATCCGGTTCCACATCCTCCACCGGGTCGCCGCCATGCGAAAAATCCATCGCAAGCCTGAGGCGAACGCCGAGCAGGGCCGGCACCAGCAACGGCAGGATGCGGTAGATGCCGCCGAGCACCGTGGCGCGCGGCGTGGCGATCTCGACGGCCGGACGGATGCCGGCAAGCCCCATGGCCGGCTCGGGAAAGACCACGACCGCACCAAGACGCCAGAGCGCGGCAATTGCCGTATAGAGGGCAACTCCAACCGGCATCGCCACCAGCACGCGGTCGCCGCGGACGATGCCCTGCCTCTGCCAGCTCGCCGCCAATCGGCCCGACCCACGGGCTAGCTCGGCAAAGCCGATACGGTCGCTGTCGCCCGCGATGATGGCGGTGCGATTCCCCTCTTGCTGCGCCGTTTCGAGGAAGGACTCGACGACGTTCATTGCGATAGGCGCCGGCCCATCAGTGCGTAGCGGCGAAACACCTTTGCCTTATGTCGCTCGCTCCGGTCGCGCGACGCGTTGTCCTCATGCATGAGCGCGTGGATGACCTCGGTGAACCCCATGTCGAGGGCGCGGCGGTGATACGTGTCGGCGAGGAGATGGCCGACGCCACGCAGTCCGCTGGCATAGGTCTTGAGGATCGCCGCTGGCCGGGTGGGCGCCAGCCGGTCCGGCATCCCGAACAGGAATCCGACCAGTTGCCCGGCTTCCGTGTGCGCGAACAGGATGTGGCGCGGATCGAGCAGCGGCAGCACCGGACGATAGAGCTCGAGGAAATCCTCGAGCGTGATCGGCTTGAAGAAGTGATTGCCGGCGAACGAGCCGGCCGACATCGTGAACAACTGCGCGATCAGTTGCTCCGCTCCGGCGCCGTCCCAAGGCGTGACCACGATCCCGGACAGCACGACCGGCTGCGGCGCCAGCGTATCGACGAGGTGCGCCCGGGCCGAGACGTAGTTTGAAACGGGCGAGAAGCCGGCCGCGACGAACGCTGCCTGATCGTGCGCACCGCTCGTCGGCTCGAGCAGGAACGCTGGCGACTCGTCGCTCTCCGTGACCACGCGATAACGGTGCCAGGTGTCGCCGTCCATAGGTCCGATGAGGGCCGCGATGCCTTCGGCGGCAAGCCGATCGGCGAGCTCAGCCAGCAGGGTGTGCCCGGCTTCCGTACTCTCGAACCTAATTCCACCGATTGCCGCGGCGCGCCGGCCTTCCCAGTCCGGGGCATCGCGATAGACCATGGCTTCAGCCCCTGCGACTGAGACACGCTCAGGCCCTGTGCTCATGTGACGACTCCCTGCAAAAACAGCACCAGCGGCACAAGCACCGCCGGGGCGAAGACCTTGATGCTGCGCTGCGTCGTAAACCATGCGGGCCGCCACAGCACCCAGCCTGTCGGCAACACGAAGGCCAGCAGGACCATCGGCCAGGCCAGCAGGTAGAAGCGGGAATATGGCAGGTTGGCCTCGGCGACCCACATCGTCAGCCCTCCGAAGCCGGCAATGAGCGGCAGCAGCAGCGGGCGCGCCCAGCCCGCAAACGCCAGCGCCAGGAATGCGACGGCCGCCGCGGCGAAGCTGAGGCCGAACAGCGACACGACCGACTTGCCGGCGATCTCGCCGAGGACCAGCCAGCCCAGCGCAACAATAGCGGAGACCGCCAGCAGGTCGAGGTCCGGTCGGCTGCTGGTGCAAGGGCGGCGGCTGCGTGCCAAGAGCTGCGCCGCGATAGCGAGGCCCGGCAGGATGGCGTTGTGCAGCGCCACGCTGGAGATGACGAGGAAAATCAGGATGGCGTAGCCCCGCGCGGCGCGATCGGCGATCTCGAGCGAGCGGGCAAGCGTCAGCATCACCGCAAGGAAGGCGAGGAAGATGCCGGCTTGCAGCAACAGCGCGGTGGGGTCGCTGGCAAGATACTGCGCCAGCAGCAGATGCGCGCCCACCGGCACGAAGAGGTTGTCGAGCCCGTGCCAGGAATCGGCTTCGACCAAGGCACAGAACCCAGCGATCAGGAACGAGAGAACGACCACGTTGAGCCGCGGTGCATCGCTCAACAGCAGCAGCGCCACCATGGCGATGAGCCAGGTGACGACGAAGAACGCCGCGACACCCTCCCAGCTCTTGGTGCCGTCCTCGACCGCGAAGCGGCGGCGGCCATAGCTGGTGCCGATCAGCGCCGAGGCGGTGTCCGACAACGTGATCACCAGCATCGGCAACACGTAGAGGATGTGCTGGCCGTGCGCGTGAAAGAACACGATGACGATCGCAAGCGCGAGATAGACCTCGCCGAACGACGGCCGTTTGACGTCGTGCAGCACCGCTCCGAGCCCGGCGGCCTGCGGCAGGCGCAACAGCAGCATCACCACGATCGCCGCGCCCATCAGCACCAGCACCGGCAGGGGATTGTCGAACAGATAGGGGAAGGTGAGCGACGCCGTCCCGGTCGCCACGTGCACGAGCTTGCGCTGTCCTTCGGTACTGATCCCGACGCGGCGCGCGAGCAGCCGAACGGCCAGCATCAGCGCCAGCACGGCACCGATGACGACGACGATGACAAGGACGTCGCGCAGGGTCAGGCTCACCGCACTTGCTCCACCACGAAATCGGAGTAGAAGAACGCTTTGTCGGCCGCCTTGCCGCGCTCGATCTCCTTATCGAGCCGCGTGACCCTTGCCGTGTGAGCGGTAGGCACGCGGCGCGGCACCATCATGTTCCAGTAGACGAGCCGGGCCGTCGGGTTGCTGGCTTCGAGGATCGACCCGTAGACAGCCGAGAACACGTCCTCGCTCATATATTCGAAGATGTCCGAGAGATTGAACCCATCGGCTCGCAGCCCGCTCTCGACCAGCATCTCGATCGCCCCCGTGCGGATGTCGAGGCGATCCAGACGGTCGCGGATCACGGCGTAGCTTTCTTCCCGCCACGCCAGCGGCAGCGCGGCGCCGTGGTCGCTCTTGAGGATCCAGTGAAGATAAGGGTTGGCGGAGGGATCAAGCTCGACCACTGCGTGCTCCAGGCGGCCTGCAACGTGGTCGGCGAGGCTGCCCTCGACATGATCGAAGAACGCTGGATCACGTCCGAGCCGGCCCATCACCGCGTTGGAGAAAAACACGCGCAACAGCCAGCGCCAGCGCCAGTTGTTCCAGCGCTGCGCCAGGAATTCCGCCCGGTCAGGCTGCGACTTCCGAGCGAACACCTCGTCGATCGTGGTCCGGCTGTGCACCAGCGGCAACAGGTAGCGCTTGAGGATACGGAAGTAGCGCTCGAACTTACCGACGCCGCCCAAGCCATGGGCGATCACCGCATCGCGCCGCTCCAGCCAGAACTGTTGGCTGTTGCTGTCGAGGTTGCGCAAGACCGTGTCGAGCAGTTCGAGGCGCCGGCTCGACGGGCGCGACCCCATGAGCTCGAGGAACGGCGCATGGTCGAGCGTCTGGTACGCCGCGACACGAATGTTAAGGCAGGCGATCTGGGCCGGCGCCAGGTCGATGGCGACCACCTTCGCCGGATCGAGCAGCAGCATCGCCAGCGCGTTGTCGCCCGCCGAGCAGATCGACACCAGGGTCTTGCCCCGTTGCGGGCCGAGCGCATCGTTGAGAACGTCCGCGTCCTCCCACAATTGAGCGTAGCGAATGGTATCGAACTTGGCCCGTCCTGCGATTTCGGCAGTCGTCACGCCAGCCTCCGCACGATGCCGCTCGCGCCATCGACCGAAATGGTCTCGCCATCGGTGATCCAGTTCATCGCACCCTTGAGCGCCACGACACATGGGATACCCAGCTCGCGCGCCACGATCGCCGAATGCGACAACGGGCTACCCCGTTCGACGACGATGGCGCGGGCGTTGGTGAAAAGCGCGATCCAACCCGGATCGGTGTGCCGCGCCACGAGGATCTCGCCACGGCCGATGGTCTGGGTCCGCGGGTCGCTGATCACCCGCGCCACGCCGCTCACTAGGCCGGCGCTGCAGCCGGTCCCCTCGCGCTCCAATGCCTCGTCGCGCAGCACCGGAGGAGCCGATGGGGAGTCATCAAGACCGGCTGTGACCGCGCCCCGCACGAACAGGCGCTCGCCTGGATCGACTCTAGCCTGCTCCGCCTTGCGCAGGCGCACCAGCGCCGCCAGGTCGTGCGTGACCGCAAAGCCCTCGATCGCCCCCAGCACCTCCGGAACGGTCAGCAGGAACACGTCATCAGCGTGGTCGATCAGGCCGTTGACCCAGAACTGCGTTCCGATAGCCCGAAACAGCCGTCGGCCGCGGCCGAAGATCCGCGTCCGCTCGAACCGCAGATTCTCGCGGTCCCGCACCCTGTGCTTGGCGACGCGCAACGCCCAGCTCGCAATGACCCGGCGCATTGGGTGGCCGGCAAACAGCCGCCGCAATGCGGCAACGGTGTCGGCCGAAGCCGCCGGCTTGGCAGGCGGCGTGCTCGATGACGCTGCAATCGCTCGGTAGAGCGGGCTCGGGTCACGATCGAGCGTGATGCTCTCGAGCTTAAGCTCCTCGGCACAGCGGTCCGCGAACTTGCCTAGATAGTCGTCAATCGCGGCGCGAAGCTCGGGATGAGCCGCCAGCCCGTCGTCTCGCCCCTCCGCGAGCGCCTGCCGCAGCGCTTCGTCCTCGCCGAGCATCCGGCCCATCGCGCGGATGCGCTGCGCCGGCTCGGCCGAAACGATATCGCCCTGCCCGATCATGATGTCCGAATGCAGCATCACTCCTGCCGTGCCGGCCCAATGCTCCATCATCCGCCGCGAGGCGCCGAACGCGATCATGCAAAGAAAATCGTTGATCAGCGGCGCGTCCCAGCGGTCGAGCAGGCTGGACTCGATACGGCGATACTCTGCCGCCAAGGAGGTCAACGGCATGGCGTCGAGCTCGCTGACCGGACGAGCCAGCACGGCCCCGACCCGCGCACAGAACGCCGCCATAGTCCGCTCAAGGCGGAGCGCTTCGCGCAGCAGGCGCCATGCCACGGCGACAAGCGCCAGCCGAGACGTGCCGCTCGTCGCCGGCTCAATGGTCGCGATCAGCTCGTCAGGCAAGGGCGAGCCGACGCCCATCATCAGTTCCATGTTGTCGCGGTTCATCGCAAAACCCGGCAGCAGCGACAGCGCCCGATACCAGTTGCCGAGGTTGTAGTAGACACGCCCATGCACCCGGCATAGCAGGTTGTCGAACACCGCCGCATTCTCCGCGGCGACCTTGTCGGGCACACCTGCGATCGCCACGAAGGCACGATAGACGCGCGCATAGGCGTACTGCGCGAAGCTGAAGGTCAGCGGTGAAACCAGGCCCGGATAGCTCTCGACGATATTGGAATTGTCGAGCACCGTGAGCGTGTCGTCGGGGATCGGCAGCGGCCGCAGCGTGGTGGTGATCGGCCGAGCCTGCAGCAGGAACAGGCGGTCGCCTTCGAACGCCCACTCGATGTCCTGCGGGCCGCCGCACGCGGTTTCGACGTCGCGCACCAGCCGATGCAGCTCCGTGAGGTCGGCGGTGCTCAGGGCCGGATCGGTGGTCGGCTGCTCGAGGATCGCGCCGCCGTCGCGCGCGAGGAGATAGCGCTGGCCGTCCTCCTCGCCGCCGACGAGCCGATCGCCGAGTCCGGCAATGGCCGAAATCACGATCCGGTCGCGCCGCCCGCTCACCGGATCGGCGCTGAACGCGACGCCGGCACAGCGCGCCCGCACCATCTGCTGGACGACCACCGCCGGCGCGCCACCCTCGACGTCGAGGCCACGCGAGCTGCGGTAATTGGCCACGCTCGTTTCGCCGCCGCTTTCATAGACTTGCCGCACCGCCCCGGGCAGCGCCTCGGCGGAGAGATTGAGCAGCGACAGGAACTGGCCGGCATGCGAGGCACTGTCCCCGTCCTCCTCGCGCGCCGACGATCGCGCCGCGTAAGGCCCTGGGCCGAGCGATGGCAGCCGCTGCACGAGTTCGGCCCGCATTTCGGCCTCGCTGGCCGCATCGGCGAAAGCGGAAGGCTCGATCGCAAGGAACGCCGGCACATTGAACGCGTGGCCGGCGAGCCGCATCAGCGTCGCGGCTTTGCCGCCGACAAGTACCGCGTCCTGCCGTTCCGTCATGGCGTGGATGACGCTCACGGCAGCATCCGTCCCAGATATGGCGAAAGGCCGGCGATCGCATAGCAGGCGAGCACCCATGCTCCCGCAGCGCTGTCGAGCCGCTTCTGCATTCCCGGCGTAGGAGCGCGTCGAAAACTGAGCCCAACCGCCCCGGCCGCGATCAGGGCGACTGCGCCCAGAACTGCAGCCACGAAAGAAGCGCCCGCCAGGGCGCCCACGATCGACAGCAACACCCACGCGACTGCACACAGGCCAATCCAGGCCTGTACCGCCCGTCGTGGCCCGAGCAATCCGGAATACGTCTCGACGCCCTCGCGCTCGTTTTCCGGCGCCCAGATCTTGCGTCCGAACTCGAGCACGCAGCCATTGACGCAACTGAGGATCACGAAAATCCAGATGCCCGCCGGCGGCAGCGCGCTATGCGGCAGCCACTCCGACGCCGTGACGTAGAAGTCGATGAACGCCATGATCGCCATATGCGACACGAGGTAGACGAACGGTCGCGCCTTGAGCCACGCCGGCACGAAGAACTCGGCTGTCATCAGGCCGAGCCATCCCCAGAGCAGCGCGAGGGGGATGAGCAGCAGCGGCGTGACGCTGACCGTCAGCGCAACGATGAGCAGCGCTGCGTCCGTCGCGAGCCACAGGATCGATCTGAGGCTCAGCAGCCCGCGCGGCACCGCGCGTTCCGGCCGGTACCGCGCATCGTCCTCGAAGTCCTTGTACTCGTCGGCGGCGCGCAGCTGGAAGAACACCAGCACCATCGCCAGCCAGATCGCGACGAAAATCTGCGGGCCTGGCAGGTCACGACCGCCCAGATGGGCCGACAGGCTGATGCTCGCCGCGCTGAAGACGAGCAGCAGCAGCGCGGTCTTCCCCAGCGGGAAACGCTCCCGCTGGTAAATCCAGAGCCGGCGCAGGTATCCGAGCCCCTGCTCGCCCTCGACCATCTGGGTCATCGCTGGCGCGCGAGTTTGGCGTGAGCTCGGGTGAACTGCCCGCCGGCGATGGCGGCGATGATCGAAATCTCACCGCAAAGGCACACTGCCGCGACAATTTCGGCCAGCGCGGCCGCCTTGCCGGGTCCGGCCAGCCCCAGCATTGCGAGCGCCGCCGCCTGGCTTGGCAGGCCCGTTCCCCCGCCGACGGTACCGACGAGGATATTCGGCATGGTCACCGAAAAGAACATCGTTTTGTCGCGCGGCTCCATGCGGGTGAAGCCCACTGCCGATTCCGCCACGCACGCCGCATCCTGCCCGGTGGCGATATAGATTGCCGCCAGCGCATTGGCATAGTGCGCCTGCGAGCCGAGCTGGCCGCTCAGAACCGCCCCCAGAGCCGCGACGCGACCGTAGGCGACCAGCGCGTCCGGCTTGACCCGCAACACCCGCTCGATGAGCTCGTACGGCAGCTCGACACTCGCGGTGACCTTGCGACCGCGGCCCGAATGCATTCCGAGGTAGGACGCCTTCTTGTCGCCGGAGAAGTTGCCCTCCACGAAGGCGTAGCGCGGCTTGACCGGGCTCTGCGCGACGATGTGCGCGCAGATGGCTTCAGTGGCGACCGTCACCATGTTCTGTCCGGCCGCGTCGCCTGTGGTGTAGCGGCAGATCAGGAACACCGTGTCGCTGTCCATGAACGGCTCGATGGTCCGTAGCTTTCCGTACCGCGTCGTTGCGTCCGCCACCGACTTCAGCGTCTCGGCATTTCGTGCTATCCAGTCGATGAACAGCCCGCATTGCAGCATGTCGTCGAAGACGAAAGCGGGGGTTCGAAGCACCCCTTCTCCGAGAAGGCCAGCCCTGATGCCGCCGGCCATCGCCGTCACGTGGGCGCCGCGCGCATAGGACGCAATGAGGGCTGCCTCGCTGGTCGCCATCGGCACCAGGTACTCGCTATTGGCGTGCACGCCGTTAACGACGACAGGACCGATGACGCCCATCGGCACCTTCGTGGTACCGATGAAGTTCTCGATACTCCGGCCATAGGCCGAGGCGCCCTCGATACTGACGGGGTCTGCAATCCGCGCTCGCGCCGACGGGTCGACCCCGCTGGCTTCGAGCTGTGCCCAGATGCCGTCGACAGTATCGGCAGTGCTGTCCTGCCGCGTGCGCAATCGCGGCAGGCTTGGGGACTTCGCCGATAGGCGCTTGCCCAAATCCTCAGAAGATTTTGTCCTCAACAGCAAGAGCATGTCGAGGACGCGACCGGGCAGAAGACTGGACAATGATCAAACTCACAAAATCAATGCCGACAGTAAGGAGCTACAGACGTAATAATTCGTAACGAGCCGTCAACGGGTGCTGCGAGGGTTTGCAATTCCCTAAGCGCAGCGCGGAAATGCTGAGGTTCCATCTGCGCCTAGCGAGCGAGCCAACCGCATACTCCAAGGTGCTCGCCGTGGGACCAAAGCTGTCGTTACCTTTGTCTGGTGAGCGCCAAAAGTGGACGCCAGTCAGTACGGAGGTGGAGCAGCCGTTGATCGTAATAGACCCAAGCTGAACCCGGTGTGCGCTCTTCATCTCAGACGCTCGGAACGCGTCGAGGACCCCGCCCTCGTTGGACACAGCCTCAAGTGAAGGGCCGGCACACCACTTCAGGAACGACCGCCCACCTCCGGGGACACCTTTGACGTCCCTTTTCGGCGCCTTCATACGCAACGGTGTCGCAACAAACTTGATGGTGACGACTATTGCGTAGCAGATGGCCATTTGCCCTAAACCGTAGGCCGAAGATTGGAAGTCTATTCGAGACCCGGTCGCCCGGTGAATAGCGGCGCTGGCGTGAGGCGCTGCCGGTATAGACGGGACAACTGGTGATGGCCGTGATCTCCTCGGCCGAAAACGGTGCCCGGCCAGTGCCGCGAGTTGCCCGCCGGCGCTCATGCACCATCAGCGACGGCGCCTGAAAGGTGAACATTCGGCGCCTGTACGATGCACAATTCCGTTTCAAGCTGGCGTCACGAGGGTGAACTTTAGGCACGTTCGAATCTCTTCGAGCGCCACTTCCGTGCAAAACTGCGAACGCCGGATTTTCCGGCGGTCACGTCCTCCAGCCCGATCTGCCTCAAACCCTGGCGATCCCCCTAGAATCGCCCGTTCCAGCTGGCCTTGATGGTGTGCGTTTGCGTCCCGCCGCCAAGCTGGCCGCTGTAGTTGAAGTCGAGCGTCGTCGTCGCGCTCAGGTCGAGGTTGGCACCTAGGCTCACCACTGCGGTATCCGTCGGCAGCGGCGCCCCGACCACGACGAAACTCGTGCCTCCGGTGAAGCTCTGGCTCAGGCTGGGCGTGCCGGCAAAGGTGTGGCGCCAGCCAAGTCCGCCATCCCAGGTGAGCAACATGTCGTCGCCGACCGCCGCCTCGTGCTTCACATCGATGCCCAGCGTCGTGAACGTCGCGTCGATGAAGCTGCTGGCGTGAGATAGCGCTGCGGCGCCACCGGTTTCGGTGTAGGAATCGGTGATATTGGCCACATAATTGACGTCGGCATGCGGCGTGAGTGAAAAGGCGCCGAGGTCGACCTCCTGCGCGGCCTGCGCGAAGGCCTGCGCCGTCCCGGCTCCATAGGACCCGGTAATCGTTTCATCGAAGCCGGGAAACGACACCTGCCGCGTCGAGTTGACACTGTGCCGCGTGTAGCTGCCGCCGAACGACAGGCGGGTATTGCCCAATTGTCCGCCGCCATAGAGTCCGGCGCCGAGGTCGAGGCTCGTGCTCGATGCATTGAGGGCGGGCACGAACGTCTCGGTCGTTCCCGCCTGCACCGTGACGCCGAGGCGCCAGTCGCCGAACGCGCCGTCGAGCCCGGCGGCAAAGCCTCCGGTCGCGGCGTTCGAGCCGGCAACAGATACCGTTCCGTCGGTACTCCCCAGGCCGCCGTAGAACTGGCCCCATATTCCCGTGCCGGGCGTCGGATCGGTGACAATCGCGGGACCAGCCGCGTAGTTGCTGACCGCATCGCCGCCGTTCCCGAGCGCCTCGAACGCCTGGTTGATGCGGCCAGCGAGGATTTGCGACAGCAGCGCAGCCGCCTGCATGTCCGCAACTTCGGTGGAGCTTTGCGAGATGCCTGAAAGTTGGTCGAACGCCTTGTCAGCGTCGCTGGCGCTGAGCCCGACGATGGCGTCGTACAGCGGGTTACCCGCACCGAGGGCATCGAGGGCGGAGGCGGTCGCCTTCTGCGTTGGCGTCGTTCCGATGTCGGCGAAGCTCTGCTGGTTCCTGACCAGCATCAGCGTGACCTCGCCGGGCGTGCCGTAGCTGAGCTGCGGGTCGAGGAAGGCGAGGTCCGAGCTCGCGCCGGCGAACGTGCCGGCCGTCGTGCCGGTGAGGATTGTATAGGACTTGCTGTAGTCGTAGTTCCCCACGATCGGATTGAGCGTTACCTGCACGGCGCCACCCAATGTCGCACTGCCGGTCGCCAGTGCGTCGGTGTTGCCCGCGGTGTCGACACTGACGGCGAGCGTCGATCCCGACTGCAGGAGCGCCGTTCCGACGGTGAGCGTCTGCCCGGCCGTCGTGCCGTTGCGCAGATCGAGCACGCCGCCATTGGTGAGCGTGGTGATGCCGCTCAGATTTCCCGTAAGCTGCAGCGTGCCGGCGTTGCTGAAGGCCCCGTTGACCTGATTCCGGGCTTTGACGACGCCGCCAAGGCTGTTGGTGAACGATCCGTCCCATACGCCAGAAGTGGTGATGGTGCCGGTATTGGCGAGCACGTCGCCCGTCCAAATGCTGTCTGCTCCGTTGGTGATCTTGCCCGCATTGGAGACGACATCTCCGGTCCAGTTCGAGACCGTGACGGCCACGCGGTTGAAGGTGCCGCCGGAATTGGTGATCGTGCCGGTGTTGGCCTCAACATCGCCCGTCCAGTCGGCGCCCATATTGTAGATGAAGCCCGTATTGCCCTTCACCGCACCGATCCACGCAGCGCGGACCTTGTCGGGTGGAGCGACGTTGTAATCGTCTTCGGCATTGTAGATGGAGCCGGTGTTCCCGACTTCGACGTCGCCCTCCCACCGGCCAGTGTTTTCGACGAGTGCCGCATTGCCCTTGACGTCGCCCTGCCACAGGCCACGGTTCTCGATCGTCCCGCTGTTGGCAGACACGTCGCCGTGCCAATGGGCGACACCGGTTCCGGCGCCGTCGTTGAAGGCGTAGTCCGTCGTGCGGTCGCTCTTGATGTAGCCGGCGTTGCCGAGGACGTCGCCGGTCCAGTCGCCGCCGCCGGCGTTGAAGATCAGCTTGTGGTTGTTGACCACATTGCCGTGCCAGTAGCCGATCCCAACCTCATTGCTGAGA
The DNA here is from genome assembly GCA_023390785.1 of Pseudomonadota bacterium. Classification (GTDB taxonomy): domain Bacteria; phylum Pseudomonadota; class Alphaproteobacteria; order Rhizobiales; family Devosiaceae; genus Devosia_A. The sequence goes on from JAEWCE010000169.1 coordinate 15,028, forward strand.
TTGTCGTTCATGATGTCGGCGTGGTTGTCGAGAACGTCGCCGTTCCAAGTGGCAGCCACGTTTCGGATCGAGGCGAGGCTGTCAACGACAGCACCGTTCCAGGTGGCCCCGGTGCCGTTGTAGATCATCATGAACGTGCCGAGGTAACCGCTCGAGCCGTTGCCATTGACCTTGCCAGTCCATGTGCCGTCATTGGTCACGTAGCCGGTATTGCCGTCGACGTCGCCTTCCCAAGTGCCACCAGCTTTGTTCGTGATGCTGCCGGTGTTCCCCTTCACCACGCCGTGCCATTTGGCACCCGAATTGTTGTTGATGGTTGCGGCGTTGCTGAGGATGTCGCCCGTCCACACACCCGGCGTGTTGTTGTTGATGGTGCCGGTATTGCTCGCAACGTTCGCATTATAGGCGGCGTTGTTGTCGAA
>JAEWCE010000187.1 GCA_023390785.1 Pseudomonadota bacterium
TTGCTGCGGAGAGAGCGGGATTCGAACCCGCGATACAGTTTCCCGTATACACACTTTCCAGGCGTGCTCCTTCAACCACTCGGACACCTCTCCGTTTTAAGGCTGCAAAAATAAAGGCTTACACCTCAGCTTCCGAAAATTTTTTCGGCATTTGCACTTGTAATTGCCGCAACTTCTTCTACACTTACTTTTTTTACCTCTGCTAATTTTTGTGCAACATATTTTAAATAACTGCTCTCATTGCGTTTTCCCCTAAATGGCACCGGTGTTAAATAAGGTGCATCTGTTTCCAAAACAAGGTGTTCAAGCGAAATATTTTCTAATGCTTCTGTCAAACCCGATTTTTTATACGTTATAACACCTCCAATACCTATATAAATTTCCATTTCAATTATTTGCTGTGCTTCCATGATTGTGCCACCAAAACAATGAAAAATACCTCTTAACCCTTTTGCTGCAAATGGCTTAACTATTTCTATCGTTTCGGGCATCGCATTACGGGTATGGATAACAATAGGCCATTCTTTATCCAATGCCCATTGTATCTGGCTTTCAAAAACTTCGTACTGTTCTTTTTTAAAAGTTACGTCCCAGTAAAAATCAAGGCCAATCTCTCCTATGGCAGCAAAATCTCTCTTGTCAATCCAATCCTTTACAAGTTGCAACTCTTCTTTATAACTTTCTTTTACAGAGCAGGGATGCAAGCCCATCATTGCAAAACATTCCCCTTTGAATTTATTTTCAAGGGCCAAAAGTGACGCAGTTTCACTACTGTCAATAGCCGGTAAAAAAAACTTTTTTACACCTTCGGCTCTTGCTCTTTCCATAACAGTTTCTATATCTTCTTTAAATTCTTCTACATATAAATGGCAGTGCGTATCAATCAATTTCATTCTAATTCTGTCTAATTTTTGGAAAAATTCAAAATAACAGGCGTAAAGATTAAAATTCTATTTAACTTCTTACTATTTTTTTGTACTGATTGTATTTATCTCTTACTTTGACCAAGTTTTCATAGGGTACGGATTAAAAATGGGCTGAGGTTTCTACCTTGGCCTTCCTTTTTAATAAAATGCTTATTTTTTGTTTACCAACTGCACCTGTTTGTTAGGCTGTTGTTGTGTCACTCACTTCAACGCCTTGTTCTTTAATTTGCAAGAAAAACAGAGAGAAAGCTTAGAATTATAAACTTCGGCATCACTAACAGTATGTTTGTTTTACTTAAGAATCATATTTTATTTTTTATCCTCCGTGTTGCCTCCGGTTTTTTTATGTAGAACTTATGTTACACACGGCAAACAAAGTAACCACAGACAAAACTTTTTTAGAAAAAGCAAAATTAGCAAAGCTCATTTTCCATATTTATGTTTTCATCACTTGAAAAACGTAATGTCTTTATGGTTAAACTTTACTATTCTATAAAAACTTAAAATTCTTCCTATTCTTTCATAAATTATTTAAACCTCAGAAACATAATGTGAAGAATTGTATAATGAAAACAAGAACGAAAGCAAAACAAAAAATGAAATTCAAACCTTGAAAAATTGAAAAATAAAATTCAAAGCCCAATGGTTTGATGTTGAAAGCTGCTACCTAAAAATTTTTTACTACTTTGGTTTTATAAACGGCTGTGAATGCGTATCATTTTATTTATAATTTCTGCCTTAATTACTACTGCATTAATTGTTATACTTAATATCCAGTTGCCTGTTAATGGTGGTAAAACTCCAAGACTTGGTTATTTTCTTTCACCTCAAAAGGGCTTTTGGCAAAATGCTGAAGCAACAAATATGATGTTTGACGGCAATCTTCATTTTAAAGGCCTGCAGGGAAAAACAGAAGTATATTTTGATGAACGCATGGTACCTCATATTTATGCAGAAAATAACAGGGATGCATTTTTTGTGCAAGGTTACCTTCATGCAAAATTCCGCTTGTGGCAGATGGAATTTCAAACACATGCTGCTGCAGGAAGATTAAGCGAGATTATGGGTGCAGAAAGTAACGGTACAGATTTTCTCCGTATCGATAAATTCTTCCGCCGGATGGGAATGGTGTATGGGGCCGAGCAAAGCTTGAAAGCAATGGAAGCGGATGCCGAAACCAAAACCGCATTAGATGCTTATACTGCAGGCGTTAATAATTACATTAACTCCTTAACAGAAGATGAATATCCCTTCGAATATAAATTGCTTGGTTATAAACCAGAACCCTGGACGAATTTGAAATGTGCTTTGTTTCTTATGTACATGAGCTACGATCTTACCGGTGGAGGAAGCGATTTTGAAATGACCAATGCAAAAACAGTTTTTACAAGAGGACAATTCGAAAAATTATACCCTGTAGCTTACGATACGATGCATCCTATCTATCCCTCCACAACCACTGTTTTTCCCAAACCATCTGTGTTGCCCCGCATACCTTCAAATGCAGACTCGCTTTATTTTAACTACAAAGACAGTGCTGATGTAGGCGAGCAACCAAGAAAGCCAAACAGGAATAATGGCAGCA
>JAEWCE010000238.1 GCA_023390785.1 Pseudomonadota bacterium
CATAGTCGATGAGCGTGGTGTCGGTCTCATGGCCGACGCCGGAAATCACCGGGATGCGCGAGGCTGCGACGGCGCGCACCACCATCTCTTCGTTGAAGCTCCACAAATCCTCGATGGAGCCGCCGCCGCGCGCGACGATCAACAGATCGGGGCGCGGCACCGCACCGCCGCGTTCCGGCAGGGCGTTGAAGCCGTTGACGGCGTGCGCCACTTCGGCCGCCGCGGTCTCGCCCTGCACGCGCACCGGCCACACCAGCACGTGGCTCGGGAAACGGTCGTCGAGTCGATGCAGGATGTCGCGGATGACCGCGCCGGTGGGCGAGGTGACGACGCCGATGACGCGCGGCAGATAGGGCAGCTTCTTCTTGCGCTCGGCGGCGAACAGGCCTTCGGCCGCGAGCTTCTTGCGCCGCTCCTCGAGCAGCGCCATCAGCGCGCCGGCGCCGGCCGGCTCGATCTGCTCGATCACGATCTGGTATTTCGACGAGCGCGGAAAGGTGGTGAGCCGGCCCGTGGCGATGATCTCCAAGCCTTCCTCCGGCTTGAAGCGGAGGCGCGGCCAGGTGGTCTTCCAGATCACGGCGTCGATGCCGGCCTGGTCGTCCTTGAGCGTGAAGTAGCAATGGCCGGACGAGTGCTGGCCGCGAAAGCCGGAAATCTCGCCGCGCACCCGCACATACTGGAACTCGTCCTCGACGGTGCGCTTCACCGCCTGCGCCAGCTCGCTGACGGTGAATTCGGGGGCATTGCTGCGCGGCTGATCCATGGCCCCCTGTTGCGCTTTCGTTCGCGTTTGTGTCAAGGAGGCCGGGCGGCTTGGGGTTTGACGATGCGGGTCTTGTTGATCGGAGCGGGCGGGCGCGAGCACGCACTGGCGTGGAAGCTGGCGCAGTCGCCGCGGCTGACGAAACTGTATGTGGCGCCGGGCAATGGCGGCACGTCGCTGGTCGCCGAGAACGTGGCGCTCGATCCGGCCGACCATGCCGCGGTGGTGGGCTGGGCGCGGGCCAACCAGATCGACTTCGTGGTGATCGGCCCAGATGCACCGGTGGTCGCCGGGCTCGGCGACGACGTGCGCGCGGCCGGCATTGACTGCTTTGCGCCGAGCAAGGCGGCGGGCCAGCTCGAAGGCTCCAAGGCCTTCACCAAGGCATTGTGCGACCAGATGAGCATCCCCACCGCAGTCTATCGGCGGTTCGACGCGGCGGAGCCGGCGCTCGCCTATGTGCGCCAGCGGGGCGCCCCGATCGTGATCAAGGCGGATGGCCTGGCGCTCGGCAAGGGCGTGACGGTGGCCATGCACATCGCGGCGGCGGAGCACGCCATCAAGGATTGCTTCGGCGGCGCCTTCGGCGCCTCGGGCGCCTCGGTGGTGGTCGAGGACTTCCTCGAGGGCGAGGAGGCGAGCGTCTTCGTGCTCTGCGACGGCACGCATACCCTTCCGCTCGCCACGGCGCAGGACCACAAGCGAGCCTTCGACGGCGACAACGGTCCCAATACCGGCGGCATGGGCGCCTACTCGCCGGCGCCGGTGATGACCGACGAGCTGATCGCGCAAACCATGGCCGAGATCATCGAGCCGACGGTGCGCGGCATGGCGGCACGGGGCACGCCGTACCAGGGCGTCCTCTATGCCGGATTGATGCTGACGCGCGATGGCCCCAAACTGATCGAATTCAATGCGCGCTTCGGCGACCCGGAGACGCAGGTGCTGATGCTGCGGCTCGACAGCGATCTGCTGGAGCTGCTGCACGCCACCGCCACCGGCACGCTCGCCGGCAAGACGGCGCGCTGGCGGCCGGAAGCGGCGCTGACCACGGTGCTGGCCAGCAAGGGCTATCCGGGCGACTACAGGAAAGGGACGCCGATCGGCCCCCTGCCCCCCGATACCGCCGACATGGTCATCTTCCATGCGGGCACGACGCGCGAAAATGGCCGGTTGCTGAGCGCCGGCGGACGCGTGCTGAACGTCACCGCGCTCGGCGCCTCGGTGGCCGATGCCAAGGAGCGCGCCGACGCCGCCATCGCCGAAATCGACTGGCCGGAGGGGTTCCACCGCCACGACATCGGCTGGCGCGCCATCCTGCGTGAACGCAATGCACGGCTGGATCGTTAGCCTTGTCGCAAGCGAATTTCCACGCGGGAGCCGGAAGGGCTTATAAACCTTCGAGGCGCAGCATAGATGCTCAGAATGGCCCACGACCTCGCATCGGAGGACGACCTGACCCCCATCCAGCAGCGGGGACAGGAGCTCGTTGACCGCCTGCGGTCCGGGGATGACATCCCGGCGGAGGCTCCCCCGTCGCACAGTCTGCCGCGTATCGGCGTGGCGCTCGGCGGCGGCTCGGCGCGCGGGCTGACCCACATCCCCTTCATCGAGGCGATGGACGAGCTGGGACTGACCCCCTCGACCATCGCCGGCACCTCGATCGGCGCGCTGATCGGCTCAGGCTGGGCCAACGGCATGAGCGGCAAGGAGCTGCGCGAGCACGCCATGAATGTGCTCGGCACCATGCGCACCATCGCCGGGCGCATCTGGGGGCAACAGATCGGCAGCCTGGGCGGGCTGGTGCGCAACGGCTTCAACCTGCAGCTCGACGCGAGCCGGGTGGTCGACGCCTTCCTGCCCGACCCGTTCCCCGACGATTTCAAGGACCTCAAGGTCCCGTTCTACGTGGTCGCCACCGATTTCCAGAGCTGGCACCAGGCGGTGTTCAACAGCGGCGAATTGCGGCCGACCATCGCCGGGTCGATCGCCATCCCGAGCTTCTTCAGGCCGGTGCACTACGCCAATCACATCCTCGTCGACGGCGGCGTGGTCAACCCGCTGCCGCTCGACCAGGCCTCGGCCGATTGCGACATCCTCGTGGGCATCGACGTCAACGGCGACCCCTCGGACAGAATCGCCAAGGTCGACTACCGGGCGCTCGATGTGTGGTTCGGCTCGGCGCAGATCATGATGCATTCCCTCACGGCGCACATGATGGCGGCGTACCCGCCCGATGTTTATGCGCGGCCGCACGTCTCGAGCTTCGGCGCCATGGAGTTCTGGCGCGTGAAGGAAATCATCGAGGCGGCCGACAGGGAAAAAGACAATTTCAAGCGCCACCTGAGCCACAAGGTGGAGCAGTTCATCAAGCAGACGGGCGAGACGACGCGGGCGGGGGACTAGGGCCAAACCGCCCTCACCCGTCAACCGTCGCGCAGCCGCGCAAAAAACGCCTTCAGCAGTTCGCCCGACCGCACCTCGCCGATGCCCGACACCACCTCCGGGTGGTGGTGGGTGTTAGGGCTGTCGAACAGCCGCACGCCGTGGTCGACGGCACCGGCCTTCGGGTCGGCGGCGCCGTAGATGACGCGGCGCAGGCGGGCGTGGGCGATGGCGCCGGCGCACATGGCGCAGGGCTCGAGCGTCACATAGAGGTCGCAGC
>JAEWCE010000280.1 GCA_023390785.1 Pseudomonadota bacterium
TCGTAGGCGCCCGACTGGATGTAGTCGGACACGAACATGTCGAGCCAGCGTACGAACTCCGGATCGCCCTTGGCGACGGCGATGCCGATCGGATCGTTGGAGTAGAGGCCAGGCAGCGTCACCAGCGACGGGTTCTTGGTGGCGAGGTAGTCGAGCAGCGACGAATCCTCGATCGCGGCGTCGACGCGCTTCTGCTGCAGCTGCAGCACGCCGTCGGGCGCGAACTGGTCGACATAGACGAGCTGGGCGTCCGGCACGGCCTTCTTGATGAAGGTTTCGCCAGTGGTGCCGCGGCCCACCAGCACCTTCTTGCCGGCGAGTCCGGCGAGGTCCTTGATGCCCGAATCCGCCTGCACGATCACGCGCAGGCCGGCCCGGTTGTAGGGGATGGTGAAATCAACCGACTTGGCGCGCTCGAGCGTCGCCGAGGTGTTGGCGACGACGATGTCGAGCTGGCCGGAGACCAGCATCGAGATGCGGGCGTCGCCGGACACGTCAGTGAACTCCACGGGCACGCCGAGCTTGGCAGCCAGCATGTTGGCCACGTCGACGTCGTAGCCGACGGGGTTATTCTGGGCGTCGCGGAAGCCGATGGGCTCGCCTCCCAGCGACACGCCGATGCGGACGGTGCCGCGCGAACGGATGTCGTCGAGCATGCCGGCCATGGCCGGGACGGCCGTGCCGGCGACGAGCGCCAGCGCGGCCAGGGCAGTCAAGATGCGCTTCATTGGGTGTTCCTCTCTGCTTGTCAGGCGGTTTTCGCTGCGCGGAGCTCGGGCTCCGGCATCGAGTCCTCCCAGAGCCAGTACTTGATGTCTCCCTGGCACCGGAAATTGCAGACCTCGTGGTTCCCCTTGGCGTCGACGGCATGGATCACCACGCCACCGAGGAACCCTCCGGCCAGTTCGTCGAGCTCCTCGACGGCGAGCTTGATGGCGTCGCCGAGCGAGTAACCGAGCTTCATGGCGAGCACGATGGTGCGCGAGGTCGCGCAGCGCATCGTCATCTCGCCGGTATGGGTGCAGGCCGCAGCGCCGTAGCGGCTGTCGGCGTAGAATCCCGCTCCGGGGATCGGGCTGTCGCCCAGCCGGCCCGGATATTTCCAGGCCCAGCCCGAGGTCGAGGTTGCGGCGTGAATGCCCTTGGAGGCGTCGGCCGAGAGAAACACCGTGGTGTCGCGCACCCGTTCGGGATCGGTGATGGTCTTGAGCAGCGGCGCCAGGGGCGTGTCAGGGAAAGCGGCCGCCTGCGCCGGGGTCATCTCCTTTTCGAGCCGCTCCCACCAGACCCGCCGGCTGTCCTCGAGCAGCATGTCGTCGACGGCGAAACCGGTTTCAGTGGCAAAGCGCCGGGCACCTTCGCCCACCAGCATGACGTGCGGCAGGGTCTTCATCACCGCGTGGGCGAGGCGCGCCACCGGCATGGTGTCGGGAACTGCGCCGACGGCGCCGACCTCGCGGGTGTTGCCGTCCATCACTGCGGCGTCGCATTCCATCGCGCCCAGCATGTTCGGCCAGCCGCCATAGCCGACGCTGCGCGTGCGCGGATCGGCCTCGACCTTGGAGATGCCGGCCACCAGCGCGGTCAGGCTGTCGGCGCCGGCGCGCAGCATCTCGACACTGGTGGGGACGCCGGGCCAGGCCTCGGCATTGGCGAGCAGCAACATCGAAACTAGTCTTTCCGCATCTTGGAGAGGAACTGGGCGACGCGCGGCTGCGCCATACCGCCATCGGCGTCGAAGAACTGCGCCGTGGGCAGGTCTACCAGCAGCACGCCCTTCTCGAGAAAGACGATGCGGTTGGAGATCTGCCGTGCGAACTCGATCTCGTGCGTGACGAACAGCATGGTGGTGCCGTCCGCCGCGAGCTTGGCGAGTATGGCGAGGACCTCCGACGTCATTTCCGGGTCGAGGGCCGAGGTCACCTCGTCGAGCAGCAGATAGCGCGGCTGCATTGCCAGTGCCCGGCAGATGCCGACGCGCTGGCGCTGGCCGCCCGAAAGCTGCGCCGGATAGGCGTCGGCCCGATCGCCGAGCCCGACCGAAGCGAGCAGGGCGCGTGCGTCCGCCTCGGCCTCGGTCCGCGGCCGCTTCAGCACTTCGATGGGCGCCAGCGTGATGTTCTGCAGCGCCGTCAGATGCGGATAGAGATTGAAGAGCTGGAACACGGTGCCCGAGCGCTTGCGGGCCTCCGCCAGTTCCTTGGGCTTGGAGACGTCGAAATCGTCGACCGTGATGCGGCCGGCGTTGAGCTTTTCGAGCCCGTTGATGCAGCGGATCAGCGTCGATTTGCCCGACCCGGACGAGCCGAGGATCGACACCACCTCGCCGGGATTGACGGTGAGGTTGACGCCGTCGAGCACCGTGGTGGCGCCGAAAGCCTTCTTGACGTTTTCGACTTTGAGCATCGCTAGAGGCCCCTGAAGGCGCTGTGCGCGCGCAAACGAGTTTCGAGTTTCGTGCCCAGCACCGCCACGAGCTTGGCGGCGAGGTAGTAGAGAATGCCAACGGCGGTCCACACGATGAATGGCTTCAGCGTCCTGAGGTTGAGGGTGGCACCGATCTTGGCGAGGTCCATGACGCCGATCACCGAGATCAGCGAGGTCACCTGCAACTGGTTGACCAGCAGCGCGGTCATCGGCCCGATCGAGAAGGCGGCGGCTTGTGGCGCGATCACGTGGCGCAGCACCTGCCAGCGAGTGAGGCCGAACACCCGTGCCGCCTCGATCTGCTCGCGGCCGATGGATTCGATCGCCGACACCGCGATCACATAGACAAAGGCGGCGGTGTTGGCCGAGAGCGTCAGCACGGCCGCTTCGACCGGCGTGACATTGCGGTGAAAGAAGGCGGGAAAGCCGAAGAACACCAGGAAGAGCTGGACCAGGACGGGAGAGTTCTTGAGGATTTCGGAGACGAAGGTGATGGCTTGGGTAAGCACCGGCACGCGGTAGAAGCGGACAACGCCCCACAGCGTTCCGATGGCGAGCCCGATCAGGGAGGTGACGAGGAACAGGCCGATGGTGACGCCCAGCCCTTGCGCCAGCAGCCACAGGTCGAACGGGGTGAAATCGGCAAAGCGCATCAGCCCGCCTGTTCCTGCATGTCACGGTTGAGCCGGCGGTGAAGCAGGGCGATGCCGATGGAGACGAGGTAGGTGAGGGCGGCGTAGACGACCAGCAGCACGACGTAGACCTCGAACGGCCGGAACGTGTCGGAGGCGACGATGCGGGCGTTGCCGGTCAACTCGTTGAGGGTGATCGTCGACAGGATCGAAGAGGTGAGGATCATGTTGATCAGCACCGAACCCAATGGCCGCACCGAAGTGCGCAGCGCGATGGGCAGCACGATCCGGGTGAAGATCACACGGCGCGGCAGGCCGCTCACTTCGGCGGCCTCGATGATGCCGTTGTCGATGGCAAGGATGCCGGCACGGATGGCGTCGGAGGCATAGGCGCCGCCGGCGATCGACAGGGCGACCACGCCGGTGGTGAAGGCGTCGATGTAGATGCCGATCTCGGGCAACCCGTAATAGAAGAAGAACAACTGCACGATGAACGGGATGTTGCGGAACAGGTCGACATAGGCGAAGGCCAGCCAGCGGGCCCAGCGCAGTTGCGATGTGCGGGCGATGGCGACCAGCATGCCCAGGAGCACGCTGCCGACAATGGCAAGTGCGCACACCTCCGCCGTCATCAGCGCGCCCTCGGCAAGAAAGCCGAGATAGGGCCGCAGAATGCTCAGATCGAACCGCAAATGCCCTCCCGTGGCAGACAGCAGGCATTTGCGTACCCGCTGTGAAACCGGTTTCACCAAATACCGTGGCAAGGCCGGTTGTCAAGCATCCGGGCGCTACCTTGGCAGGAGGTGTGCCCGCGTGTCCAGAGTACGGGCAGGGCGCAGTTCCGGCAAATTGCACTGGATCGACCACCCGCGGCTGATGTTAAGGTCGGCTGCGCCGATTGCGGCGGCGGGGTAAGGCCAATGACGGATCTGCTGGTCAATCTCTATTCGCGCCGGCTCGACGAGCTGGCGGGGCGGGTCGCGGATGTCGCCGCGACGATCCGGGCGGCTCTGCCGCCCGAGCTGCACATCATCGCCGATTGGATCAGAAGCAATTTCAGCGAGTACTGGGTCAGCGAGGCGACGGTGGCGATGGCGCACCAGCCTCCCGGCTGCCTGGTGGCCACCGTCGACGGCGACCTCGTCGGCTTTGCCTGCTACGACGCGACAGCGCGCGGCTTCTTCGGCCCGACCGGTGTCGCCGAGGGCGCGCGCGGCAACAGGATCGGGCTGGCACTGTTCTATCACACGCTGATGGCCATGAAGGCGCAGGGATATGCCTACGCGGTCATCGGCTCGGCCGGTCCGATCGAGTTCTACGTCAATGCCGTCGGTGCCCTGCCGATCCCGTCCGAGCGGGAAGACATCTACCAGGGCCTGCTGCGCCCCAAGACCAGCCCATCCATGTCGTAACGTCAGGATCGTCAGTTGCCGTCCACCCCACCGCTTGCCTTGTTCCTCGGCGTCACCGGTCCACGTCTCACAGCGGACGAGGTGGCCTTCCTGCGCGACGCCAATCCCTTTGGCCTGTTCCTGTTCGCGCGCAACCTCGAGGATTCCGAGCAGGTGCGGCGGCTGACGGCGGAGTTTCGTGCCGCCGTAGGACGCGCCGATGCGCCGGTGTTCACTGACGAAGAAGGTGGCCGCGTGCAGCGCCTCGATCCTCGACGCTGGCCGAGCTTTCGCAGCCTCGGCGCCTTCGGCGCGCTGGCCCGGCAGGACCTTGAGCTCGGCAAGCGCGCCATGCGCCTTTCCACCCAGGCGATGGGATCGCTGCTGGCTGGGCTGACGATCGACAGCGGCACAACGCCGGTGGTCGATCTCGCCCGTCGCGATACCCATGATGTCATCGGCCAGCGCTCTTTCGGCGACGATCCGGAGTTGGTCGCCATCATGGGCCGTGAGATCGTCGAGGGCATGCTGGAAGTCGGCGAGCTGCCGGTGATGAAACACATTCCCGGCTACGGTCGCGTCGCAGTGGATCCGCACTTCGACTGCCCGGCGGCGGATGCAACGCTCGAGGATCTGCGCGGCAGCGACTTCCGGCCGTTCGTCGCGCTGCGCGATTGTCCGTGGGCGATGGTCGCCCACATGATCTTCACGCAGCTCGATCCCGACCATGCGGCGTCTGTTTCGCCGGTTCTCCACCGGGTGATCCGCGAGGAGCTCGGCTATGACGGGGTACTGATCACCGATTGCCTGTCGATGGACGCGCTCAAGGGCAGCGTCACCTCGCGCGTTGGTGCGGCGCTGGCGGCGGGATACGACATCGCACTCTATAGTGCCGGCGAGCTGGCGGCCAATGTCGAGGCTGCGGCTGCCGCGCGGCCTCTCAGCGAGGCGAGCCTTGCCCGCATTGCCCGCGGCGAGGCGCGGCGCGGCAGGCTCCGGGTTGACGTTGCCGCAGTCCATGCCGAGGTCGAAAGCATCTTCAGGCAGAGTGGTCTTGCCTAGCTTCATGCCCATACACAGCAGACATGTGATATTGACGAGCAAAGCGATTCTGGCTGCTGAGGGCATGAGATTGCGGCCTTGCTCAGGCTGTGACTTCGCCCAGCTTCTTCTTGGTGCACCCCGCGGCAATTGCTAGTGTCCGCGCTCGATGACTGCTTCGCGACCTTTCAACCTCATAGGAGAGTACTTTGGTTCAAACCCGTGGCAAGACGACCTCGGCCAAGCAGGCGGCTGCCAAGCAGCCGGCCGCCAAGACCAAGCCGGTCAAGGAGGCGCTGACCAAATCGGCCCTCGTCAACCTGATTGCGGAAGAGAACGGCGTGACCCGTGACGTGGCCCGCGGCGTGCTGGCGACCATCGAAACGGCGATGACGGGTTCGATCCACCCGCGCGGGGTGGGTGAGTTTACGCTGCCCGGCCTCTTGAAGATCACGCTGCGCAAGGTGCCCGCCCGCAAGGCCGGTACCATGATCCGCAACCCCTCGACCGGCGAGATGGTGCCCGGCGCGGCAAAGCCCGCCAGCGTGCGCGTCAAGATCCGGGCGCTGTCGAAGCTGAAGGCCGCCACCGCGCCCTGAGGGCGCCGGCAGTCGCATAGAAGGGGAAATCTCGTCCCCAAAAGCCATGCAAGTCCGATTTGGCGCGTCGCCACGGACTTGCATTTTGCTTTTATTGGCCAGCTGGGAGGACGCTGCGTTCCGTAGTGCGGCGCCGGTGGCGACGGGATCCATCGCCACCGTTGCGTTCGATCAGCCTTCTGCGGCCATGGATTTCTTGAACTGCGGCAGATGCTTCTGCTGTGCGGCGAGCATGCGCTCGCGATAGACGCCGTAGATGATGTCGGTGTCGTGCAAGGTCACCCCAGGAATGGTGGGAGACGCGAAGACCGGAAGCTCGATGCCGCGGTCGGCGAGCTTCTGGGCGCTCTCGGCAAGCAGCTCGTGCATCATCATCATGGCCAGCACCGTGGAGGCGCCGGCGACCGGGCGCGACCAGCCCTTGATCGGCACGATGGCATCTTCGACCGGCGCGCCGGTGTCGATGACGATGTCGGCAGCGTGCGGCAGGCGCTTGCCGGAGCTGTGCGTCGCGGGCTTGCTGGCGTTGGACTTGGCGGTGATGGCGACGACGGTAAGGCCACGCTTCTTGGCATAGAGGGCGGTATCGATGCCCGAGGCGTTGCTGCCCGAATGGCCAAAGATCACGATGGTGTCGCCGGCATTCAACGGCTGGTGGTCAAGGAATTTCTCGGCATAGTTCTCGGTCCGCTCGAGCCAGAGGAGCTCACGCACGCCGCCCGCACCCAGAATATTGTGCCACATGACGCGCGGGTCGGTGAGCGGATTGAAGCCGACATAGGACCCATACCGCGGGTAGGTCTCCTGTACCGGCAGCACCGAATGGCCCGAGCCATACAGGTGCACCAGGCCTCCGTTCGCGAGCGTTTCGGCAATCGCGGACGATGCCTTTTCGAAGGCTTCGGTGTTGGCGTCGGCGGCCGCCTCGGCAATCTTCAGCAGACGGCTGATGTAAAGGGTGGACATGGGAGAAGCCTTTCGCTTGAACGGTTAGATGTGAAGGGTGGAGCGGATCTCGTAGCGGTCCGCGCGCATGGTGGAGAGGGTGTATTCGAACGGCCCTCTCGAGTCGTACGCGATCCGCTCGACCTCGAAGGCCGGGGTGCTCGCAGCAAGCTCGATGAATTCGGCATCGAGCGGCGCGACGCGGCCTACACGGTAGACCTCGTTCGCTCGTATCGGTTTGATGCCGCAACGATCCTCGAGCCAGGCATAGAGCGACTGTACGGTGGCAGCTTCGTCGAACAGGCCGGGCACGCGGGCCTCTGGCAGGTGACTGGTCTGAATGCCAATCGGCCGGCCATTGCCGAGACGAAGCCGCTTGAGGCGCACCACAGGCTCGCCCGGGGCCACTTCCAATGCGTCGGCCATCGCCTCGGTCGCCCCGATACGGTCGGCCTCGATGAGCGTGGTGGTTGCGACCAATGCCAGGGTACGCATCTCTTCGGTGAAGCTCGTGAGCCCACGCACACCCGCAACCAGCGTGGCCGAGCGGACGAACGTGCCTCTGCCGTGCTCGCGGCGAAGCAGCCCCGCCTCCTCGAGGTTGCGGAGGGCGTGACGAAGCGTGATGCGGGAGATCCCCAACAACTCGCCCAAGCGATCCTCGTTGGGCAATTGCGAGCCGGCGACCCATTCGCCGCCTTCGATCAGCTGGCGCAGTGACATCTCGGCCTGATGCCACAACGGTTCCGGCCGCCGCCGGTCCGGCTTCTGCAGCCCGTTCGGCTCAACCATGCTGCTACCTCCAGTGCGGTCCGCGCGATCCTGCAAAGGCAGCTCCGACCAGTCCGGCGCGCGCCCCGAACTGACCGGCCTTGATGTCGATGCCGCGCAGGTGCCTCGGCAGATGCCGGCGCAGTGAGACGAGGATGAGCGGTGAAAGTACATCGAGCGAGCGAACGACACCGCCTGCCAGGACCACAATGCCTGGATCGAGCAATGCGACCGCGCCGGCGAGGGTCGTGCCGAGGGCATGCATCGGTGCCTCGAGCGCAACGAGGGCGGCGGTGTTGCCGGCTCGCGCCGCTTCCGCCAGGGCAGTGCCGTCGGCAAGGCCGACGCCTTTCGCGATGGCATCGAGCGCCCGACCGGAGGCTACTCGCTCCAGCCAACCGCTGGTGTCCTCGCCCGGGTCCGCCAGGTCCGCCGCGGCCCAGCCGAAGGAGCAGGCGCCGCCGCTGCTTCCAGTGACGATCTGGCCGCCGGCCAACACGGCTGAGCCGATACCGGTTCCGATGGCGAGCAGCAGTGCATCGTCGACATCGCGCGCAGCGCCTGCGGCGGCTTCGGCCACCAGCGCAAACTGGGCATCGTTCCCCAGCGCGACGGAAACGCCGGGAAGCGCCTCCGTCAGGTCGAGCCCGTCGAGATAGGGCAGGTTGGGTATCCAGATGCAGGTGGTGCCACGCGCGAGTCCCGGCACGCCGATGCCCAAATGCGTCGCACCTGTATTCGCCAGTTGCTCGGCGAGCAGCGCGATGAAGCTCTGCCGGTCGCGCGGAGCCGGCCAATCGCCGATGGCCTGTACCGCTGCCGGAACGTCGCGGGTAGCGAGCCCGGCGCGAAAGCGCGTGCCGCCCAGATCGACGGCGAGGATTTTGGCGTCGCTCATCCCTTGATGCCCGAACTGATGACGGAGTCGACAAAGAAGCGCTGCAGGATGACGAACAGCACCACCGGGGGCAGCACTGCGAGCGTCGCGCCGGCCATGACCAGCCCGGTGTTCATGGCGCCGCGGTTGTAGCTGAGGAGACGCGATAGCGAGATGACGATGGGGTACTGGTCGGCATTGCCCTGCAGTACCGTGAGCGGCCACAGATAGCTGTTCCAATGATAGACGAAGGCGAACAGTGTGAGGGCCGCGATGGCTGGCAGCACTGACGGGGCGACGATACGAAACACCACGTGGAACTCGGAGGCCCCGTCGACGCGCGCGGCCTCGATCAGCTCGTCGGGCACGCCCTTGATGAACTGCCGCATCAGGAAGATGCCGAAGGCATTGGCAAGGTTGGGCACGATGACACCGGCCAGCGACCCGGTGAGGCCGAGATAGCCGACGATCCGATAGAGGGGGATCAGCGTGACGATCGGCGGCAGGAACATCGTCGACAGCAATAGCGCGAACAGCAACTCGCGATGCCGGAACCGGTACTTGGCGAAAGCGTAGCCGGCCATGAGGCTGGTGACGAGGATGGCGGCGGTGGTCACCAGGGCAATGACGGCCGAGTTGAAGAACGATCGCCCGATGCTCACCACGTCCGAGACCTTCGCATAGGCGTCGAGATTGGGGTTGCCCGGCAGCCAGACCGGCGGTACCTGCATGGTCTCCTGCGGCGTCTTGAGGCTGGTGAGCACCATCCAGGCGAGCGGGAAGGCGGCCACCACCGCGATTGCGATGATCAGCAGCGTCAACAGCGCCGCGACCGGCGTCAGCGAACGTCGCGGAGGCGCCAATGGACGGCTGTCGGCAATGCCGGTGGCGACGGTCATGCGCTTCGTGCCTCCCGTGCCCGGGCGAATGCGAACAGCGCTGCGATGGAGACGATCAGCACCAGCATCAGCGTGACCGCCATGGCCGAGCCGAGGCCGCCCTGCGCGCGCTCGATGCCGACCCGCCGGATGTGGTAGGTCAGGACGTTCGTGGCATTGACCGGCCCGCCCTGGGTGATGAGAGCGACCGGCTCGAAGACCTGCACCGCATTGATGATGGCGATCACCGCCGAGAACAGCAGCGTGTTGCCGAGCAGGGGAAGGGTGATCGACCAGAAGCGCTGCAGGGGATTGGCGCCGTCGATCCTGGCCGCTTCGTACAGTGAGTCCGGGATCTGCGTCAGCCCGGCGACTGCAAGGACGGTGAAATAGCCGACCTGCTGCCAGACGTTGAGCAGCACGATCGAGCCGAGTGCCGTCTGCGGCGCGCTCAGCCAGGTCTGTGGTGGAATACCGATCCAGCCGAGCACCTGGTTGATCGGTCCTTCGGTCGGCGAATAGAGCTTGGAAAACACCAGCGCGACCGCGATCATCGGCACCATATAGGTCGAGAACAGGATCGTACGGAGCACGATGCGGCCGGGCGCCAGCTTCTGGTGCACCAGCAGGCCGAACGCTACCGACAGCGGCAGGATCAGCACCACAGACAGCACCGTATAGACCAGCGTGTTGACGAGCGCGGCCTTGAAGTCGCGCCCGATCGAAGAGCCGGAGAAGATGTCGATGAAGTTCTGCACGCCGATGAAGCGCGCGGTATCGAACCCGGTCTGCGTCGACCACGACTGAAACGACAGCCAGATGGTCAGAAGCATCGGAACGAAGACGAACACCGTCAACAACCCGGTCGCCAGCGCGAGCATTGCAACCACCGATCGGGTCTGTCTGCGCTGCATGAGGGGAGGCTGTTCCGGTGAGGATCGAAGCGGGGGCCGAAGCCCCCGCCCCGAGGGAGGATTCTATTGTGCCGCGCGCGTCAGGATTTCAGTTGCGTCCGACTGCGCGGTCTTCTGCGCGTCGGCGGCCGAGAGTTGGCCGAACTGCATCGCCTCCAGCGTCTTCTGCAGCGATTCCGAGAATTCCTGCCCGCCGAGCACCACAGGGAAGCCCTTGGCGTTGGCGAGAGTCTCGGTGTAACCCTTGAGGAAGGCGTCGCCGTCGAGCTTGTCCTTGAACGCTGCGCCGTCCGAGGTGCGCGAGGGCAGGATGCCCATCGACATCAGGATGTCGCCCATCGCCGAGGCACCGTTCGGGCCCGAGGTCGGTCCGTTGAGCCAGCTGAGGAAATCCCAGGCTGCCTTCTGCTCGTCGGCCGACGCCTTGGCGTTGACCACGGTCATCCAGGAGTATGAGATCGAGCGCGCCTTGTCGCCCGACGGGCCGACGGGGATGGGAGCGGTAGCGACATCGGCGAAATTGTCGCCCATGCCGGCCTTCAACGCGGATTCCCACCAATTGGCCATGATGATCATGCCGGTCTTGCCGGAGACGAAATTGTCGAGGAACGGACCGGTGGTGTTGGCATCCGCCGTCGCCATCTGCGGGTCGGAATAGCCGGACTTGATCAGCTTCTCGTAGAGTTCGAAGGTTTCCGTTGCCTGCTTGCTGTCGAGGGTCGGCTTGCCGTCCACGACAAGGTCGCCGCCGTTCGACACGAGCAGCGAGGCGAAGGGATGCAGGACGCCGGCGGCCCACGAATTGATCATGCCGAAACCCTGCTGGCCCTTGCTCTTATCGGTCAACTTCTCCGCATCGGCCAGGAATTCGTCCCAGGTCTTGGGGGCGTCGGTGATGCCTGCGGCCGCGAACAGCTTCTTGTTGTAGTTCAGCGCGTAGACATCGATTTCGTTGGGAATGCCGTACAGCGTGCCACCGATCGAGGCGGCACCGACGACGCCTGCCGGCCAGTTGGCCTTGGTGTCGGCCGCAATCGCATCGGGCACCGGCGCGACCAGCTTGTCCTTGGCGAGGTCCGGCAGCCACGCATCATAGATACCGGCGATTGTGGCGCCGTCGGAACCGCCACCGGACGAGCGCAGCGTGGTCAACAGGTCGCCGAACGGCACGGCGCGAACGGTGATCTTCGTGTCGGGGTGATCCTTCGAATAGGCAGCCGCCGCGGCCTCGAGCTTGGCCACCGTATCGGGACCCCAATGGGTCAGGAACGAAACGTCCGCCGCCTGGACGAGGGCGGTCGTGGACAGAAGGACAGCAGCCGTGCCGGCGGCACGTGCGAAAGTCCGAAGCAATTGCATGTGGATTCTCCCTGCGCGCAGCCGGCCATATGCCGTCTGACGCCCGTACGTTATGACGTTATAATGACATCCGCAAGGCTTTGTATGACGGCGCGGTGCGCGGGCTCCGCACCTCGCCTTCACCGGCTTCGTCAACGCCGCGGGCCTGCCTGGCATCAGCATCCGGTGATGCGACCGCCGATGGTTTTCCGGTCGGCGTCCAGCTCATCGCACCGTTCGGCCGGGATTGGGACCTGATGTCCATCGCCAAGGTGTACGAAACGGCCTACCCGTGGGCTGGCCGCTGGCCGAACATCTGACCGCTACACAATCCGAGGACACCATGAAGCTCGACGCCACCGCCAAAGGCACCTTCGCCATCGCCCCGACACCGTTCCACGACGACGGCCGGATCGATGAAGGCTCGCTCGACCACATGGCGGATTTCTACGTCGAGGCCGGCTGCACCGGCATCACGCTGCTCGGTATCATGGGCGAGGCGCCCAAGCTCGATGCGCAGGAGGCGATCAGCGTCGTGCGCCGCGTCGCCGGGCGTATCGGCAACATCATCCCGGTGGTGGTCGGCGTGTCCGCGCCTGGCTTTGCCGCGATGCGCACGCTGGCGCATGCTGCCATGGACGCGGGCGCGGCGGGGGTGATGATTGCGCCGCAGCCCAGCCTCAGGACCGACGACCAGATCATCAACTATTTCGGCCAGGCCGTCGCCGCCATCGGCAAGGACGTGCCGTGGGTGCTACAGGACTATCCGCTTACCCTCTCGGTGGTGATGACCCCCGATGTCATCCGCCGCATCGTCGAAGCCAATCCGTCCTGCGTGATGCTCAAGCACGAGGACTGGCCGGGTCTCGAAAAGATCAGCAGGCTGCGCGCCTTCCAGGCCGAAGCGCGACTCGCACCGCTCTCCATCCTCACCGGCAATGGTGGCCTGTTCCTCGATTTCGAAATGGAGCGGGGCGCCGATGGCGCCATGACCGGCTACGCCTTTCCCGAACTGCTGACCGACGTGGTGCGGTTCTCCACCGGGGGCCAGCGCGATGCGGCGCATGACATCTTCGACGCGCACCTGCCTCTCATCCGCTACGAGCAGCAGCTCGGCAT
>JAEWCE010000319.1 GCA_023390785.1 Pseudomonadota bacterium
CCGGGGACCTGTCCGATTTCGGCATGCCTGCAGCTCTTTCGCCCCCCTCCCCCTTGCGGGGAGGGGCCGGGGGTGGGGGCCACAATCACCGGAGCCGGAACGTCCTACTTCACACTCCCCGCCAGCAGCCCGCGCACGAAATAGCGCTGCAGCGAGAAGAACACGATCAGCGGCACGATGATGGAGACGAAGGCCGCGGCCGTCAGCAATTCCCAATTGTTGCCGTACTGGCCGAGCAGGTTGACCAGCCGCGCCGTCAGCACCATGCGGTCGTCCTGCGCGCCGAGGAACACCAGCGCCACCAGAAGGTCGTTCCAGATCCACAGGAACTGGAAGATGGCGAACGAAGCGAGCGCCGGAAAGCTCAGCGGCAGCACCATGGTGGTGAAGGTCTTGAAGTGGCTGGCGCCGTCCATGCGCGCCGATTCCATGATCTCGCGCGGCAGCCCGGCCATGTAGTTGCGTAAGAGGTAGATGGCGAGCGGCAGGCCGAAGGCGGTGTGCGCCAGCCAGACGCCGAGATAGCTCTTGCTTTCGGCCACCTGGTGGCCGGCCAGATCGTTGATGCCGTTGGCAATGTTGTTGTAGAGCGTCAGCAGCGGGATCAGCGACATCTGCAGCGGTACCACCAGCAGCCCCACCACGAGGGCGACGATCAGGCCGCGGAACGGAAACTGCATCCAGGCCAGCGCATAGGCGGCAAAGGCCGCAATCAGGATCGGGATCACCGTCGAGGGAATGGCGACGGTCAGCGAGTTGACGAACGATTCCGCCACGCCGGTGGAGCCGAGCACGCGCGCGTAATTCTCGAGCGTGAAGCGCGGCGGGCTGCCGGTGACGTAGTAGATGCGCGGCGCGCCCTTGAAGGTCGGCTGCTGGTCGAAGCTCCAGACGTAGTCGCCATTGGCCTCGACCGTGATGGTGCCGCCGTCCTGCATCGGGATGCTGCTGCCGGCGGTGTTCTTGCCGATGTCGGCGTTGGTAGGCCCGAAGGTCTCGATCTGCTGGCCCTTGGCGCGGCCGAAGAGGTTACCCTTGATCACCCAATGGCTGCCGTCCTGCACCGCCTTGTCGGCGGTGTCGGGACGCGCCGCGGCCATCAGCGTCGAATGCGCGAGCGACGTCCACCAGCCGGTCAGCGCCAGCTGGTCCTTGTCGCGCACCGACGAAATCAGCAGGCCCACCGTCGGGAAGGTCCACAGCACGACGAAGAACAGCAGCGCCAGATGCGCCGCAAGGCGTCCGATGTTGACCCGCGGCACGCCCATCGGCTTGCTCTCGACGGCGTCGGGGGTGGTGGCGATGGTGGTCATCAGCGTGTCCCCTGCTCGGCGTTGGCGCGGCGGATGTTCCACACCATGATCGGGATCACCACCAGCATGATGATCACCGCCAGGGTCGAGCCGCGGCCGTAATCGCCCGAAATGAACATCCAGCGGTACATGTAGTTGGCGAGCACCTGCGTCTGGAACTCGCCGTTGGTCATGGCATAGACGATGTCGAACACCTTGAGCACAGTGATGGTGATGGTGGTCCACACCACCACGATGGTGCCCCAGATCTGCGGGATCATGATGTCGAAGAAGATGCGGATGCCGTTGGCGCCGTCGATGCGCGCCGCCTCAAGCGTCTCCTCCGGCACGCCGCGCAGGGCCGCGCTCAGGATCACCATGGCGAAGCCGGTCTGGATCCAGATGAGGATCACCATCAGCAGGAACGAATTGAGATATGGAATGGTGATCCAGGGCTGCGGATCGAAGCCGAGCCAGGTGACCAGCGCGTTGAGCACGCCGATCTGGTCCTGGCCGGGGCCCTTGTAGGCATAGACGAATTTCCAGATCACCGAGGCGCCGACGAAGGAGATCGCCATCGGCATGAACACCAGCGATTTGGCGATGCCGCCCCACCAAAGCCGGTCGGCCAGCGTGGCGATGATCAGCCCGAACGCCGTCGACAGGAACGGCACGATGATCAGCCAGCCGAGATTGTTGAACGCCGCCTGCCAGAAGCCGCCATCGCTGAAGGCCCAGGCGTAGTTGGAAAAGCCGACGAACTCGAGCCCGTACTTGTCATAGAGCGACAGCCGCAGCGTCTCGATCACCGGATAGACGAGATAGAGCGCGAGGAACAGCAGCGCCGGCAGCACGAACAGCCAGGGCCGGATGGACGAGCGCCTCAGGTCGCGCCGCGTCACCGCCTCGACCGGCATCGAATTGTCGGTGGCAAGGAAGCGGTCGAGCAGCCAGTTGCTGCCCCAGAAATAGGCGAAGGCGGCGGCCAGGGCGACCGCGACGGCAATCAATGCGCCTATGATTTGCTCGATCATCGTCCCCTCCCCCAGGCCCGCCTGATGATCCAGCGGACTGTCGCACCGACAGGCGATGCCTGCAACCGGCCCGGCGCGTGCGCCGGACCGGAGATCGTTTCAGGCCTTAGAGCTTGGCCCAGGCCGCGTCGATGGCGGCGGCCACATCGGCTGAGCTCTTGCCGTTGACGTAGTCGACCATGCCCGTCCAGAAGGCGCCGGCGCCGATCGGGCCCGGCATCAGGTCGGACCCGTCGAAGCGGAAGGTCGTGGCGTTGAGCAGGATATCGCCGAACTTGCGCAGCGTGTCGCTCGAATAGACCTTCGGGTTCACCGTCTTGAGCGCGGTCAGGAACGAGCCGTTGGGCTGCGCCATCCAGATCTCATGGGCGATCGGGGTCTCGAGGAACTCGATGAACGCCTTGGCGGCCGGCGAGTCCTTGGTGATGGTCACAAGGTTGCCCGAGCCTTCCACCGGGTTGCCGAGTTCAGGATGCGACTTCATCGGCGGGAAGTAGAAGAAGTCGTAGTCGACGCCCGCCTGCGAGCCCTCGGGGAAGAACGAGGTGATGAACGAGGCCTGCTTGTGCAGGTAGCACTGCGGCGGCACGGTGAAGAGCCCCTTGGGGCTGTCGCCGAACGCCGTGGTCGCCACCGATTTGGTGCCGCCGGCCACGTTCTTGTCGTCCTTGACGATCGAGCCGAACAGGTCGATCGCGTCGGTGATGCGCTTGTCCGAGAACTTGATCTTGCCGGCCACCCAGTCGTCATAGACCTCCGGGGGCTGCGTCAGCAGCAGCAGGTTCTCGACCCAGTCGGTCGCCGGCCAACCGGTGGCGCCGCCCGATTCGATGCCGACGCACCACGGGGTGCCGCCGTCGGCCTTGATCTTGTCCTGCAGCGCCATCAGGTCTTCCCAGGTCTTGGGCGGCTCGTAGCCCTTCTCCTTGAAGTTGTCGGGCGAGTACCAGACCAGCGACTTCACTTCCTGCTTGTAGGGGAAGGCGTACTGGTGCTTCTGGCCATCCGGGCCGACGAACTGGCCCAGTTCGGCCCACGATTTGCCGGCGCCGAAATTGTCGGTGACGAACTTCGTCGTGTCATCGCCGAGATCGACCAGCTTGCCCTGCTTGGCGAAGTCGGCCAACAGGCCGGGTTGCGGCAGGATGGTGATGTTGGCCGGGCTGCCCGCCTGGATGTCGATGCGGGCCTGCTCTTCATAATTCTTGGACGAGCCGTCCTGCACCTCGACGCCGGTGGCGTCGGAGAAATAGGCGAGCACCGCTTCCCACTGCGTCTTGTCGCCCTGCTCGTTCCAGGCATCCCAGATGGTCAGCTTCTGGCCGGAAAGGTCCTTGTGGGCATCGGCGAATTTCTGCAGCGAGTCCCAGTTGAAGTCGCCCTGGCCCTTGGGGAACATCAGGTCGACGGCATGGGCGGAGCCCGCCACGCCGAGCGACAGCGCAATGGCGGAAACGCCCGCCAGGAATAGTTTGTGCATGTAGTCCTCCCATCGCACAGTTTGTGGCGCCGGTAGCGCCCCCGCTGATTCCGGCTTTCGGCCCCGGCGCCTCCAAAACGTTTTGGAACCAAAACGTTTTGGACCCCGATTATCAAGCCTCGCACGGCGGTTAGCGGTGGGCCAAGTTTGCACAAACAACCTGCCTTGCCAAGGTGCTGAAACGATTGCACCGCCGCCCGCGCGCCCTTTACGCCGCCGAATCGGCCTCCGCCTGCAACGCCTCGATGGTGGTCACCCTGAGGATCGGCGAGCGCACCAGCCAGAGCACGGCAAAGACCCCACCCAGCGCCGACAGCAGCAGCGTCTCGCGCGGTCCGATCAGGCTGCCAAGAAGGCCGCCGAGCACCGCACCGGGCGGCCCCTCAACGCCAGCTCACCTCGTATTGTGCAGCATGCCCTGGAAGGCGCGGTAGCTGCCCTTGGGGGTACGGGTCTGCGTAGCGTAGTCGACGTGCACGATGCCGAAGCGCGACGAGTAGCCCTCGCCCCATTCGTAATTGTCGAGCAGCGACCAGGCGAAAAAGCCGCGCACGTCGGCGCCCAGCTTCTGCGCCTCCAGAACGGCGTTCAAATGCGCGTCGTAGAAGGCAACGCGGCGCTCGTCATTGGTTTCCGACATGCCGGTCTCGGTGATGTAGAGCGGCAGCTTGGTGTAGTCGCGCGACACCCGCACCAGCAGGTCGGTGAGGCCCTTGGGATAGATCTCCCAGCCGAGGTCGTTGGTCTCCAGCGTGCCCTTCACCTGCTTGATCGGCAGGGCATAGTGCGCCGGGTCCTTGTCCATGGTGTAGAGGCCGCGCGAATAATAGTTGATGCCGGCCCAGTCGAGCGGGCGGTTCACCACCTCCATGTCCTTCTGCCAATCCTTGGGCAGGTAGGGCGCGAGCAGGTCGGTCAGCACCTTGGGATACTGCCCCTTATAGATGCCGCCGAGGAACCAGCCGTTGAACAGCGCGTCGCCGATCTCGAGCGCCTTCTGGTCGTCCTCGCTGTCGCTCGCTGCCTCGGCCTTTTCGAGGTTGGTGACGATGCCGACATTCTTGACGCCGTTGGCGCGCAGCGCGTCGACGCCCATGCCGTGGGCGTAGAGCACGTGGTGCATGGCGCGGGCGCCGGCGCGCAGGTCGCGATAGCCCGGCGCGTGGCGGCCGAGGATGTGGCTCAGCACCGACACGCACCACGGCTCGTTGATGGTCGCGGTCGCATGCAGGCGGTCGCCGAAATGGTGGCCGACCAGAGCGGCATAATCGGCGAACCAGCCGCCGATGTCGCGGTTCATCCAGCCGCCTTTGTCCTGCAGCGCCGAGGGCAGGTCCCAATGGTAGAGCGTTGCGAACGGCTTGATGCCGCGCTCCAGCATGCCGTCGATCAGCCGGTCGTAAAAGTCGATGCCGGCCTGGTTCACGGCGCCGGTACCCTCGGGCAGCAGCCGCGGCCAGGCGATCGAGAAGCGGTAGGCGTCGAAGCCGCCGTCGCGGATCAGGTCGAGGTCCTGCGGCCAGCGGTTGTAGTGGTCGTCGGCGGTACGGCCGTCATCGGCGTTCTTCACATTGCCGGGGGTCGCCGCGAAGGTATCCCAGATGCAGGTGCCGCGGCCGTCGACCTGGCCGCCTTCGATCTGATAGGCCGCGGTGGCCGCGCCAAATATAAAATTCGGCCCGAACTGGCCGCGCTCTACGGAAAACATGCAAATGACCCCCATGTTGCGCCGGCTTGGCCCGACGTCATGTAATCGATTGCATAGCAGCCGGTTCGACAGGTGTCACCCCTGCCCCGGCGCTTGCGGCAAATGCACGAAAATCAGCTCCGCAGCGTGGGCGTGCGATTGAGGATTTCACGGGCGATGGCGCGGAAGGCCGCGCCCTGCGGACCATCGGGATTGGTCGCCATCACGGGTCGGCCGGCGTCGGAGGTTTCCCGGATCGCCATGTCGAGCGGCACTTCGCCAAGGAATGGCATGCCCATCGCTCCGGCCGCCGCGGCTGCGCCGCCATGGCCGAAGATGTCGTAGCGCTTGCCGGTGTCGGGGGCCACGAAATAGCTCATGTTCTCGACCAGCCCGAGCAGCGGGATATCGAGCCGCTTCATCATGTCGACGGCCTTCTGCGCGTCGATCAGCGCCAGGTCCTGCGGCGTCGAAACGATCACCGCGCCGGCCAGTTCGGCCTGCTGGAACAGCGAAATCTGGATGTCGCCGGTGCCCGGCGGCAGGTCGACCACGAGGAGGTCGAGGCCGCCCCAGTCGGTTTCGCGCAGCAATTGCCGGAGCGCCGACGTCGCCATCGGACCGCGCCACACCACCGCCTGGCCCGGCGACAGCATCGAGCCGATGGAAATGGCACTCAGCCCGTGGGCCCGATGCGGGGCGAAAATGCCGTCCTCGCGCACTGCGGGCTTGCCTTCGATGCCGAGAAGCTTCGGGATCGACGGACCATAGAGGTCGGCATCGAGGATTCCGGTGCTGAGGCCCTCGGCGGCAAAAGCAAGCGCCAGGTTGACCGCCACGGTCGACTTGCCGACGCCGCCCTTGCCTGAGCCGACCACCACGATGTGCTTGACGCCGGCGACCGGCGAACGCGGCGGCGGGCCGGGCCGCCCATGCGCAGCGGCCTGCCCGGTCGCCTTGGGAGGCGCCCGGTCCGAGGTCACCGACACCATGACCTTGCGGCCTTCGGCCACCGCTTCGGCCGCCTGCTGCGCGGCGACGCGCGTCGGCCCGAAGGCCGCCTCCATCCCCGGCTGCACGGAAATGGCGAGCGCCACGGCGCTCTTGGTCACGATGATGTCGGAGAGTCCGGTATAGTCGGCGAGCGCGCCGCCCCCGGGGATTTCGACCCGCGCCAGCGCCGCCTTCACGGCGCCGGCGATGTCCGCATCAGCCATGGCGGATCAGAGGATCGACTGGCCGGTCGACTTCCAGTCCTTGACGAAGGCATCGAGGCCCGACTTGGTCAGCGGGTGGTCGAACAGCTTGTAGATCACCGCCGGCGGAATGGTGGCCACGTCGGCACCGGCCATCGCCACTTCCGTCACATGATTGGGCGAACGGATCGAGGCGGCGAGGATCTGCGTCGAAAAGGCGTAATTGTCGTAGATCTGGCGGATCTGCTCGATCAGTTCGACGCCATCGAGGTTGATGTCGTCGAGGCGGCCGATGAAGGGCGAGATGTAGGTCGCGCCGCACTTGGCCGCGAGGAGCGCCTGGTTGGGCGAAAAGCACAGCGTGACGTTGACCTTGGTGCCTTCGGAGCTGAGCTTCTTGCAGGCCTTGAGGCCGTCGACGGTCAGCGGCACCTTGATCACGACATTGTCGGCCAGCTTGGCCAGCACGTGGGCTTCCTGCATCATGGTATCGAAGTCGGTCGAGGTCACCTCGGCCGAGACCGGGCCCGGCACGACGGCGCAGATTTCCTTGATCACTTCCTTGAAATCACGGCCCGATTTCGCGACCAGCGAGGGATTGGTGGTCACCCCGTCGAGCAGCCCCATCTCGTGAAGCTTCTTGATGTCGGCGATTTCGGCCGTATCGACGAAAAACTGCATCGTTCCTCTCCCGGAAAGCTCTGATTATCTGGCCCGTAGATAGGCGTTTTGCGCGGCGCGCGAAAGGTGCGCCAGCCGGGAAAATCAGCCGCAAAGACGGGAATATTTCACTCGCCGGGGTGCAGCCGATCGTGGTGCCTGAGGTCCCACTGCGTCCATTTGAGCGCAGCGAACCCGACAAGGAACAGGGTCAGCGGCATTCCGAAGATGGCGAAAAACTCGAACCAGCTCATCGAAGGCCCTTCAAAGCTTCCTGCGCCAGCAAATGTAGGCCGAAACCGAACAGAATCCAACACGCGGTGGCAACCGCGAACTGCAGCGTGGACAGTCCCGACGGCTGGTTGGCAAAGACCAGGGCCGCAAACGGCGTAATCCCGCCGACGCTGAAACAGCCCGTCGACAACCGGTCAAGGGCATTCGCCAGCAGCTTCAGCCGCTCATTCCAAACCAGATTGTCCATTCCCCCTCCAGACAATCGGCGGCGGAATCACCCCGCGGCGTTGATCAGGAACTGCGCCAGTTCGTCCACGCGGTCCTCGGGAATGCCGGCGACGTTGATGCGGCTGTCGTTGATCATGTAGACGGCGTCGTCGGTCTTCAGCTTCTCCACCACCGCCTGCGGCAGGCCGAGCAGCGAGAACATGCCGGAATGCTCGGCGATGAAGTCGAAATCCTTGGAGTTCGACTTGCGCCGGATGGCCTCCGCCAGCTTCACCCGCAGGCGCTGCATGCGCTCGCGCATCTGGTTGAGCTCGGCCTCCCACTCGGCGCGCAATTGCGGATCCTCGAGGATGACGCGCACGATCTCGGCGCCGTGGTCGGGGGTCTGGCTGATGGTGCCGCGGATGATGTTCTGCATCTGGCTCGACACCACGTCGGCGCTGGCCGAATCCCTGGCGATGGCGATGGCGACGCCGGTGCGCTCGCGGTAGAGGCCGAAATTCTTGCTGGCCGAGAAGGCGATCATGCTTTCGGGCACGCTCGAGGCGATCTTGCGCACGCCATAGGCATCGGCCTCGAGGCCGTCGCCGAAACCGAGATAGGCCAGGTCGATCAGCGGGAACGCGCCGGTCCGGCTGAGGCTGTCGGCGACGCGGTCCCACTGCGCCGGCGTCAGGTTGGCGCCGGTCGGGTTGTGGCAGCAGCCGTGCAGCAGCAGCACGTCATCGCTGGTGAGCGCATCGACCACCTGCATCATGGCGCCGAAATCCACCGAGCGGGTCCTGGCATCGAAATAGGGGTAGGTCACCGGCACGAGGTTGGCATTTTCGGCCAGCGGCCAGTGGTTCGGCCAGCTCGGATCGGAGATGTAGATCTTGCCGCCGGGGCGCGCGCGGCCGAGCACGTGCATCAGGATCATCAGCGCGCCCGTGCCGCCGGCGCCGTTGACGCAGCGGATGCGCGACGTGTCGACCACGCCGCCGAGCGCCAGCTCGACCACGGCCGCCGAAAACTCCTTGTTGCCCACCACGCCCTTGTAAGTCTTGGTCCGCGCCGTATCGAGGATGCGCTGCTCGGCTTTGCGGACCGCCGACATGATCGGGGTGTTGTTCTGCGGGTCCTTCTAGACCCCGACGCCCAAATCGATCTTGTTGCTGCGGGGATCGGCGGCATATTCGGCCATCAGCACGAAAATCTTGTCGAGCGTGGCCTTCTGCAGGGTTTCGAACATCTTCTGGTCCGGGTGGGGGAATGCGGCGTCTTTATAGGCGGCGCAGCATGTTTTGCAACGCCGAGAGGGCCGACTTCATAGCTTGACGCGACAGCATGTGTAAACTATAGTTTTCACATGCTCGAGGTGCGCAAAACCGCCGAATTCCTCGACTGGTTCGCCGGGCTTCGTGACCTGGCCGCCCAGGCTCGTATCCGGACCCGGATCGACAGGCTGGAGCTTGGCCTCATGGGCGATGCCAAATTCTTCGACGGCATCGGCGAGCTCCGCATCGACTACGGACCGGGATACCGCCTCTATTTCGTGCAACGCGGCAACACGGTCATCGTACTGCTCTGCGGCGGGGACAAGCGCAGGCAGGACAGGGATATCAAGCGCGCCATCGACATGGCGAAGGAGGTTTGAATGGCGATCGAAACCAGCAAGTGGGACGGCACCGAATATCTGGACACGCCGGAAGCCATCGCGGCCTATCTCGAAGCGGCCTTCGAGGACGGCGACCCCAAGGTCATTACCCACGCCATCGGCAATATTGCCCGTGCCAAAGGCATGACCCAGATCGCCCGGGACACCGGCGTGACCAGAGCCGGGCTCTACAAGGCTCTCAGCGTCGACGGCGACCCCCGCCTGACGACACTTCTCGGCGTGTTCAAGAGCCTTGGCCTGACGGTTTCCGTGCATCCTAAAGGGCTCGCAACCGCGGAGTAGGCCCGTACCAGCAGCGACGAACGGGCATCACCGGCGCGCGCAAGGGTTGACGGATTCGACCGCAAACCGGCACATTGCGTCTTTAGCAGCAGGTTCGACATGCCCATCATCAATCGCGTCGCCGAATTCCAGCGCGAGATCGCTGCGTGGCGGCAGGATTTCCATCGCCATCCCGAGCTTCAATACGACGTGACGCGCACCGCCGGACGGGTGGCCGAGCTGCTGAGGCAGTTCGGCGCCGACGAGGTGGCGACGGGCATCGGGCGCACCGGCGTGGTGGCGGTGATCAAGGGGCGCAACGGCGGCGCCGGGCGCACCATCGCGCTGCGCGCCGACATGGACGCGCTGCCCATCACCGAACGCACCGGCAAGCCCTATGCCTCGACGATCAGCGGCAAGATGCATGCCTGCGGCCATGACGGGCACACCTCGATGCTGCTGGGCGCGGCAAAATACCTGGCCGAGACCCGCAATTTCGAGGGCACGGCGGTCCTCGTGTTCCAGCCGGCAGAGGAAGGCGGCGCCGGCGGCCGCGCCATGCTCGAGGACGGGCTGGTCGACCGCTTCAACATCGAGGAGTTCTACGGCCTGCACAATCTGCCCGGCCTGCCCGCCGGCCAGTTCGCCATCCGCGAGGGCGGCATCATGGCCGCCACCGACGAGTTCCAGATCACCATCGAGGGCCGCGGCGGTCACGCGGCGCTGCCGCACAACACCATCGATCCGGTGGTGATCGCCGCGCAACTGATCCTGGCGCTGCAGACCATCGTGTCGCGCAATGTTGATCCGATGCGCGAGTCCGTGCTGTCGGTGACCATGGTAGAAGCAGGCACGGCGTTCAACGTCATCCCGCGCACGGTGAAGCTCACCGGCACGGTGCGGACACTGGACGAAGGCGTGCGAAGCTTCATGGAGGCGCGGTTGCGGGCGGTGACCAACGGCATCGTTTCGACCTACGGGGCGAGCGCCACCATCCATTATCGCAACGGCTATCCGGTGACGGTCAACGCGCCCGGCCCCACGGCGTTCGCCGCCGATGTGGCGCGCGCCATTTCCGGCGCCGAGCGCGTCAATGGCCGGGCCGACGGCACCATGGGGGGCGAGGACTTCGCCTACATGCTGCAGGCGCGGCCGGGAGCCTACATCCTGCTCGGCAACGGTCCGTCGTCGGACCTGCACACCGACACCTACGATTTCAACGACGAGATCATCCCGGTCGGGGTGAGCTACTGGATCAAACTTGTGGAGACGGCTCTGCCGGTCACATCATGAAAAACCTCATTCTACTGAGCGCCGTGGCGCTCCTTGCCTGCCCCGCAACGGCGGCCCTCGCAGTGCCGATGTGCGACGGCCCGCCGTTCGACCACTTCAATGCCGATGGCACGCCGGCCTATGACGAGATCGGCGCGGCGGCCGATGCCGAGCGGCGGCTGCGGGCCCAGGGCATCGACGCCAACATGACCCGCTTCTGGAACGGCTGCGTGCAGACCTTCGTCGACGACGGCACCGGCCACCAGGAGATGAAATTCTACGACTACGACACGCTGCGCGAGGTCCATTGACGCGTCCCGGCGACGCCGGTCGCAGGATCGTGAAAATCCTGTCCGGCGTTGCCGCGATTTCATAAATATCAGCCACTTGTAAGTGGCAGGTGGGCGCGAACCACCTCACATTTCGTCCTGTTCCTCCCTCAAGAACAAGGACGACAACAATGAAAACCCTCTCGACCCTGCTGCTTGCCGCCACGCTGCTGGCCGGCGGCGCCGCCGCAACCGCCCCCGCTATCGCCGCCGACTCGGTGGGCACCGGCGCGCTGCGCTGCGACACCGGCAACGACCAGGATCTGATCAACCAGGCCAAGCACCAGCTGGCGGCGCAATTGCAGCTCAGGACCAAGCAGGCGCCGACCATCGATGAGTGGAACGGCTGCTTCAAGGTGCAGTACACCGACGACAGCGGGCACACCGTGGTGGCGCTCTACGACCCCGACTCGCTGGCGCTGGTCAACAAGCTGAGCTGAGTGTTCGACACCGCACGGTGATTGCGGCTCCCACCCCCATCCCCTCCCCCGCAAGGGGGAGGGGAGCCTGACTGTACCACTCGCGCTCGCGGCTCCATCGCCCCCACCCCCGAGGGTGGAGCCACAAGGGCCGGATTGTGGCCTGCGCGGTGAGTAACCTACGTGTTAGAACGACGTTTTCCGCGGCCGCGATAGGATACCGCCAGCCGCTCGTCCCCTTCCCCCAGGAGCGCAAAGCCGTTGGGGCCGAGCAGCAGCTTGTCCTTGCGGCGCTCGGCCGCCTCGGCCAGCAGAAGCGTAGCCTCGCCGGTCACCGTGATCCGCACCGGCTCCGGTGACAGGTTGTAGAGGCAGACGATGCTCTCCGCCTCCGTCCAGCGGCGAAAGCCGAGCACCGGTTCGCCCAGCCTCAGCACCTCGATGTCGCCCACCTTCAGCGCCGCGTGCTCGCGGCGGAAGGCCAGTGCGCGGCGATAGTAGTTGAGCGTCGAGTCCGGATCGGCGTTCTGCGTCTGCACGTTGAGCACCGAGTGCTCGTATTTGACCGGCAGCCAGGGCTTGCCGGTGCTGAAGCCATTGGGGGAGTCGGAGGTATCCCACGGCATCGGCGTGCGCTCGCCGTCGCGGCCCTTGTATTCGGGCCAGAAGCGGATGCCTGGCGGGTCGGTCAGTTCCTCGAACAGGATGTCGGCCTGCGGCAGCCCCAGTTCCTCACCCTGATAGAGGCAGATCGAGCCCTTGAGCGCGATCAGCATGGCCGCCGCCTGCCGCGCCAGCGCGGTGCGGTCGAGCGCGTGGCTGGCCCAGCGGCTCACATGGCGGTCGACGTCGTGGTTGGAAAAGCTCCAGCACGGCCAGCCGTCCTTGTTGGCATCGAAGAAGCGTTGCATCTTGCCGCCGAAATGGCTGGCGGTGAACTCGTTGCCGAGCATGTCGAAGGTGTAGGCCATGTGCAGCTTGTCGCCGCCGGAGGTGTATTCGCCCATCAGCTTCAGCCCGATATGGCTGTCGCCCACCTCGCCCACCGTGGTGGTGCCGGGGAACTGGTCGAGCAGCGCCCGCACGCGCTTGAGGAAGACGACGTTCTCGGGTTGGCTCTTGCCGTAGCGATGCTCCTGCATGTCGTAGGGGTTGACCGCATAGGGCAGGTGCCGCGGCCGTCGCGCCGCCGGATTGCTGCGCAACAGTTTGTCGTGGAAATAGTAGTTCACGGTGTCGAGGCGGAAGCCGTCGACGCCGCGCTCGAGCCAGAAGCGCAGCACGTCGAGCACCGCATCCTGCACATCGGGGTTGTGGAAGTTGAGGTCGGGCTGCTCGATCAGGAAATTGTGGAAGTAGTACTGGCCTCGGCTCGGATTCCACTCCCAGGCGCGGCCGCCGAACACGCTGGGCCAGTTGTTGGGCGGCGTGCCGTCGCGCCTGGGATCGGCCCACACATACCAGTCGGCGCGCGAGTTGGTGCGGCTCAGCCGGCTTTCGCGAAACCAGGGGTGCTTGTCCGAAGTATGGCTCAGCACCTGGTCCATGATCACCTTGAGGCCGAGGGCGTGCGCACGTTCCACCAGATTGTCGAAATCCTCGAGGGTGCCGAACAGCCGGTCGACTTCCTTGTAGTCGGAGACGTCGTAGCCCATGTCGGCCTGCGGCGACTGGGTGATGGGACTCAGCCAGATGCAGTCGACGCCGAGCGAGGCGATATGGTCGAGCCGCCGCATGATGCCCGGCAGGTCGCCGACGCCATCGCCATTGGTGTCCTGGAACGAGCGCGGATAGACCTGATAGATCACCCCGCTCCGCCACCACTCGCCGCTCATCGCCAGCCTCCATCGCTCGCCCGTTGATGCCGCCCCCGCAGCAGAAATGCAAACCCGGCGCGAGCGTTGCGAGATGCGTCGACGTCGCAGTCGGCGTCAGCGTGACGGAGCGGTGGCCGCCTGCGCCGCATCGGCAGTCGGGCCCTTCCCTACGCGCAGCGTGGGGAAGGTGGCGCACCTTCGGTTGGCCGAACGAGCCTGTCAGGCTCGCTCGGACAGAGCGCAAAGAAATGCCGACGGATGGGGTGGCCGCTTGCGCCGAAGCCCGCAGTCAGTCCCTTCCCTACGGCGAAGCCGTGGGGAAGGTGGCTGCCAGCATCCAGGACCGATGCCCCGACACCTCTATCCCCACCGCTTCCTCCGTCGGCTCAACCGCTTGCCCCGCATTTGCAGAAACCTTGTCCACGCTGCTTCGGTGCGGCCGTATAATCCCCGCACCGTCCACCGCATAACCGCGGGGCTCTGACGAGGGGTCGGGTGGACGGGGCGGGCGGGATGGCGGTCGCGCTGTCCCGGGTCCAGCATTCGGGTCGCGGGGCGTTCCAAGGCGCCCTCCCGCCCGACTGGTCCCAAAACCTCGCCGCGGAGCTGCGCTGGGTGCCTCGCACTCAGTCCCATTCTCGGAGGCGCCCGGCGCACTCCGTCCGCGGCACTGCCTTGCGCCGCGGCAGGACGAACTCCGAAGCCGCGAGGCTGTCGGATGCTCCGTCCTGCAGTAAATCTGAGTTCAATATCAGCTTTGCTGTCGTGTGATCGCCATGCAACGCAACTAAGGCACTGGTAACATCGGCTGGCATGGTCTTAACTCGACCTTCCGCGGCAACGACCGCGGACAGTCTTCACGGGGTTCAACTGAGGGAGATCTCAATGAAAACGATCCTGTCCCGGCTGCTGGCCGGCGCGCTGCTCGGCGCTTCGGCGCTCGGCGCGATGTCTGCGCCGGCGGTGGCCGACGATGTCAAGATTACCGTCGTCGGCGTCGGCGATATCTACGACTTCGAGGGCGCCGGGCCGCGTGGGGGCTTTGCCCGTCTCAACGCCGTCGCCAAAGCTGAGAAAGCCGCCAACCCGAACACGCTCTATGTCTTCGACGGCGACATGATCTCTCCCTCGCTGCTGTCGGGCATCGACTACGGCTCCAACACGATCCAGCTCACCAATGTGGTGCCGTTCGACCTCGCAGTGCCGGGCAATCACGAATTCGACTTCGGCCCGAGCGTCTTCCTCGACCGGGTGAAGGAGTCGAAATATCCGTGGGCCGCGATCAACATCGAAGGTCCGGACGGCAAGCCGGTGGACGGCGTCGGCCATGAGACTGTCATGAAGGAGTTCGGCGGCGTCAAGGTGGCACTGGTGCCGGTGCAACTCGATGACACAGTTGAGCTCGCGACCACCAAGGACTGGAAGTTCGATCCGTCGGTGGCCTCGGCGCTCGACGCGGCGCAGAAAGCCCGCGATGCCGGCGCCGACCTCGTCATCGCGGTTGCCCATACCGACCACAGCCAGGATTATGCGCTGCAGGATTCGCACAAGTTCGACCTGATCGTCTCCGGCCACGACCATGATCTGCGCATGGGCTGGGATGGCATCAGCGCCTATGTGGAGACCTCGACGGAAGCCAACTACCTGCCGGTCGTCGACCTCAACGTGGTGGTGACCCCCGCCAGCGGCGACAAGAAGCGCACCGTCACCTGGTCGCCGGAGTTCCGCATCATCGACACGGCGACGGTAACGCGCGATCCTGACACCCAGAAGATCGTCGAAGAGCTCAAGACCAAGCTCAGCGCCGAACTCGATGTGCAGATCGGCACCACCACCAACGAGCTCAGCAGCGAGCGCGCGGTGGTGCGTGGCGAAGAGAGCGCCATGGGTAATCTCATTGCCGACGCGATGGTGGCGCAATCGGGCGCCGACGTGGCGGTGACCAATGGCGGCGGCGTCCGCGGCAACAAGGTGTATCCGGCCGGCACGGTGCTGACCCGCAAGGATGTGTTCACCGAACTGCCGTTCGGCAACAAGACCGTGGTCGAGGAGATCAGCGGCGCCGACCTGCTGGCCGGTCTGGAGAACGGCTTCAGCCAGGTGGAAGAGGGCGCAGGCCGCTTCCCGCAGGTCAGTGGACTGGTGATCACCGTCGATCTCACCAAGGCACCGGGCTCGCGGGTGCAGACGGTGACCGTCAACGGCAAGCCGCTCGATCCGGCCGCGACCTATAAGCTCGCGACCAACGACTACATGATCGGCGGCGGCGACGGCTACACCGCCTTCTCCAAGGGCAAGGTGCTGGTTGATCCGTCGGCCGCGCATCTGATGGCGTCGGACGTGATCGACTACATCACCGCCAAGAAGACCATCGACGCCAAGGTCGATGGCCGTATCACGATGAAGAAGTAGACGCGGTCCTTTGAACCGGGTTAGAGGGGCGGCGCAGTGC
This sequence comes from Pseudomonadota bacterium, assembly GCA_023390785.1. Taxonomy (GTDB): domain Bacteria; phylum Pseudomonadota; class Alphaproteobacteria; order Rhizobiales; family Devosiaceae; genus Devosia_A. Next base: position 16,019 of record JAEWCE010000319.1, read on the forward strand.
CGCCCTTCGCATTTTCAGGAAGACCATGAGCAGGTTCGTCAGCGTCGGTGAGTGCATGATCGAGATGTCCGGCGGCGACGCCGGCAGCTACCGCCTCGGCTATGCCGGCGATACGCTCAACACTGCATGGTATGCCCGAGCCTGCCTGCCGGCTGAATGGACGGTCGACTACGTCACGGCGCTGGGCGACGATCTTTACTCCCAGCAGATGGTCGAGTTCTTCGCCGACAACGGCATCGGCACCGGCCACATCCAGAGGCTCGAGGGTAAGCGCCCAGGCCTGTATTTGATCCACCAGGCCGAGGGCGACCGGCATTTCACCTATTGGCGCGGGCAATCGGCGGCCAAGCTGATGGCCGACGCGCCGGGCGCACTGAACGATGCTCTAGCAGGCGCCGACATCGCGTATTTTTCCGGCATCAGCCTTGCCATCCTCAATGCCCGCAGCCGGGGAAAGCTCTTGCGGGCCATCCATCTTGCCCGGCAAGGCGGCGCAAGGGTGGCGTTCGACCCAAACGAAAGGCCGGCGCTGTGGACCAGCCCCAGGGTGATGGGCTCGACCATCGCGGCCGCCGCGATCGTCGCCGACGTCGTCTTGCCGACGTTTCCCGACGAAGCGGCGCTGTTCGGCGATGCGTCGCCTGGGGCCGTGGCCGAGCGCTACCTCAGCTGGGGCGCCGAGGAAGTGGTGGTCAAGAACGGCGCCGAGCCGGCCTATGTCGCCTGGCGCGAAGGTCGGGACTGGGTGGCTCCCAGGCCGGGCGCCAAGAGTGTCGATCCAACCGGGGCCGGCGACAGCTTCAACGGCGCCTATCTCGCGGCCCGGGCACAGGGCCAGGCGCCGCTGGAGGCGGCGGCGGCCGCCCATGCCGTGGCCGCGATCGTCATCGGCCAGCGCGGGGCATTGGTGCCGCACGAGATGCTGGGATACCAGGGCAGTTCACGTTCGGGCTGACGTACATTATCGCGAACAACGCTAGAAAGCGCCCTGCGACGAGACAATGTAGGCCTCTTCCTCGGGAGTGGAGGGGCGTCCAAGGGCGGCGTTGCGACGGGGGAAGCGGCCGAAGCGCTGGATGACGTCGGCGTGGCCCCGGGCGAATTTCAGCTGCTCGGGGTTGCCCAGTGCGAGGTGCAGCCGCACCGATTCCTGCTGCACGAGCATCGACTCGGCGTGCATGAAGGGCAGCAGGAAGAAGCCGCGCCGTTCGGGCGGAAGGAAATTGTGATGGCCGCCGCCCACCGCCTCCTGCGCCAGCGCCAGCGCCATGCCGTCGGTGGCGAAGGCTCGGGCCTGGCCGCGGAACAACTGGCGCGAGAACTGGTCGAGCACGATGATCTCGGCGAGGCGGCCAGCCGGAGTCGCGCGCCAGCTCCACGCCTCGCCGCGCGCGATAGCGGCATGGGTTTCGGAGAAGGCCGCGGCGATCTCGGCGTCGAATTCGGGCCTGCCACTGAACCAGTCGGCGGGCCCGTGGTCCTCGAACCAGAATTTCAGGACGTCGTCGGCGGTGCGCATGGAGGGCGATGTTAACGGATTCGGTGCAGGAGTCATGCCTCAAGGAGATTGCCATGCGCCTCGTCAAACTTACGACCGACGACAACCCGGTCTTTGTCAATCCGGACTATGTGGTGTCGGTGCGCAAGGGCATGAAGGATACGGCGGTGCAGACTGTGGCGGCGATCTACACGGTCAAGGAAACCCCGGAAATCGTCGCGCGGCTGTTGGGAGCCGAGGAGCTGGCGGTGGATGTCACCCCCGCGGCGCCGCGGATGATCGAGATCGACCGAGGCTAGCAGCACAGGCCGCGGCGCGCGGAACGCAGGCGTCATCCGGCGGTGACGATCTTGACCAGATTGCCGGACGGATCGCGGGCCTCGATGCCACCACCGATTTCGCCGAACTCGTAGTGGTGGTGGGTGAGGCGGGCGCGCACGTCGCCCAGCGTCGTCTCGTCGGGCAGCACGATGGTGAAGAAGCGCAGGCCTGCCGAGCCCGCCGGCGCCTGCCTGGCGTCGGGCCCCGACCAGATGTTGAAGGCGATGGTGTGCGGCGTGTAGTCGAGCCCGACATCGCCCATACCGAACTGCTTGATGATGAACAGGCCGCCGAAGCCGATGCCGTCGCGATAGAACTGCATCGAGCGCTCGAGGTCGTTGACGTGCACGTGGACGTGGCCGATGCGGGTGCCCGCCGGCATGAGGGGATCGAGCACCGGGTTGTCGCCGAGCTCGCCGAGCAGGGCGTCGAGGTCGATGGGCTCACGGCCGGAATGCGGCTTGCCCTCGGCGGTGGTGGCATAGGCACCCGATTCCGGGTCGCCCAGGGTGCCTCGCCATGGCGTCTCGAAGGTGATCTCGATGCCGTTGCCATCGAGGTCCCACAGATAGATGGCTTCGGAGACGAGGTGATCGGTCGGCGCGATGCGCACGCTGCGCTGCAGCGCCCGCACGGCGAACTGCGCCAGGTCGCGCCGCGTCGGCACGTGGATGGCGACGTGATAGAGACCGGTGGTACGCTGCACGACCGGGCGAACGGCGCCGGTTTCAAGCACGATCAGCACCTTGCCCCCAGCGCCCAGCGACAGCTCGTTGCCGGTTTCGGCAATGAGCTCAAGACCGACCACGTCGCGCCAGATGGCCAGCGCCTTGCTGCGGTCGGTGACGGCAATGTGCACCGGCCCGAGGCGGGTGGTGAGCGGCAGCGCCGGGGCGCTGCGGACCTTGGACTGGGACTCGACGGGGAAGATCATCTTCAGCTCCGGATGGCGTTTCCCAGCATATAGGCCCGCGGCAGCGCCGTTGGAATGGCGCGAGGTTCGGCGGAACCGAAGGCTTCGTTCGCTCTGAGGCTCCAATCCCGGACGGGGGCAACAGAGCCGCAAGACCAAGACATGCGCTGCATCAGGTGATCCGCCTGCGGCGATATTCAGCGGCGAGGGCGAGGATGATGGCGGTGAAGGCGAGGCCTTCGGCCATCGCCACCCAGTCGATGCCGCGCCACAGCAGCCAGACATAGGTGCGGGCATCGAAGGCGACGGGGGCAGCGACCAGGAAGCCGAGCTCGGCGTCGGAGAGGCCGAAATGCCAGCGCGTGCTGAGATAGGCCCAGAGATAGCCGCCGCGCGGCACCTGGCCGAAGAACACCATGTTCTCGATGATGACGAGGACGCCGGGAATGACGAATGCCAGCGGCAGGCTCCAGCGGCCGAAGATGGTGGAGAGGCCGCCTACCCAGGCCATGAAGGGGGCGTACCAGAGCATGGCGAGTGCGACGTAGACGAGGCCGAAGAGGGTGATGTTGAGCAGGCTCATGCCGGCTTCGGCGAGGGTGGGTGGAACGAACCCGGGCAGCACCAGGGCCACTGCGCCGACGGCGGCGTAGAGCAACAGGCCGCTGAGCACGCCGACGACGAAGACCAGCAGCGGAAACATGGTGGTGCCGGCAAGAAATTTTGACACGACCATCTTGAGGTCGCTCACCGGCATCGATTTCCAGAACAGCATGGCGTTGTTGCGCCGGTCGGCGCTGAATGCATCGCCGAAGTAGAAGAACAGGGCCACGGCGAGATAGGCGAGCCACAGTGCCAGCAGGATGAGGTAGCCGATCTCGAACAGCTTGAGCGTGTGTCCCAGATTGACGTTCTGGACAAAATGGACGCGGTTGACGGCAAAGCCGGAGGCGGCCGACAGCGCCATCAGGCCCAGGATGCCGAGCGGGAAATAGACGAAGGCAATGCGGTGCTCGAGATATTCGCGCACCAGCAGAGCGCGCCAGGATCTGAGGGCGTACATCAACGGGCTCCGTCCTCGCGGCTCATCAGGGCAACGAACAAATCGGACAAGGTCGGCGTGGTCACGGTGCCGAGGGGTTCGAGCGCGGCGCGATCGGCGCCGTCATAGACCATCACGGTCTGGCCGAAACGGGTTTCGGCAAAGACCGGGTGCAGTGCCCGCGCCGCCTCGGCGTTGTCGGGGGCGACGACGAGCTGGGCGAAGCGGCGGCCAACCTCTTCCATGGGCGCATCGAGCACGATGGCGCCGTCGCGGATGAACATGATGTCGGAGAGCATGAACTCGATCTCATCGACCTGGTGCGTGGTGATCAGGAGCGTACGATCGGCGGTCATGTAGTCTTCGAGCAGGCGCCGGTAAAACCGCTTCCTGTAGGTGATGTCGAGGCCGAGGGTCGGCTCGTCGAGGACCAGCAGGCGCGCGTCGATCGCCATCACCACCGCGAGGTGGAGCTGCGCCAGCATGCCCTTGCTGAGGTTGGCGATGAGCGCGCCGAGGCGCACGTCGGTGCCCTCGAGGAAGCCCACGGCCTTGTCGGCGGAGAAATTGGGATGGATGTCGCTCAGCATGCGGAACAATTCCCGCACCTTGAGGAAGCGCGGCAGGCTCGCGACGTCGGAGATGAAGGCGACGTGCCGCATGAGCTGGGCGCGGCGGCGATAAGGGTCTTCGCCGAGCACCTGCACCGAGCCCTCGTAGGAGGTGAGCCCGAGCATGGCGTTGAGGGTGGTGGTCTTGCCGGCGCCGTTGTGGCCGATCAACCCATAGATGCGGCCGGGCGGAATGTCGAAATCAAGGCCGTGCAGAATTTCGTTTGGCCCGAACTTCTTCCTGAGACCACGGACGGTGACGATGGAATTGCTCATTTGTCGACATCCTTGAGGAGAGTCTCGAGATCGAGGCCGAGGGTCCTGATCTGGGCCTTGAGGCGCGGCCATTCCTGTTTGAGGAAGGTGTCGCGTTCGTGCGCCAGCAGTTTTGCCCGGCCGCCGTCGGCCACGAACATGCCCATGCCGCGCCGGCTCTCGACGACGCCGAGTTCGACGAGCGCGTCGTAGGCGCGGGTGACGGTCAGCGGGTTGACCGACAGATCGGCGGCGATGGAGCGCACGGAGGGCAGCGCCGCGCCCTCAGGGGCGGTCTGGTTCAGGATCATTTCGGCAATCCTCTGCCGGATCTGGACGAAGATCGGCTGGGTTTCGTTGAACGAGCTCATGCAGAAGCTATCGCGTCCGTGTCTTAGTGTGCTGGTTATGTAGCACAGTAATTCTCCGTGTCAAGACGTGCAGATGCGCCCGGTGGACCGGTTGGGTGGAAGACGGAGTCTGCGAGGCGCGTACGCCCCGAAGGTTTTGATAGAGGCCTACGC
>JAEWCE010000366.1 GCA_023390785.1 Pseudomonadota bacterium
CACCAGCACCAGGATGAAGATGGTGCGCCTCAGTGGCAGCTCGCGCCGCGACAGCGGCCACGCCATCAGCGCCGTCCCGAACGTGCCGATCAAAACGCTCGCCGCCGTCATCCACACCGAATTGAAGATGCCGCGCTGCACATAGGGATGCTGCAGCAGCAGCAGCCAGACATTGGGCGAGAACCCGTCCGGGATGATCGACAGGCCCGAAAAGCCCGCCACCTTGCCCGGATCGCTGAGCGACAGGGCCAGCAAATTGAGCAGCGGCTGCACCGTGAGCACCACCAGCAGCAGCAGCGTCGACAGGATCAGGGCCGACTCGGCCCGCTCCATCGGCGTTCTTGCCCGGCGATGGCTGAACTCGTCGGCCATTACCACAACCCCCGGCCGGTCAGGCGCTTGCTGACGAAATGCGAGATCAGCACCAGACCCATGCCGAGCACCGCCTTGAACAGGCCGGCCGCTGTCGCCAGCGAATACTCGCCGGTGGTGAGCCCGATGCGATACACGTAGGTGTCGATGATGTCGATCGTCGACGAGTTGACGTCGTTCTGGAAGTTGATCACCTGGTTGAGGTCCGCGCTCAGGAACATCCCCATGTTGAGGATGAACAGCGTGGCGATGGTGGGCGTGATCCCCGGCAGCGTGATGTAGCGGATCTTCTGCCAGCGGTTGGCCCCGTCGATGTCGGCCGCATCGTACAGCGCCGGATCGATGGCAATGATCGCTGCCAGGTACAGCAGGCTGTCCCAGCCGGCGGAGCGCCAGTTCTCTGATAGAACGAGAATCCAGCGAATGGTGCCGGTGTTGGTCAGGTAATTGATCGGCTTGAAGCCAAGCGCCTGTGCGATCTGGTTCACCGAGCCGTCGCTCGGCGACAGCAGCGCAATGAACACGCCGGCGATCACCACCCAGCTCAGAAAGTGCGGCAGGTAGATCGCCGACTGGATCCATTTGCGCGCCCCGCTGCTGCGCACCTCGTTGAGCAGCAGCGCCACCACGATCGGCACCGGGAACACGAACAGCAGCTTCATGCCCGAGATGATCACCGTGTTGAGCACCACCTGGTAGAACACCGGCGAGGCGAACAGCAGCTGGAAGTTCTTGAGTCCGACCCAGATGTTGGGCGGGATGATCCGCACCTGCTCGAAGGCCATTTTGGCCTCCCAGATCGGCACGTAGTGCCAGATGAAGAAGAAGATCAGCCCCGGCGCCATCATCACGTAGAACGGCCACCAGTGCCGGAAGCCGCCCATCGGGCCGCGGCGCCTGCCGCCGTGCGACACCGCCAGACCGGGAACGTTCCCGTGCTCGCGCGAACCAGCGACAACCTGCGACTGTGTCATGGTTGCGCCGCCATCTCGGCCACCGCCGCAGCGGCCGGCCGGCCGCTCAGATCTGCCACCGAGCCTCGCTCCACCAGCCGGCACGGCAGGTACACCCGGCCATGGTCGGCGCCGCCGGCCAGCTCGTCGAACAGGCACTCCACCGCCCGCCGCCCCAGGGCCCGCGCCGGCTTCTCGATCGTCGTCAGTCCGGGCCATGAGAACGCCCCGGCCGGCACCCCGTCGAACCCCAGGATCGACACGTCTTCCGGGCAGCTCCGGCCCGCCTCGCGCGCCGCCATCATCGCCCCGAGCGCCATCAAATCATTGGCGGCAAACACGGAAATATGCGCCGAGTGGTCGCGCTCGAGGATGCGCTGCATCGCCGCCTGGCCGCCCGCGACGGTATATTCCCCCTCCTCCGTCGGCAAGTTGGCGGGGTCGACATCGCGCGCGACACAATGGTCGTGCACGGCACGCAGGAACCGCGCCCGGGCGATGCGCCAGCGCGGCCCCAGCATCAGCCACGGCCGCAAATGTCCTTTGGAAACAAGGTGATCGAGCCCGAGCTGCACTGCCTGGGCAATGTCCGAGCCGACGCTCGATGTCTCCGGGAAGCGCTCGGCGCTGGACCCGATCAGCACGAACGGCAGCCCGAAACGATGCAGATCGTCGAAGTTGTCGGCCACCGGATTGACGATGGCGCCGTCCACCCGCGCCTGCCGCAGCGTCCTCAGGTGCTGCGCCTCGAGTCCGTGGTCCCAGTCCGACGAGAAGATCATCAGCGACGAGCCCGCCTCCTGCGCCCGGTCCTGCGCACCGCGCGCCACCTCGGCCCAGAACGGGTTGGCGATGTCGGGGATCACCAACCCCAGCAGCCCCGAGCGGCCCGACCGCATGCCGACAGCCAACCGGTTGCGCTCATAGCCAGCCGCCCGAGCCACCTTCAGCACCGCTTCTCGCGTCACCTCGGAGATATCGCTGTCGCCGGCCAGCGCCCGCGCCACGGTGCTCTTGGACACGCCCGCGAGCCGCGCCACATCGACGATCGTCAATGGCCTTGCCGCGCGCTTCATCGCCCCTCCCTCATCGACATGTCTATGCACGTCGTTCCGGGAACGATACCGGCGATTTCGCCGGACGGCAAGATGGCTTGCGTTGCCGCCAGTCCGGTGGCCCCCGACCACAGTTATCGTTGCAGCTTCAATGCGCTAGCGCACGAAGGCGAAGACCTCGTCCTTCGGCTCGGCGCCGATCCCCACCCCGGTGGGCACCACGTATTTCCCGGCCACGCACGACATGTCTGTCCCCGTGAACTCGAGGTTCCGGTCGAAGATCGAGTGCTGGTACTCATGGTACGGTACGTCCTTGAGTGCCGACGCCACCTGCAGGCTCGCGGCCATGAACAGCCCGACGCTGATCGAGGCATGCGGGATCACCCGCATATGCGCCGCCTGCGCCATCCGGCCGATGCCGGCGAACTCGGTGATGCCGGTGTGGCCCATCTCCGGCTGCACGATGCTCATCGCCCGGCGCTCGACGCGCTGGCGGTATTCGAACACCGTGCGCAACTCTTCCCCGAGCGCCAGCGGCACGCCGATCCCCTGCGCCACCCGCACCTGCCCTTCGAGATCCTCGGGTGCGCACGGCGCTTCGGCGAAGTAGAGGTCATACGGCTCGAGCCTGCGGATCAGGCGGATCGCCTCGGCCGCCTCGAACTTCCAGTGCAGATCGACCATGATGTCGGCCTTCGGCCCCAGTGCCTCGCGCAGCGCCGCCATCTCGGCGACGATGCCCTCGTCCGACACCACCGCCGCGAACTTGACCCCGGCAAAGCCCTTGCCTACCCACTCGACCGCGAAATCCACCCGCTCCCTGAGCGTCGCCTTGGGCAGTCCCGAGACATACGCCGGGATCGTCGCGTGCCGCCGCCCCCCGCGCAGCGTCGACACCCGCACCCCCACCCCCATGCCCCAGAGGTCCCACAGCCC
>JAEWCE010000381.1 GCA_023390785.1 Pseudomonadota bacterium
GGGCCCCACGCGCCGGGGGGTGTGGCCGCCCCCTCCACCACGCTTCGCGTGGACCCCCTCCCCCGTAAACGGGAGAGGAGTCCCGACTTCGGAACCGTCTACCGTCCGCGACATTGTCTCTCTAACAATGATCGAGTCCGGCCCTTATCACGCCCCGATTTCGACCTATATAAGCAACACGTCCCTTGGTGTGCCGGTGCGGACGCCAGGAGGAAATCCCGCCGCGGACGCGCGGGGGAGAAAGTAAGGGGGTGCTTGAGTGGCCCAATCAAATCTGCCGGTCCTTTCCGCCGAGGGCGGACTGAGCCGCTATCTCCAGGAAATCCGGAAGTTTCCGATGCTGGAGCCGGACGAGGAATTCATGCTGGCCAAGCGCTACAAGGAGCATGAAGATCCTGAAGCCGCCCAGAAGCTGATCACGTCGCATTTGCGGCTCGTGGCCAAGATCGCCATGGGCTATCGCGGCTATGGCCTGCCCATTTCCGAGGTCATTTCGGAGGGCAATGTCGGCCTGATGCATGCCGTCAAGCGGTTCGAGCCCGACAAGGGCTTCCGCCTGGCGACCTACGCCATGTGGTGGATTCGCGCCGCCATCCAGGAATATGTGCTGCGCTCGTGGAGCCTAGTGAAGATCGGCACCACCGCGGCGCAGAAGCGCCTGTTCTTCAATCTGCGCAAGGTGAAGGGGCAGATCGCCGCGCTCGACGACGGCAATTTGCATCCCGACCAGATCAAGCAGATCGCCACCACGCTGCACGTTTCGGAAGCCGACGTGGTGTCGATGAACCAGCGCCTGACGGGCGATGCCTCGCTGAACGCGCCGATGCGCGCCGATGAAGGCAGCTCGGAATGGCAGGACTGGCTGGTCGACGACACCCCGGACCAGGAAACCACGCTGGGCAATTCCGAGGAGTTCGACGAGCGCATGTCGTTCCTCGAGGGCGCCATGGGCGAGCTCAACGAGCGCGAAAAGGCGATCTTCCAGGCGCGCCGGCTGAAGGACAATCCGGCGACGCTCGAAGAGCTGGCGCAGGAATACAATGTCAGCCGCGAGCGCATCCGCCAGATCGAGGTGCGCGCCTTCGAGAAGGTGCAGGAGGCGGTGCAGCAAGCCGCCCGGGAAAAGGCCCGGGCGCACGAGCGGGCCTAACCGCTCGACAACACCAGGAACACCGAAGCCGGGAGCGTGCTCCCGGCTTTTTTGTGCCCGCCGATCAGTTCACGTAGTGGAACTTGTACTTGGGCGGCAGCGGCTGCGGGTTGAGCATGACCGCATCGCCATAGCCGCCCTGCTGCGTCCAGAATTTGTGGTGCCTGCGGTGCTGCCACTGCGGCGGCACGTCGTCGTAGCCATCGTAATCGTCATAGTTGGCCTCGACGTATTTCGGCTGGAAATGCTTGCCCGGCCCATTGTCGTAGGCGCCCGGCCTGAACTTGCCTTTGGGCGGCAGCGGCTGCGGATTGAGCGCGTTTGCATCGCCTACATTGAAATTGATCGACACGCCATTGCCCGAGAACGACAGGTTGAGGCTGTCGGCCATCGCCTGCGAGGCGCTGAAGCCGAAGCCCGCAACGGCGAGGGCTGCGAGGACGAGGGTGAACTTGGTACGCATGTGGGGGTGCCTTCCGCTGACGCCGGCGTGAGCGCCGACGATGCAGGCATCCTGCAGAGCCGGGCGTGAAGCCTTGCTGAGGCGGCCGTTCAGGGGCCGTTCATCGCGCGTTGGCGGCGGCGGCGATGCCGAACAGGTATTTGCGATCGACGATGAGCAGCCACGGCGCCTTCGACCGCGGCGCCGGCTCGATGCGGAATACGCCCCCGGTCGCCTCGTTGGAGGTGCCGGTGCGCTCGCCGGGAGCGAGGCGCAGGCCGTCGAGCGGATATTTGAGCCCGAGCGAGCGACGGAAGCGGATCGGCGCCAGGGGGTGCACCGACACCCGCTCGTGCTCGTCGACCTCGAAGGTGAAGGGCCCGGTGAGCGCCATTGCCAGATCTTCCTCGTCGACGAGGATGATCACCCTGTCACGGGCATGGCGCGTCACGGCGTCGAGCGCTGCCAGCGTGTGGTCGAAGCGCCGTCCGGTCATGCCGAGCGCGATGGTCACGGGCGCGTGCGTCGAGTAGAGCGCCTTTTCAAAATCGGTGGTCTCCTGCTCGGAAATGCGCAGCAGCCTGGTACGGCCGAGCCAGTCCTCGGGCGTCGCCAGGGAGTCGAAATCGCCAATGATCGCCTCGGGAAAATGCCCGGCCTGGACGATGCGGTCGGCACCGCCGTCGGCCCCCACCAGATGCGCCCCCGCCGCCGCGAGGTCGCGGATGAGCTGGAAATCGACAGTGCCGCCGCCAACGATGACCAGCAGGCCCTCGAAGCTCAGGACGGTGGGAAGGTTGGAAGCGCGCTCTTGCACGGCCGGCGAACTCGATCTAGATCAGGGACGTCTCGCTGGGGTGCTCCGGAGACGGAGCTGAGAAACACCCATTGAACCTGAACCAGGTCATGCTGGCGGAGGAAGTTCGAGATGGCAAGGGCGGCAGCGCCGTCCCCACCATTTACGTTAACCCCTCAATGCATGGCCGCAACCTTGAAGGACAAGGGCCATGCTTCGCTCTGCTTCTCTCGCGCTTGCGGCTCTCCTTGCTTTGACGGCTGCCGCCGTCGCCGAGGACAAGCCCACGCTCACCATCTACACCTACGACGCCTTTGCCGCCGATTACGGCCCCGGCCCCGGCCTCAAGGCCGGCTTCGAAAAGAGCTGCGGCTGCACGGTGAATTTCGTCGCGGCCGACAGCTCCATCGGCGCGCTGCGCAAGGTGCAGCTCGAGGGCAAGGCGACGCCCGCCGATATCGTGTTGGGGCTCGATACCTCGCTCGCCGGCGAGGCCCGGGCCACCGGCCTGTTCGCGCCGCACGGGCTGACGCTCGACGGGCTGAGCCTGCCGGCCAAATGGACCGACCCCGACTTCGTGCCGGTCGATTTCGGCTATTTCGCCTTCGTCTACGACAAGACCAAGGTGACGGCGCCACCCACCTCGTTCGAGGGGCTGATCAAGGAGCCGGCGAGCTTCAAGGTGGTGCTGGAGGACCCGCGGTCGGACACCCCCGGCCTTGGCCTCGTGCTGTGGATCAAGGCGGCCTACGGCGACCGGGCGCCCGAGATCTGGGCCGGCCTCAAGCCGCACATCGCCACCATGGCACGCAGCTGGTCGGACGCCTATGGCCTGTTCCTCAAGGGCGAGGCCGACATGGCGCTGAGCTACACCACCTCGCCGGCCTACCACGCGATTGCCGAGAACAACCCCAACTACGCCTACGCCGACTTCACCGAGGGGTTCTACCCGCAGATCGAAATTGCCGGGGTGCTGCAATCGTCGGCGCACCAGGAGCTGGCGAAGCAGTTCCTCGCCTGGCTGGTGGGCCCCGAGGCGCAGGCGGTGATCCCCACCACCAACTGGATGTATCCGGTGACGGCGCTGGGCGACAAGCTGCCCGCCGCCTTCCCGCCGGCCCCCGCCAAGGTCCTGTCGCTGGACGAAGCGGCGATCACCGCCGACAAGGCCGCGTGGATCGATGAAGCCCTCGCCGCGATCCGCTGACACGACGCTGCCGCATCGGCCGCTCCGCCTCGCCGGCGGGGCGGCACTCGCGCTTGCCATTGCGGCGCTGATCGGAACGCTGTTCTGGTCGATCCTGCATGCCGCCACCGGGCAGGAGGCGACCGGACCGGGCCCCGACCTCGGCTACCTGATCTACATCACCACGCTGCAGGCGACGCTGTCGACGGTGCTGTCGCTGCTGGCCGGCGTGGCGCTGGCCTGGGCGCTCAACCGCCTGCGCTTTGCCGGCCGCGGCCTGCTGATCGGGCTGTTCGCCTCGGCCATCGTCACGCCGGGACTGGTCGTGGCGTTCGGGCTGCTGTCGGTGTGGGGCCGCGCCGGCTGGCTGGGCTTTGCCAATGTGCCGATCTTCGGGCTCGGCGGCGTGGTGGCGGCGCATGTGATCCTCGACGGCGCCTTTGCCGCCCGCATCCTGCTCGCGCGGCTCGACGCCATCCCCGCGGCCCGGCTGAAGACGGGCCAGAGCCTGGCGCTCACCCCCTGGACGCGCTTTGCCGTGATCGACTGGCCGGCGCTGCGCGGCACGCTGCCGGGGCTGGCGGCGATCATCTTCCTTTTGGCCTTCACCAGCTTCCCCATTGTGCTTCTGCTGGGCGGCGGTCCGGCGGTGCAGACGCTGGAGATCGCCATCTACTCCGCCGTGCGCCTCGATTTCGACCTCGGCCTGGCGGTGCACCTGGCATTGATCCAGATCGCGCTCTGCGCGGCGATCATCCTTGCGAGCGCGGCGCTGGCGCCGATCTCGGCCAGCCTCGACCGTCCTGCCGAGCCGCGCTGGCGTGACGCCGGCTGGGCCCGGACGGCGCAATGGGTGGTGCTGGCGCTGGGAGTGCTTGGCTTCGCCTCGCCGCTGCTCGCGACCCTGCTCGACGGCCTTGCCGGCCTCGGCAGCGTGCTGGCGCAGCCGGCCTTCTGGAATGCCGTCTGGACCAGCGTGTGGATCGGCGCGGCCTCGGCCCTGCTGACGCTGGTGCTGGCGCTGCTCATCGCCACTGGCCGCGCCGCGGCGCCGTCGGGGCTGGTGCGGGTGCTGCTCGGCGCCCCCGCCTACGCCTATCTCGCGGTGCCGGCGGTGACGCTGTCGCTGGGCGCCTTCATCCTGGTGCGCGACATCGGCATCGGCCCCGTGGCGGCGGCGCCCGCAGTGGTGGTGATCGCCAATGCGCTGTTGTCGCTCCCCTTCGCCATGGCGACGCTGGCGCCGCCGGTCGAAGCCATCGCCCGCAGCCGCGGTCGGCTGATCCGCTCGCTGAACCTCGGCGGCTGGCGGCAATTCGCCGAGATCGAGTGGCCGCTGCTGGCCCGCGATGCCGGGCTGGTGGTGGCACTGGGCTTCTGCTTTTCGCTGGGCGACCTCGGGGTGATCGCACTGTTCGGCACGCAGGACTTCACCACCTTGCCGCTGCTGATGGTGCGCGCGCTCGGGGCCTATCGCACGCATGACGCCGCCAGCATTGCGGCGCTGATGCTGGTGCTGACCATTGCGGCCTTCGTGCTGCTGCCAAAGTTGATCGGGAGGCTGGCCGATGCTCGCGCTTGAGGATGTCACCTTCGCCTATGCCGGTGGCAGCCGGTACTGCTTCAGCATGGCGGCAGAAGCGGGGGCAGTCACCGCCATCCGTGGCCAGAGCGGCGCCGGCAAATCGACCCTGCTCGACCTCATCGCCGGCTTCCTGGCCCCGGCCGGGGGCGTCGTCCGCATCGACGGACGCGACGTCACGGCGCTGCCGCCCGAGCAACGGCCGGTGTCGATCCTGTTCCAGTCCGAAACGCTGTTCGAGCACCTGAGCGCCGCCCGCAATGTCGCGCTCGGCCTCGAGAAGCCGGACGCGACCCGCGTCACTGCCGCGCTTGCCGAAGTCGGCCTGCCCGCCGTCGGCACGCAGCGTGCCAGCACTCTCAGCGGCGGCCAGAAGCAGCGCGTGGCGCTGGCTCGTACCCTGCTGCGCGATCGCCCGGTGCTGCTGCTCGACGAACCCTTCTCCGCGCTCGACGACGAAACGCGCGCCGCCACCCGCACGCTGGTCCGCGACCTCACGCAGAAACACAAATGGGCCACCCTGCTGGTGACCCATCATGCCGACGACATCGCGGCAATTGCCGACCGCGTCTATCTGTTGGAGGGCGGCGCGCTCCACGCCGCCTGAGCGTCAGCCCTTGGCGGTCTTGCCCCAGGCGGCGAAGACGTCCTGGAACATCTTCTCGGCCTTGTCGTCCTTCTCGAGCGTGATGATCGCCCGTTTGCCCGACGCGTAGATCAGAGCGAGGTCGATCCACTTGCGATCGGTGAGGAGCTTGGTGT
>JAEWCE010000027.1 GCA_023390785.1 Pseudomonadota bacterium
GGAGAGGAGTCCCGACTGCCGACGCTGCGCGTGGGGCCGCCCCCTCCGACGCCTACGGCACCTCCTCCCCCGTGGACGGGAGAGGAGTCCTGACTGCCGACGCTGCGCGTGGGGTTGCCCGCCGCTGCGCAGGGGAGGAATCCCGACGGCGGACGCTGGGCGGTGCAGGTGGGTCAAAAAATGAGGGCGCCTTGCGGGCGCCCTTCATACCTCTCCTGAAATCTTGTTCTAGCCTTCGACCTTGGCACCGGAGACGACGGCGTGGAGGTCGATCAGGCCGACCATGCGGTTGTCGTGGGTGACGATGCCGTTGAGCAGTTCGGTGTCCATCGAATTGCCTTCCGGCACATTGTGGATCTCGTCCTTGCTGACGGTGAGGATGTCGCTCACCGCGTCGACCAGGATGCCGACCCATTTGTCGCCCACCGACATCACCACCACTACGTGGTTCTTGGTGGGCGAGGTCTGGCCTTCGCCGAAGCGGGCGCGGAGGTCGAAGATCGGCACGATCGTGCCGCGCAGATTGATGACGCCGCGCACATATTCGCGCGTGTTTGGCAGCGGCGTGGCGCCGTTCCAGGCACGGATTTCGCGGACCGTCGTGATCTCCACGCCGTAGGTCTGCTCGCCGATCGAGAAGGCGATGAGCTGCAGCGAGTTCTGCGCATTGACCTGGGCGCCGGTGCCGTAATCATCCTTGAGGGCAAGGCTTTCCATCTTCTGATCCTTCTGCCGACCCTTCTAGGCGGCGTTCTTGTGCAGGCTGTTGCTGGCCTTGAGCCCCTGCACGTCCACAATGAGCGCGACGTTGCCGTCGCCGAGAATGGTGCCGCCGGCGATGCCGTCGATCGACTCGAAGTTTTCCTCGAGGCTTTTGATCACCACCTGCTGCTGGCCGATGATGTCGTCGACGATGAGCGCGATCTTGACGCCGCCCTCGGCCTCGCACAGCACCACGAAACGGTTGGCGAGGTCGGCGTCGCTGGTGAGCTGGAAGCGCTCGGCGAGATCGACCACCTGCACGTACTCGCCGCGCACCCGCAGCACCTTGGCGCCCGACGGGGCGCGGCCGAAATCGGCGCGCGAGCACTGGATGGTCTCGACGATCGAGCTCAGCGGGATGACGTAGGGGCTGGGGCCGACCTTGACCAGCATGACGTCGAGCACCGCCAGGGTCAGTGGCAGCCTGAGCGTCATGCGCGTGCCCTGCCCGGTGCGGCTCTTGACGTGTACCGAGCCGCCGATCTTCTTGATGTTGGACAGGACCACGTCCATGCCGACGCCGCGGCCGGAGATGTCGCTGACTGCCTCGGCGGTGGAAAAGCCCGGCGCGAAGATGAGCTGGTCGATCTGTTCGTCCGACGGGGTCACGTCGGCGGCAACGATCCCCTTGTTGCGCGCCACCTGCAGCACCCGCTCGCGGTTGATGCCGGCGCCGTCGTCCTCGACGGTGATCAGGATGTTGCCGCCGGCCTGCTCGGCCGAGAGGCGGATGGTGCCGATCTCCGGCTTGCCCACGCCCAGCCGCTTGTCCGGTTGCTCGATGCCATGGTCGGCCGAGTTGCGGATCATGTGGGTCAGCGGATCGGACAATTGCTCGATCACGGTCTTGTCGATCTCGGTGGCTTCCCCGATGGTCTCGAGCTTGATCTTCTTGCCGGTCTTGGCGGCCAGCTCGCGCACCAGGCGCGGCATGCGCGAGAACACCGATTTGACCGGCTGCGCCCGGATCGCCATCACTGCGTCCTGCAGGCCGCGGGTGGTCTGCGCCAGCACCTCGAGGCCGCGCACCAGCTCCTGGTAGCGGGCCCTGAGCGTATCGTCCATCTGCTGGCTGAGCATCGACTGGGTAATCACCAGCTCGCCCACCATGTTGACGACGCGGTCGACCTTGTCGAGATCGACGCGGATCGACTGCACGCCGGCATTGCGCCGATCCTCGGGGCCGCTGCGGCGGTCCTCGTGCTCGTCGGCCAGGCTGGGCGCCGGATCGGCCCCGACCAGCTTGATCGCCGGCGCGGCGACCGGAGCCGGAGCCACGGCGCGCACCGGCATCTCCTGCTTCACCGTCTCGGCCAGCGCGGCAAAGCTGAGTGCCGGCTCGTCCGCGGCCGGCGGCGGCGCCACGACCTGCGCCAGCGCGGCCAGCGACGGCCCGGGCGCGGCGAGCGGACGGCTCGGCAATTGCGCGATCGACAGATCGCAATTGCCCTCGACGAACTCGAACACCTCGGCGATGGCCTCGGCGCTCGCCGTCGGCGACACCAGCGTCAGCTCCCAGGTGCAATAGATGCCGAACGGCTCGAAATCGGCGAGCGGCGGGATCTCGCCGAGCTTGGCGACGACGGTCAGCTCGCCCAGATTGGCGAGCTCGCGGAACAGCAGCAGTGGATCGTTGGCGCGCGCATAGAGCTCGCTATGCGGGGCGAAGCGGATCTCCCAATGGCCCTTTTCGACCGCCAGCGGCGCCAGCGCGAAGCTGTCGTCCATGGGTTCGGGCTCGCTGGCCGCCACCGCGCCCAGATCGACCATCACCGGCACGAAGTCGATGTCGAAATCTTCCATCGGCGCGCCGGACGCATCGTCGGCGGCGGCGGCATTGCCGCTGGTCAACGCATCGAACTGCTGCCGCTCGTCCTGGCCGTAGGCAGGGCCGAGGCTGCTGCCGGACTTGGCGGCATTGACGAAGTCGGCAACGATATCGTTGGCCCTTATGCACAGCGTCGTCACCGGGCCGCTGAGCTCGATGCGGCCGTCGCGGACGTGGTCGAGCAGCGTCTCATAGGCGTGCGCGAAGGCCACCAGATCGGCGAAGCCGAAGGCGCCGCCGCCACCCTTGATCGAGTGGATGGCGCGAAATACGGCATTCAGCCGGTCGGGGGTGCGGTCGCCCGCCTCGATGGCGGCGAACTGCTCTTCGAGCTCGGTCAGGAGCTCCGAGCATTCGTCGAAATATGTGGCCTTGAAATCGTCGAGATCGCTCATTGGCGGCGTCTCCCCTTCTGGGTCAGCGCCCGGATGTCAGTGCACCACGCGGTGGATCACCGAGATCAGCTTTTCGGGGTCGAACGGCTTGACGATCCAGCCCGTGCCGCCGGCGGCGCGGCCCTGGTCGCGCTTGTCCTGGCTGGTCTCGGTGGTGAGGATCAGGATGGGCAGCGAATTGTGCTCGCCCGACGAGCGCACCCGCTTGATGAACTCGATGCCGTCCATCACCGGCATGTTGATGTCGGTGATCACCACGTCGACCTCTTCCGTCGACAGCACGTCGAGGCCCTTCTGCCCGTCTTCGGCCTGCAGCACCTCGAATCCGGCATTGCTCAGCGTGTGATGCAGCATCGCAAGGATCGTGCGGGAATCGTCAACCGTCAGCACGCGCATGCGCCATTATCCTTTCATCAAACCCGAAAAGCTTTCGCCCAGGCCGAGCCGGTCGATGGCCGAAAGCATGGGGGCGCTGGCCCCGCTGATCGCGAACGGGAAATTGCTGCGCCGCGCGGTTTCGGCGGCGCTGATCAGCATGAACAGCGCGTTGGTCGCGACGCGCTCCACCCTGCTGGCATCGACCTCGACCGGGCCCGTCTCGACGCGGTCGATCAGTCCGTCGCGCACGATATCGAGCGCATCCAGATCGACGATCGCCGGCAACGCCACGATCCTTGCCGCTGCTTCGGACATGAAGAGCCCGTCCCCCGAGAGTGTTTCCCTCGCGGCGCAGTGTCCATGCGAACGGTTTAAGAAGTGCTAATTGTGTCCGTGACGGACGGCGAAAATCGCCGTCCTACGGGGCTTTCACCGCCTCGAGGATGGGCCCGGCATCGCGCTCGGGATCGACCTCGGCGAGGCTCGCAGGCGACCATTTCGGCGCCTGGTCCTTGTCGACCAGCACCGCCCGCACGCCCTCGGCGAAATCGGGCCGCCGCGCCATCACCCGGGCGAGGCGCAGATCCATCGCCAGCGTCTGCGTGACGTCCATCAGCCGCCGCGCCGCGTGCTGGGCAAAGAAGGTCGCGACCAGCGAGCCGGGCGAGCGGGTGGGAAACAGCGCCGCAATGTCGGCGAGGGCCGGCATTGCCGCGACCGCGGCGACGAACTCGGCCGGCGTCTTCGCCGGCTCGGCCGGCAGCAGGTCGGCCAGGGCGCAGAACGGCGCCTCGCCGGCCACCACCGAATTGGCCTCCATCAGCCGGCCGATGGCGGCGGCCGGATCTGCCGAGGCCGCGGCGCCCACGAGGTCGGCGCGCAGATCGGCGACCTGCTCGGGCGCGATCACCGCATCGGCGAGGCCGAGCGCCAGCGCGTCGGCGGCGCCGACGCTGACGCCGGACATCATGAACAGCAGCGCCCGGTTGAGCGGCGCCTTGGCGAGGATGGCGCTGACCCCGACATCGCCGAAAAAGCCGATGGCCGATTCCGGCATGGCAAAGCGCGCTCCCGGCTGCGTGAAGCGGAAGCGGCAATGGCCGGCAATACCGATGCCACCGCCCATGGTGATGCCGTGCCCCAGCGCCACCAGCGGCTTGGCGTAGGTGGCGATCATGCGGTTCATCTCGTATTCCGAGGCGAAATAGGCGTCGGCCTGCTCGGGCTGCCCGCCGATGACGAGGCTCCGCGCCGCCCGCACGTCGCCGCCGGCGCAGAAGCCCTTGGGACCGATGCCCTCGAAGACGATCGCGCCGATGCCGTCGTCCGCCGACCAGCGGCGCAGGGTTTCCTTGATGCCCTCGATCATGCCGAGGCTGAGCGCGTTGATGGCGGCAGGGCGGTTGAGGCTGATCCGGCCGAGATGGCCGTCGGTGGAAATGAGGAGGTCGTCGATCATGCCCTGTTCCTAGCGTGAGCGGGCAGCCGGCGCCATCCTCTCCTCACCATCGCAATCTCCCGTTTCCCTCGCCCACCTTCAATGCTAGACCGCGCCGCGACATGCCGACCTACCAGCCTCTGACCAATGTGCATCTGACCGGGCTTGCCCGCGACCTCGCCCGGCGCGCCGACGAGAACCGGCCGATCCGCATCGGCGTCATCGGCTCGGGCGAGATGGGCACCGATCTCGTGACCCAGGGCATGCTGATGCGCGGCATCGAGGTGTCGGCGATCGCGACGCGCCGGCCGCACACCGCGCTCGCAGCCACCGCCATCGCCTATGGCGACACCAGCCACGCGGTCGAGGCCGACACGCTGAGCAAGGTGTCGGCGGCGATCGGGCAGAAGAAACTCGCCATCACCTCGGCCGAGGTACTGGTCAAGACGCCCGAGATCGACGTGGTCATCGACGCCACCGGCAAGCCCGGCGTCGCCGCCGACTACGATCTGCTGGCGATGGAGCACGGCAAGCACCTGGTGATGATGAACGTCGAGGCCGACGTCACCATCGGACCCTACCTCAAGCAGCAGGCCGACCGGCTGGGGGTGGTGTATTCGGTGGGCGCCGGCGACGAGCCGTCGAGCTGCATGGAGCTGATCGAGTTCGCCACTGCGCTCGGCTACCGCATCGTGTCGGCCGGCAAGGGCAAGAACAACCCGCTCAACCACGACGCCGTGCCCGACGACTATCGCGAGGAAGCCACGCGCCGCAACATGAACCCGCGCATGCTGGTGGAGTTCGTCGATGGCTCAAAGACCATGGTCGAGATGTGCGCCATCGCCAACGCCACCGGCCTCGTTCCCGACATTCCGGGCATGCACGGGCCGAAGGCCGACCGCGATCAGATGGTCAAGGTGCTGATCCCCAAGGCCGACGGCGGCATCCTCGACAACAAGGGCGTCGTCGATTTTACCATCGGCAAGGGCGTGGCGCCGGGCGTGTTCGTGATCGTCGAGGCCGAGCATCCGCGCATCATCGAGCGCATGGACGATCTGCATGTCGGGCACGGACCGTACTATTCGTTCTTCCGGCCGTATCATTTGACCTCGCTGGAAGTGCCGCTGACCGCCGCCAGAATCATGCTCTACGGCCGGCCCGACATGGTGCCGCTGCCCAATCCGGTGGCGGAGGTGTGCGCCGTGGCCAAGCGCGACCTTGCCGTCGGCGAGAACTTCGATGCCATCGGCGAAACCTGCTACCGCAGCTTCATCCTGACCATCGGCGATGCCCGCGACAAACAGGCCGTGCCGGTCGGCCTGCTCGAGGGCGGCAAGGTGATCGCGCCGGTGAAAAAGGGCGAGTTGCTCACCCGCCGGAACGCTGCGCCCGACCAGACGACGCGGCTCTATGCCCTGCGGCAGCGGCAGGACCAGATGTTCGGGCTGAGCTGATGGCCATCGTCATCGTCGGGGCTGAGGGCAATATCGGCAGGCGGCTGCGTGCCGCCTTTCCCGGCGCCATCGGCATCGACCGCGCCGCCGGCGCCGACATCGTCGCCGACCTCGAACGCATCGATTACGACGACCCGGCGATCGCTGCCGCCTTCGCGCAGGCGGAGGGTCTGATCCACGTTGCCACTTCCCACAATGTCGAGGATCCGCCGGCCGTGCACTGGGCCGCGGTGCGCGACACGGCGCGACTGCTGGTGGCCTGCGACCGCTACGATATCAAGCGCGTGGTGCTGCCTTCGTCCGACTGGGCGCAGCCGCGCACGCGCTGGGCCGCGCACCAGATCAACCCCTATGGCCACTCCAAGCGCGTGTTCGAGGCCATGGCCGAGATGTACAGCGCCACGCCCGGCCGCGTCGCCGTCGCGCTGCGCTTCGGCTGGGTGCCGCGCCATCCCGACGAGCTGCTGACCGCCGACGACTGGCTGAGGGCCAATTACTGGGACGACGCCCGGCTGATCGGCCAGGTCCGCGGCGCGCTCGGATTATAGTCCTGTCCACGTCCGGAGCCTGCCCATGACTGTTTCCCAGCTCGACCCTGTCGCCGCCCTTGTCGTCATCGACCTGCAGAAGGGCGTGCTCGGCATGCAGACGGCGCATCCGGCGACCGACATCCTGGCGCGCGCCGCCCGGCTCGCCGCCGCCTTTCGCGCCAAATCCCTGCCGGTTGTGCTGGTCAATGTTGCCGGCCGCGCTCCCGGCCGCACGGCCAATCCACGCAATTTCACCCCGCCTCCCGGCTGGGACGAACTGGCGCCCGAACTCGATACGCAGCCGACCGACATCCGCATCACCAAGTACAATATCGGCGCCTTCCACGGCACCGGCCTCGACATGCAGCTCCGCCGCCGCGGCGTCACGCAGACTTTCCTCGCCGGCATCGCCACCTCGAGCGGCGTCGAAGCCACCGCCCGCGCCGCCTACGACCACGGCTACAACGTCGTTTCAGTGAGTGACGCCATGACCGACAGCGACCCGGTCGCGCACGAGCACGCGGTGAGCGTGCAGCTCAAGAAGATCGGCGAGGTGGCGACGGCGGACGAGGTCCTGGCGCTGCTGGGGAGCTAGGCAAGACGCGCAGTCGGGCCCCTTCCCCCGGCAAGCAGGGGAGGTTTGTCGACTGCAGGCTTTGCAGCTAATCCAGCGTCTGGCGGTAGCGCAGCATGGCGATGATCGAGATTGCCACCAGGATGATCGCCAGCGCGCCGCATTCGGTGGCAACGTCGTTGATGTTGCCGCCTTTCAGCATCACCGCGCGGATGACGCGCAGGAAGTGCGTGGCCGGCACGCCCTGGCCGATGAACTGCGCCCAGCCCGGCATGCCGGCGAACGGGAACATGAAGCCCGACAGCAGGATCGAGGGCAGGATGGTGAAGAAGCTCAATTGCATCGCCTGCATCTGGTTGCGCGCCGCGGTGGAGATGAGGAAACCGAGCGCGAGGTTGACCACGATGAACAGGTTGAAGCCGACAAAGAACGCCCACCAGCTGCCGTCGAACGGCACGTGGAACACCAGGTAGGCCGCGATCAGGAACACCACGGTCTGCACGTAGCCGACGAACACATAGGGCAGGATCTTGCCCAGCATCACCTCGAACGGCTTGACCGGGGTGGCGATCAGCATCTCCATGGTGCCGCGTTCGGTTTCCTTGACGATGGCGACGGCGGTGATCATCACCATGGTCATCGAGAGGATGATCGCCAGCAGCCCCGGCACTATGTTGGTCGAGGTCTTGCCCTCGGGATTGTATTCGCGGTGGACGACGATCGAGAACGGCGGCGGGCTGCCGGCTTTCGCCAGTGGCCCGACCAGTGCTTCGCCGACCGCCGACTGCACGATGCCCGACAGCGCGGCGGCGGCGCCGCCGACCGCCGACGGGTCCGACGCGTCGGCCGCGACCAGGATGTCCGGCGTGCGCCCGCGCACCACGTCGCGCTCGAAATTGGGCGGGATCACCACCACGAAATTGGCGTCGCCGCGACGCAGCGCCTCCTCGCCGGCTGCGGTGCCGGCCACCGGCCCGCGAAAATCGAAATAGTCCGATTGCTGCATGGCCGCGATCACCGCGCGGGTGATGGGGCCGTTGTCGCCCATCTCGACCAGCGTGGGCAGATGCCGTGGATCGGCATTGATGGCGAAGCCGAACAGGAAGAGCTGCACCAGCGGCAGCCCGATCATCATGCCGAAGGTGACGCGGTCGCGCCGCATCTGGATGAATTCCTTGTAGAGCACGGCGCCGAAGCGGCGCAGCGAGAAGCCCGTGCGGTGCGGTAAGGCCCCCTCACCCGCCGCTGCGCGCCGACCTCTCCCCCAAAGGGAGAGGTGCGACCGGGCAGCATCTTGCCCCTGCATCACCTCTCCCTGGGG
>JAEWCE010000032.1 GCA_023390785.1 Pseudomonadota bacterium
TCGAGGGCCGCGTGCCGTGCGCGGACGAAGTCGGTCAGCTCACCATCCGCCGCCCCGGCCCCATCCGCCGCATCCAGCTCTGGCGGACGGAAAAACTGGGGCAGGGGGAGGTGCCAAGCCCCTGACCGGTGGCGCTGCGCCCTGTTACCGCGTGGTAGCAAACTGGCCTCCCGCCGCCTCCCTCACGATCCCTCTTGCATCGTACCGTAACGTACGGTACGCATTCCGGCGAATGATGAGGCGCGGGCAGGGCCCGGCGCCGGTGAGGAGTGGATGGGCGCAGCGCTCAAGCAGAGGGACGAGGTGTTTACGCCGCGCCAGCAGGTGGTGCTGACGGCGGCGCTCGACCTTCTCGTCGAGGGCGGCGATGCGCTGACCATGACGGCGGTGGCGCGCCGCGCCTCGTGCTCCAAGGAAACGCTCTACAAGTGGTTCGGCGACCGTGACGGGTTGCTGACGGCCACCGTGCAGTGGCAGGCGGCCAAGGTCCGCGTCCCACTGGTCGATCGCCGTTCGCTCGATCCGGACTCGCTGCGCGCCAGTATCTACCAGTTCGCCCGCGACCTGCTGGCAACCATCGCCGGCTCCACCTCCGTTGCACTCAACCGCCTCGCGATCAGCCACGCGACCGAGGACAACGGGCTCGGCGCCATCGTTCTCGACAATGGCCGCTTCACCATGGGCAAGCGCCTGAAGCCGCTGCTCGAGGCGGGGCGCGATGCACGCATGCTGAGGTTCGACAATTCCGAAACGGCGTTCCGGACCTTCTTTGGCCTGGTGCTCCGCGATGTGCAGGTACGCCTGCTGCTCGGCGACAAGCTGACGCTCTCCACCAAGGAGATCGAAGCCGATGCCGAGCGGGCCACCGACCAGTTCCTGACCCTGTACGGGGTCACCGCCAACAAGCCCGACAGGGCGCAACGCTAAGGGAGATGACCATGCGTGTATTCTATGATCGGGATGCCGATCTCAACATCATCAAATCCAAGAAGGTCGCGGTGGTCGGCTACGGCTCGCAGGGCCATGCGCACGTGCTCAATATGCGCGATTCCGGCGTGAAGGATGTGGTGGTGGCGGTGCGGCCCGACGGGGCGTCGGCAAAGAAGGCGCAGGGCGAGGGGCTCAAGGTAATGTCGATCGCCGACGCCGCCAAGTGGGCCGACGTCATCATGATGCTCATCCCCGATGAACTGCAGGCCGACGTCTACAAGAACGAGATCGAGCCCAACATCCGCGACGGAGCGGCGCTGGCCTTCGCACACGGCCTCAACGTGCATTTCAACCTGATCGAGCCGAAAAAGAGCGTCGACGTCATCATGATCGCGCCCAAGGGCCCCGGCCATACGGTGCGCGGCGAGTTCCAGAAGGGCGGCGGTGTGCCGTGCCTGATCGCCGTCGACCAGGATGCCTCGGGCAACGCCCACGACATCGCGCTGGCCTACGCCTCGGCCATCGGCGGCGGCCGCTCGGGCGTCATCGAAACCAACTTCCGCGAGGAATGCGAGACCGATCTGTTCGGCGAGCAGGTGGTGCTGTGCGGCGGCCTCGTCGAGTTGATCCGCGGCGGCTTCGAGACGCTGGTCGAGGCCGGCTACGCGCCTGAGATGGCGTATTTCGAGTGCCTGCACGAAGTGAAGCTGATCGTTGACCTGATCTACCAGGGCGGCATTGCCAACATGAACTACTCGATCTCCAACACCGCCGAATGGGGCGAGTATGTCTCGGGGCCGCGTATCATCACGCAGGACACCAAGGCCGAGATGAAGCGCGTGCTCAAGGACATCCAGTCGGGCAAATTCACCTCCGAGTGGATGCAGGAGTACAAGTCCGGCGCTTCGCGCTTCAAGGCGACCCGGCGCCTCGCCGACGAACACCAGATCGAGGTGGTCGGCGAAAAGCTGCGTGCCATGATGCCCTGGATCAAGGCCGGCGCCCTGGTCGACAAGTCCAAGAACTGACGTATTGTCAGTCGGGGCCAGCAGGCCCGCAGTCATGAGAGTTTGGAAGGGCCCGTCGGGGCCCTTCTGCTTTTGACCGGCACAATGTCTGGTTGGCGGGGCCTCAGTCGCTGACCACCAGCGTCTTGTCCTTGCAGGTGTCGATGGTGGTGGTGAGGTCGTCGTCGCTGCCGCCGAGGCCCAGGGCGATGTAGACCGGCTGGCAGGCAATGATGTCGAGGACGACCCTGCCGGTGGCGCCGGCCGGGAGGTCCTCCATGAGCGCGCCGAGATTATCCTCGACCGGTTCGCCATCCCTGCCGACGGCAAAGGTGTTGAGCCGGGTGACCGTCTGGCTCGAATTGTTGCGGATGGTCAGGGCGAAGTCGGCGGCCAGCGCCGGCGCGTCGAGACCGGCAACCGCTGCGGCGGCGAGCAGAAAGCGAAGCATGATCTGAAATCCCCTCAGGTGAGGGTAGCTAGGCAGACGCCGCGTCCGGAATCAATCCCTGTCGGCGGCAATGACGGTGCGGGTCATCAGCGTCACGGCGTCGGCAGCGGACATGCCCGCTTCGCGCACCAACGAGCGCCAGGTGTAGAAACTCAGGGCCAGCTGCAGGGCGGCGGTGCCGGTCCTGCCAAAGCCGCCGGCCAAGGGGGCCGCTTGCGCCGCACTCACCCTCCGATAGTTCCGTCAGCGCAAGGTGCACCCCTCTCCACCACGCTGTGCGTGGTCCCCCTCTCCCGCGGGCGGGAGAGGACCGCCGACTGAGAGAATGAAAAGGGGCCCGCGGGGCCCTTTTCATTGCGTCGTCATCCCCAGAATCGAGAAGGGCTCCGGCGGTGTGCGCGGAGCCCTTCAGTTTTGCTCAGTCGATGTGTCTATCGAAGCCGAGGCTTTATTCATTCGCGATGGCTCGCGACGGCGCCGAGCGGCCGGCCATCAGCTGGTGCACGTCGCCACGCGACAGGCCGATGTCACGCAGCAGGTGGTCGTCGAGGCGCAGCAGGTTGGCGTAGGTCCGGCGCCGTTCGGAACGGCGGAGAAGGTTCGAGATAATGCCCATGTTCAGTCGTCCATCTGTTGGGGGATTTTGGCGTCGCCGCCAAGCATGGCGTGGCTTATGGTGGCGCCGCCCTGAATGGCGTCTGAACGCTGCGTTATCGAATTGGTAGGAGAGATGAACATGCCCCGCGCGCTGCCGAAATTCCCGGTCGAAGGCGGTTGCCAGTGCGGCGCCGTGCGCT
>JAEWCE010000333.1 GCA_023390785.1 Pseudomonadota bacterium
CCGCGGCCCCCGCGTCACGGCGGCCGGCGGCCCCCCCCGGCAGCGACCGCCCGTCCGGCGCGTCCGGAACGGTCGTAAATCAGTCGACGCCGCCTGCCCGGGCGGCGTTTTGCGTTCGACTTGAGCCCGTTCCCCCGGCTCCCTTGGGGGAAGCGTCAAACAAAACAACCTGAGGGACTATCATGAAGAAACTTATCGCCGCCGTCGCGATCTCCGCCCTGGCTGCCGTCGGCTTTGCCGGCCACGCCGATGCCGCCAGCCGCGTCAAGGTGGGTGTGCTGAGCTGCGACGTCGAGCCGGGCATCGGCTACCTGATCGGTTCCGCCAAGGATCTCACCTGCTGGTTCAAGCCGTCCAACGGCGGCAAGTCCGAGCGCTATCACGGCTCGATCAAGAAGCTCGGCTTCGATGTCGGCTTCACCGCCAAGACCAAGATCGCCTGGCTGGTGTTCGCCGCGACCAAGGATTCGGCCAGGAAGCACGCGCTCGCCGGCACCTATGTCGGCGCCTCGACGGAAGCGACCCTCGGCGTCGGCCTTGGCGGCAACTGGCTGATCGGCGGCTCCAACAAGTCGTTCGCACTGCAGCCCTGGTCGATCCAGGGCCAGGTCGGTCTCAACTACTCGCTGACCTGGACCGATCTCACCCTCGAGTAAGATCGTTCCTATCGCATTCGAACGCCGGTCCACTTGGGCCGGCGTTTTTGTTTGGGCGAGTTGTCAGCGCTTGGCTGCCTGCACGCTCTCGAAGAACGCCTTGGCCTTGCCCCATTCGCCGCGTTCCCATAGCCCGTCGTGGTTGGCGCCCGGCTCGAGCCAGAGCCCGGCCTTGACCGGCGCCAGATCGTAGACTCGCTTGCCGTGCTGCACGCCGATGGTGGTATCGCCGGTGCCGTGGGCGACGAACACCGGTGCGGTGACCTTTGCGATCCACTCGTCGACGGGGTATTTGTCATCCATCAGCAGGTCGACGGGGAGGTACCAGTAGCGGTCCCGTCCCACCGCAGTCGCCGAGTCGAACGGCGTTTCAAGAAACAGCGCGTCCGGCTTGCGCTGGCTGGCCACATAGGTCGCTGGCCCCGAGCCGAGCGAGCGGCCCCACACGACGAGGGGAAAGCCCTTGCCTGCGGCCCAGTCATAGGCGGCGAGCGCGTCCTCGAGGATATGCGCCTGGCTGATTTCGCCGGGGGTGCCGCCAAAGCCGCGATAGTCGAAGGCGAGGAAACCATAGCCGTCCGCCTCCATCGCCTCGTAGCGCTGGTGCTCGCGCGAGAAGCTCAGCGCGTTGCCGCGATAGTAGACGATCAGCGGCTTGCCCGGCTGCGGCGCCTCGTACCATCCGGCGAGGCTCGACCCGTCACCCGAGGGAATGGCGACCAGGCTGGCGCGGTGCAGCAGCGTTTCGTTGAGGCCGAACATCTTGCCGCCCGGCTCGTACTGCAGGCCACGCTGGTTGAGATAGATGTAACCAAGCAACGCGCAATAGGCGACGACGATGATCACCAGGATCCCGATCAGGATCCGCCACACCCACTTCATGCCCGCTCCTCCATGCGCCGAGGATAGCACGCGCCGCAGCGCCCGGGGACTAGGCCGTTGCAGCTGGCTCCAACGCCTTCTTGAAGGCCATGTCGAAGACCTCTTCGGGCTGTGCGCCGCTCATGGCGAAACGCCCGTCGAAGATGAAGAACGGCACGCCCTGGATTCCCTGCTGGGCGGCCGCCATCGCCAATTGATGCGACTCCTCCAACTCGCGCGGGTCGGCGATATCGCCCAGTGCCTCCTCGCGGGTGAAACCGTAGCCGGTGGCGATCTCGGCCAGCACCTCGGGATCGTTCACCTGCCGATGCTCCAGGAAATAGGCGGCGGCGATGGCGTTGGCGAGCGCGTGCTGTGTTCCCTTGACGCGCGCGAGGCGGATCAGCGTATGCGCCTTTTGCGTGGGAAAGGTCCGCGGCTGCTGGCTGAGATCGAGCTCGATGCCGGATTTCTTCGCTTCGCCCTCGGCCCGCGCCCAGATCGCCTTGGGCTCGCGCCCGTATTTCTGCTGCAGCATGGCGCCGACATCGTAGCCCTCGGGGGGCGTATTGGGATCGAGGTAGAACGGATGGTTCTCGACATCCACTGTGACATCCGGCGGCAGCGCCGCGATCGCCTTGTCGAGCCGCACCGAGCCGATGAGGCACCATGGGCACACGATGTCGGTGAAGAGGTCGACCTTGAGGGTACGGGGCATAGAGAGGCAAACTCGGCACGTTGAACGGCCGCAACATGGTCACCTGCCCCTGCCGCCGCAAGCAGGCACATCCTTGTGAGTTAGGCCACCACCGGCGCGAGCGACGCCCGTTGCCACAGCCATCGCACCGGCCAGCCCACGATCCGCACCAGCAGCCGCGCCGTGCGGCTCGACCAGCGCAGCACGAACAGCGTCAGGCCGAACAGCCAAAGCGCCGCGCCGACGAGCCAGGCACTGAGTTCGACCAGCAGCTTGCCCAGCCGCAACACGCCGTGCCCGAGCAGCTTCATCACCCCGAGGAATCGGCCCTGGTAGCGGTCCGCGGCCTTGGCCAGCAGCCGCACGTCGGCGACGCTGTCGGATGCCTCGGCGCTGAGCTTCATCGCCCTGACACCGCCGGCCTTGCCGATGCGGCCGAAATCGGTGGCGAGATCGGTGACCACCGCCGCCGCTTTCGGGTTGAACACCCGGGCCAGCGGCGCGCCCATTTCGCCCAGCCGGAACTCCCGGCCCAGATTGACCGTCTCGGCCAGCGCGGCCTTGTCGATGCTCTTGCTGAGCCGTGCGCCCACCTCGTCGACCAGCCGGACCGGCAACTTGCCGACCTTGCTCATGGCCTTGAGGAACGACACTCCGGTCTTGACCGGCAGCGTCCCGCCCAGACTCATCACTGTGCTCGCGGTCAGCCCGAGCCCGACGGTGGCCACACCGAGCGTGAAGTAGTTGACCGGCTGCCCGGCGAGGTAGTGCGTGCCTTCACCCACCAGATCGCGCACGTCGCCGACGCCCGTGAGGTCGGTCGCCACCACGCAGGCAAGGCCGGCTTCGCTGTCGAAATCGCCGTTGACGACGCAGTTCCAGCCCTGCTGCAACACGTTGCCGACATCGACGGCCGGCAACGCAGCGATGCGTGCCACAAGTGGAGCTGGCACCGTGACATGCTCGCTGTCGGCGAGCGCCAGCAGCGAACGGGCGAGATCGCCGTCATTGTGGTCGAGCGCAGCGGCAATCTCCGCTTCGTAGCGCTCCGGGGGGACCTGCCGCAGCCGGTACTCGGCCACGGCGCCGTCCGCCGCGAAGACGAGCGTTCTGGCCGCCAGCCACGCCTGCGGCGACAGCAGCAGCCCGACGACGAACAGGGTCGCCGTCACCGACCGGAAGATCGCCCGAAACAGATAGCGCACGCCGCCTCCGGACCCTGTGGTCCGCCATCATCTGGGCATGGCTGTGGCAAAACAAAAGGGCCGCCCCAAGGCGGCCCCTCAGAATCTTGCCTGCGGTCCTAGTGGCCCAAGGCCTTGACGATATCTTCGGTCATCTTCTTGGCGTCGCCGAACAGCATCATGGTGTTGTCGCGGAAGAACAGCTCGTTCTGCACGCCGGCATAGCCGGCAGCCATGCCGCGCTTGATGAAGAGCACCGTTCCAGCGTCTTCCACGTTGAGCACCGGCATGCCGTAGATCGGCGAGCTCTTGTCGGTCTTCGCCGCGGGGTTGGTCACGTCGTTGGCGCCGATGACGAAAGCGACGTCAGCCTGCGCGAATTCCGAGTTGATGTCCTCGAGCTCGAACACTTCGTCGTACGGCACGTTGGCCTCGGCCAGCAGCACGTTCATATGGCCCGGCATGCGGCCCGCCACCGGGTGGATGGCGTACTTGACCTCGACGCCTTCCTGCTTCAGCAGGTCGGCCATTTCCCGCAGGGCATGCTGCGCCTGCGCCACAGCCATGCCGTAGCCCGGCACGATGATTACCTTGCTGGCGTTCTTCATCAGGTAGGCTGCGTCGTCGGCTGCGCCCTGCTTGACCGGCCGCGTCTCTTCTTCGCCGCTCGCCGCAGCCCCCTCGTCGGCACCGAATCCCCCCAGGATCACCGAGATGAAGCTGCGGTTCATCGCCTTGCACATGATGTAGCTGAGAATCGCGCCCGACGAGCCGACCAGTGCTCCGGTGATGATCAGCGCCGTATTGCCCAGCGTGAAGCCGATGCCCGCGGCCGCCCAGCCGGAATAGGAGTTGAGCATCGAAACCACCACCGGCATGTCAGCGCCGCCGATCGGGATGATCATCAGCACGCCCAGCGCCAGTGCCAGGATGGTGATGAGCCAGAAGAAGATGGCGTTCGAGGTGACGAAGAACGCCACGATCAGCGCCACCAGCACGAGGCCGAGGATGCTATGCAGGATGTGCCGGCTCGGCAGCAGGATCGGCTTGCCGCCCATGCGGCCGCTGAGCTTGAGGAAGGCGATGATCGAGCCGGTGAAGGTGAAGGCGCCGATGGCGACGCCGAGGCTCATTTCGATCAGGCTTTCGGCCCGGATGCGATCGCCTTCGAGGATGCCGAAGGCTTCGGGCGCATAGAGCGCGGCCGCCGCCACACACACTGCCGCAAGGCCGACCAGCGAATGGAACCCGGCGACCAGCTCGGGCATCTGCGTCATCTTCACATTGCGCGCCAGATACGCGCCAATGCCGCCGCCGATGGCGATGCCGCCGATGATCAAAACCCAGCTCAGCCAGTCGGAAACGCCGGTAACCAGCAGCGTAGTAACGATGGCGATGGCCATGCCGACCATGCCCAGCAGGTTGCCGCGGCGCGAGGTGGCCGGGCTGCTGAGGCCGCGCAGCGCCAGGATGAAGAGCGCGCCCGCGATGAGATAGAGCAGCGCGGCGATGTTGCCGGAGATCATCGGTCAGCCCTTCTTCTTGTACATGCTGAGCATGCGTTGCGTGACGAGAAAGCCGCCGAAGATGTTCACGCTGGCGAGCACCAGCGCGAAAAAGCCGAAGATCTTGCTCGCGATGTTGGCGTCCGCCGCCAGATGCGCGCCAACCGCGAGCAGCGCCCCCACCACGATGACCGACGAGATGGCGTTGGTGACGCTCATCAGGGGCGTGTGCAGCGCCGGAGTGACGCTCCAGATCACGAAATAGCCCACGAAGATCGCCAGCACG
The DNA here is from genome assembly GCA_023390785.1 of Pseudomonadota bacterium. Lineage (GTDB taxonomy): Bacteria > Pseudomonadota > Alphaproteobacteria > Rhizobiales > Devosiaceae > Devosia_A. Next base: position 5,190 of record JAEWCE010000333.1, read on the forward strand.
AAGATGGAGAGCTGGAAGATGAAGGGATCGATCATGGCTCGCTCCGCTATGCCGCGACTTTGATGTTGGGATGCACGATCGCACCGTCACGGGTGAGCACGGTGGCCTTCACCAGCTCGTCGTCCCAGTTGACCGCAAACGCCTTGGTCTTTTTGTCGAACATCGTCTCGAGGAAGGCGACGAGGTTGCGTGCGAACAATTGGCTGGCCGAGGTGGCGAGCCGCGCCGGCACGTTCCGGTAGCCGATGATCGTGACGCCGTTGGGCGTGGTGGTCACTTCGCCCGGCTGGGTCAACTCCACGTTCCCGCCGCGCTCGGCCGCAAGGTCGACGATCACCGAGCCGGGCTGCATCGACTCGACCATCGCCTTGCTGACCAGCTTCGGCGCCGGCCGCCCCGGGATCAGCGCCGTGGTGATGACGATATCCTGCTTGGCGATGTGGCTGGCAGTCAGCTCCGCCTGCGCCGCCTTTTCGGCATCGGTCAGCTCACGGGCATAGCCGCCGCTGCCGGAGGCGTCCTTGAGCGCGTCGGTCATGATGAACTTCGCACCCAGCGATTCGACCTGTTCGCCGGCGGCAGCGCGCACGTCGGTGGCGCTCACCACGGCACCAAGGCGTTTGGCCGTCGCGATCGCCTGCAGGCCGGCAACACCGGCCCCCATCACGAACACCTTGGCGGGACGGACGGTACCGGCCGCCGTCATCATCATCGGCATGGCACGGTCGAAGGCGACCGCCGCGTCGAGCACCGCCTGGTAGCCGGCGAGGTTCGCCTGGCTCGACAGGATGTCCATGACCTGCGCGCGGGTGATGCGGGGCATGAACTCCATCGCCACCAGCGTCGCCCCGGTCTTGGCCAGGGCGTCGATCTCGCGCTCGTTGCCGTAAGGATCCATGGCGCCGATCACCAGAGCTCCCCTGGCGATGCCTCCCAGGATATCGACCGTCGGCCGACGCACCGCGAGCACGATCTCGGCTCCGTTGACTGCCTCGGCAGCAGTCGCGGCGACGGTCGCCCCGGCCTTCTGGTACTCGGCATCGGGGAATCGGGCCTGCGTGCCTGCGCCCGCTTCGATGGCGACGCTGTTGCCCAGGCCGATCAGCTTCTGGACAGTCTCCGGCGTGGCCGCCACCCGGGTCTCCCCGTCGGCGCGCTCGCGGACGATTGCAATCTTCATGGATGTCTCCCGATCGGCCCGGCTGCCCCGGGGTGTTCAGCCAGTCTCAGGTCGGAATTTGCTTTGGCCCGAACAGCCACCAGGCAATCGGCGCCGCCAGTCCGATGATGATCAACACGAAGCCCGCCGCCGCCGCGCCGCCCTGGATGATGCAGTAAAGCCCGACGATGATGAAGGCGAGCTGGATGATCGCCCATTTGACCAGGTTGGTGATGGCCGCCCAGGTGCGCTCGTGCTGCGCGTAGTCCATCGCCTCGTGCATCTCTTCGGCTTCCTGTTCGTCGATGCGGGTTTCGTCTCTCATGGCATCCTCGGTGGTTCAGTTGGGATCGGTGGCCTCCAGCTCGCCGATCAGCCTTTCGATCATGGATAGGCCGAGCGACCAGAAGTCCGGGTCGCGCGCGTCGAGCCCAAAGGGCTTCAGCAGCTCAGAATGGTGCTTGGACCCCCCGGCCTTCAGCAGCTCGAAATAGCGCTCGGCAAACCCGTCGCTGGACTTCTCATACTGGGCATAAAGCGAGTTCACAAGGCAGTCGCCGAAAGCATACGCATAGACGTAGAACGGCGAATGGATGAAGTGCGGGATGTAGGACCAGAAGATCCCGTAGCCGTCATTGAGCTTCACCGCCGGCCCGAGCGATTCCCGGGAGACGTCGAGCCAGATTTCGTTGAGCTGCTCGGTGGTCAGCTCGCCCTCCTTGCGGGCGGTATGGACCCGCCGCTCGAAGGTGTAGAACGCGATCTGCCGCACCACAGTGTTCAGCATGTCTTCGACCTTGGAGCTGAGCATTGCGAAGCGGTGCCTGCTGTCAGTCGTCGCATCCAGCATCGAGCGGAAGGTCAGCATCTCGCCGAACACCGAGGCGGTCTCGGCCAGCGTCAGCGGCGTGTTGGCAAGAATCGAGCCCTGCGGCCCTGCCAGCACCTGGTGCACGCCATGCCCGAGCTCATGCGCCAGCGTCGTCACGTCGCGCGCTTTGCCGAGGTAATTGAGCATCAGGTACGGATGCGCCGACGGCACCGTCGGGTGCGCAAAGGCGCCCATGGCCTTGCCCGGCCGCACCGGTCCGTCGATCCAGCCGCTGCCGAAGAAGGGCTCGGCTATCTCCCGGAGCTTGGGCGAGAACTTGCCATAGGCCTCGAGAACCGTGGTTCGTGCCGTGTCCCAGTCGAACACCCGGTCATCGCTCGAGGGCAGCGGCGCATTGCGATCCCAGGCATTGAGCTGGTCCTTGCCGAACCACTTGGCCTTCATTCGGTAATATTTGTGGCTGAGCCGCGGATAGGCCTCGCGCACGGCCTTTTCCAGCGCATCAACCACCTCGCGCTCGACCGAATTGGCCATGTGCCGACTGTCGGCGATGTCCTTGTAGCCGCGCCAGCGGTCGGAGATTTCCTTGTCCTTGGCCAGCACATTGGTGATGTGCGTGAACAGCCGCTGGTTCTGGGTGAGCGTCTTGTCCAGGGCGTGGAATGCCGTCTCGCGCCGCTTCTCGTCGCGATCCGACAGCAAATGCAGCGTGCTCTCGATCGGCAGCTGCTCGCCATCCACCTCAAACCTCAGCGCCGCCATCGATTCGTCGAACAGCCGGTTCCAGGCCTGCGCGCCGGTCACCGATTTCTCGAAGAACAGCTCCTCCAGCTTTTCGTCGAGCTGGTAGGGCTTCGCCTTCCTGAGCTCGGCGAACCAGTGCCGATAGCGGGCGAGCCGGGCATCGCCGGCCAGCGCAGCCTCGAGCGTCGCGTCGTCGATGTCGTTGAGCTCGAGCTCCCAGAACAGGAGCCCCGTGGCCAAGTCCGTGATCTGCTGGTTGAGATCACCCAGGAACTTGATGCGCTCCGGATCCTGCGTGTTCTGCGCGTAGCGGAGATAAGCATACGACCCGAGCCGCCCGGTGACGTCTCCCAGCTTTTCCGAGCGCTCGACTGCCTCATAGAGCGTGCCGGCGGCCGCCAGCTCTCTGAGCTTGCCCTTGTAGTCGGCCTCGAATGCCTTGGCCTCGTCCTTCGACCATTGCAGGTCGCGCTTAAGCTCGGCAGAATCCGGCGCCGGGTAGAGGTCGGTCAAATCCCACTCCGGCAGCGCCCCGAATTCATTGTGCCCCTTCTGATGGGGGGCGGCGGGCGCGCGGACGAGATCTGCCATTCCTGAGGATTCCGAGGTGTTTCGCGGGCCGGACCATATCCACGCAGGAAATCGATCTCAAGCGGTTCGGCAGCCTTAAAGCCCTCTTAACCCGCCATCCCGATCCTGATCCGAAACGACACAGCGCGATTCGCTCCTGGGAAGGCGGTCGGGCTTCAGAAACGGCCTGGGAGCTTATGGCGCGCGTCCTCATCGTAGACGACGACCCGGTGCAATTGCGCCTGACAGCGGAAATCGCCCGCCGCGCAGGTTTTGCGCCTGAAATCGCGACCGGTGGCGACCAGGCCCTGAGCCTGCTGCGCGGCGATCCGGGCTTCGGGGCGGTCATTCTCGATCTGGTGATGCCCGACCGCGACGGCATGGCCGTGCTCGACTCTCTCCGGCGCGAGAACATCGTGGTCCCGGTGATCATCCAGACCGCCCATTCCTCAATGGAAACGGTGGTTTCGGCGATGCGCAACGGTGCCGTCGACTTCTTCGTCAAGCCTGTCGCTCCCGAGCGTCTCATCGTCTCGCTGCGCAACGTCATGAAGCTGGGCGAACTCGAAACCATCGTTCGCACCGATCGCAACCGCCGCGCCGGCACACTGGGGCTACGCGACATCATCACCCGCGCGCCTGCCATGGACCGCGTGCTGAGCCTCGTCCAGAAGGCAGCGAAAAGCCAGATTCCGGTGCTGATCGAGGGCGAGACCGGTACCGGCAAGGAATTGATTGCCAGGGTCATCCAGGGCATCGGCGACCGGGCGACGAAGCCCTTCGTCACCGTCAATTGCGGAGCCATCCCGGCGAACCTTGTCGAGTCCACCCTGTTCGGCCACAAAAAGGGGGCCTTTACCGGCGCCGTGGCCGACCACTCGGGCAAGTTCACCGAAGCCAATGGCGGCACCCTGTTCCTCGACGAGATCGGCGAGCTGCCGCCCGAGGCGCAGGCCAAGCTGCTGCGGGCGCTGCAGGAGGGCGAGATCGAACCGGTCGGCGGGTCCCGCGTCGAACGCGTCAACGTCCGGGTGATTTCGGCCACCAACCGGCGCCTGCTCAATCTCGCGCAGGCGGGCGGCTTCCGCGAAGATCTTTACTACCGGCTCAACGTCTTTCCGGTCTACCTGCCCCCCCTCCGCGACCGCCGCGAGGACATCGAGCTGCTGGCCGGCCACTTCATCACGCGCTTCGCCGCGGAAGCCGGCAAGCGCATCGCCGGACTGTCGGGCCCCGCGCTCGACCTGCTGGCAGGGTACGACTGGCCCGGAAACATCCGCCAGCTCGAGAATTCGATCTATCGCGCCATCGTGCTCTCGGATGGCGGATATCTCGAAATCGCCGATTTCCCGCAGATCGTCGCCCAGGCCCGCGGCCGCGAGGAGTCGCTGAAGCTGACGACCAGCCTGGCGCTGCCTTCAGGGCCCGTTCACATCGACGCTGCCAAGCCTGTCACCAGCAGGACGGAAACGCGGGAGGCAGTTCCAGATCGATTCCTCGATGCCAAGGGCGACGTGCGTCCACTCGAAACGCTCGAACGCGAGCTGATCGAATTCGCGCTGAAACTCTACGGCGGACGCATGTCGAAGGTCGCGCGGGCGCTCGGCATCGGCCGCTCGACCCTGTACCGCAAGTTGCGCGACTACGGCCTCGAGGGTGACTTTTCCGACGCCGCCTGACGAACCCGAACAGCTCCGGAACGCCGCTGTTCCCGTTGCACGAAGGCCACAGGCATGGGTCACAATTCGGTGAGGAATTGCCCGCGTTAATGCTTGTAGTTTAAGCCCGAAGGGTCGTCTCGCAGCGCGTCGCTTCTCCATCGCAGCTGCACGATACCCGAACATGACGGAGACTGCCGTGCGTGCATTGATGGCTCTTTTGCTGGCGGGAGTGACCCTCTCCGGCGCGGCGCTTCCGGCGCTGGCGGAGGCGACGAGCGACGCCTCTGCGGCGGTCGAAAAGGCCGCCCTGGTGGTCATCGCACCGCCGCGCTCCGACATCGCACGCATCATCAAGGCGGGACTGCAGAAGGCCTACTATGCCGCCAACCCCGACACCCGCGCCTACAGCCAGGCGCAGAAACTGTATTTCTTCTACGGGGCGCGCGGTTTCGAGCCGCTGTGGCTGACCACCGGCGCCGACGGTAGCGCGACCTTCTCGCCGAACGCCGAAAAGATCATCGCGGTCTTCAGGAACGCCGAGCTCGAGGGGCTCCGCCCGTCCGACTATCTGTCGCCCGCGCTCGACCCTGCCGCGGCCGGCACCGACCCGGCCAAGCTCGCGGCGCTCGAGACCGCCTTCTCGGCGGCCACGCTGAACTACGCCCAGGACAGCTATGGCGGCCGCATCAACCCCAGGGACGTCAGCGCCCTGCTGACGATCGCGCCCAAGAAGCTCGACGCCGCCGACACGCTGACCAAGCTCGCCGCATCCGATGATCCGGCCAAGTTCCTCCTCAGCCTCGATCCGCCGCATCCCGAGTTCAAGCTGCTCAAGACCGCACTCGCCAAGTTCTATGACAAGGACGCGATCAAGACCGAGACCATTACCATTCCCGCCGGCCCGACCCTGAAGCTCGGCATGAAGGACGACCGCGTACCGACGCTGCGCGAGCGACTGGCCGTCCCTGCCCCCGAAATTCCTGAAGGCGCCAGCGACGCCAAGGTCGACACCACCTACGACAAGCCGCTGATGGAAGCGGTGAAGGCGTTCCAGTCGGGCCTCGGTCTCACCGCCGACGGCGTCATGGGACCCGCGACCGTCGCCGCGCTCAACGGCGCCGGTACGGTCAGCAAGGACGACATCATCGCCAACATGGAGCGCTGGCGCTGGGAGCCCAACGACCTCGGCGACTTCCATGTCGAGGTGAACATTCCGCAATTCACCGTCTGGATCATGAAGGACGGCGAGCCGGTGCACTCGACCCGCGTGGTCGTCGGCCGCCCGACCAACATGACGCCGGTGTTCTCCGACGAGATCGAAGACATCGTCGTCAACCCGTACTGGAACGTGCCGCCCTCGATCGCGACCAACGAGATCAAGCCGCACCTCATTGCCAACCCGGGCTATCTCGACAGCCAGAACATGGAGATGCTGTCGGGCGGCAAGGTGGTGAACGCGTCAGCCATCGACTGGACCACCACCAACATCAACAACTTCCACATCCGGCAGAAGCCGGGCGGCGCCAATGCCCTGGGACAGATCAAGTTCCTGTTCCCCAACGACCAGGATATCTACCTGCACGACACGCCGTCGAAGTCGCTGTTCGCCCGCGCCTACCGCGCCTATTCGCACGGCTGCGTGCGCGTGCAGAACCCGATGGACTTTGCCGGCGCGCTGCTCGCGACCAACCCCGATCTGAGCGAGGACAAGCTCCGGGCGATGTTCGGCGACAAGGAGAAATGGGTGCCGCTCAAGCACCACATCCCGGTGCACCTCATGTATTTCACGCTGCGCGTCGATGCGGATGGCACCATCCGCAGCTACAGCGACGTTTATGGGCACAACAAGAAGCTCATCGAGCTGATGAACGCCTGACGGCGAACGAAAAATATCCACATCGGACGGCCCGTTTGACCCAGAAAACTGGCGCAAACGGGCCGTCGTGTTTTCCCCTGCGTTTACCGCGGCTTAAGACATCAGCCTTGGTTCAGCCGCGATTTTTGCCTAGAAATTGCATCGACTGGGCAGGACTACCTGTCGGGTAGCGGATTGCTAACCGGGGGTTAGCGTTAACGGACTCTTGCAGGGTCCGGCGCTAGTCTGCCCATGTCGACGTGCAATGGGTCGTTCGGGTAAGTTGGGGACTGCGGGAAGCATTTGGGTGAAATGGAGCCTGCGCGCCGTCGTGTCCGGCGCCGCGCTGCTGCTGCTCGCCGCACAATCGGCGGCGCCGGTCGCCGCCGGCTCCGGCGACAGGACGCTGTGGCTCTATCATACGCATACCCACGAAACGGCGAAGTTCACCTTCAAGCACAATGGCCAGTACGACCAGAAGGTGCTGGACCAGATGAACGTGTTCCTGGCCGACTGGCGCACCCATCGCCCGGCCAGGATGGACCCGCATCTGTTCGACCTGCTGTGGGAGGTTTACCAGGACGTCGGTGCTAGCCAGCCCTACAACATCGTCTCGTCGTATCGCGAGCCGGCGACCAACGCGATGCTTCGGTCGCGCTCGGCCAATTCCGGTGTCGCAGAAAACTCCCAGCACATGCTGGGCAAGGCGATGGACGTGTTCATTCCGGGCGTGTCCCTGTCGACGCTCCGTGCCGCTGCGATGCGCCACCAGGTCGGCGGCGTCGGCTACTACCCCACCTCCGGCAGCCCATTCGTCCACATGGACACCGGCAATGTCCGCGCCTGGCCGCGCATGACCCGGGCGCAGCTCGAAAAGGTCTTCCCCGACGGGCGCACGCTGCATCTGCCGGTCGACGGCAAGCCGCTGTCCGATTCCGGCCGGCGCTACGCCATGGCGCAGTGGACACAATGCCATATGGTGCCGTGCAACGGCCCGATCACCGAACCGACCGTCGACCAGGAGGGTGGCGAGATTCGTCTCGCCGCGCTCGATCCGGCGCAGCGCACCGTGTCCACCATCAGCATCACTGCCCCCACCCCGATGATGCGCCCGGGCTCGGAACTGGCGGAATCCGACACCGACGCCATCGTGCCGTTCAGCAAGACGCCGGCAATGATCGTGGCCACCCGTGGCGCCCTGCCCATCGACGGCCAGACGGCGCTCGGCGCCATTGCCAGCACCCTCGACGACGATCCGAACGCCCCGGCCCCGACGCCACGCGTGCTGATGACGCCCAAGGACCAGGTGCTGACGGCCTACGCGCCCGAGATTACGCCCAATCCCGGCGCCCAGCAGGCGCTGCGCATGCTGATCGAGCGCGAGACCGGCGCCGCGGCCCTGCCGCCGCCCAAGACTCAGGCCCCGATCGCCGCACCCGAAATCCGCACCGCCTCGCTCGGCGGCACCAACGGCATGTCGGTGATGAAGAACATCTTCGATTTGACCTGGAGCGCAATGACCCAGGTCAACGGCCAGTCGGCTATCGCCAATACGCTGACCAGCGCCAACATCGACCGCAACCCGGTGGTCGGGCTGCGTCAGCGCGAGGTCGACCTCGTGGCTCCCGAGATCGATCACGTCAACGAGACACTGGCGACTCCAGTGCCGATGACCGACCTGCATTATGCCGACATGACCGAGCCGGAGGGTTACCTCGACAATGCCGCCGAGCTCGGGCCGCTGGCCAACCGTATCGGGCTCGAATCCGATCTCGCCGCCCCGCCGCGCTACGACCGTTTCATCGTCCGCCGGCCGGTGCTGGTCGCCAACCGCGGCTAAGCCGGCGATTTTCGGCTGGTTTCGGCGCTGCGGCAGGGCGGAACCTCAGGCAGCGCAGCCCAACCTCTCGTCGCTGCGGCAAAACTCCTGATTGTCTGCACGTCCGTCAGGTTGCATTGGCCGGTGCCGCCCACTAAACCAGTGGCACCGAATTTCCCCTGCTGCCAAGGGACTTGGCTTGTCCGATAGGCCATCGACACCATTGCTCGATACTGTCCATTCGCCCGCTGATCTGCGCGCGCTCGACCGCTCGCAACTGCGCCAGTTGGCCGACGAATTGCGCGCCGAGGTCGTCGACGCCGTTTCAGTCACCGGCGGACATCTGGGGGCCGGCCTCGGCGTCGTCGAGCTGACCGTTGCACTCCATGCCGTGTTCAACACCCCTGACGACCGGCTGATCTGGGACGTCGGCCACCAGGCCTATCCGCACAAGGTGCTGACCGGCCGCCGCGACCGCATCCGGACCCTGCGCCAGAAGGGCGGCCTTTCGGGGTTCACCCGCCGTGCCGAGAGCCCGTACGACCCGTTCGGCGCCGGCCATTCCTCCACCTCGATCTCAGCCGGCCTGGGCATGGCCATCGCCTCGGCGCTCAAGGGCGAGCCGCGCAATGTCATTGCGGTGATCGGCGACGGCGCCATGTCCGCCGGCATGGCCTATGAGGCCATGAACAACGCCGGCGCCGCCGACGCCCGCCTGATCGTCGTGCTCAACGACAACGACATGTCGATCGCGCCGCCCACCGGCGCCATGTCGGCCTATCTCGCCCGGCTGGTGTCGAGTCCCGCCTATCGCGGTCTCCGGAACGTCGGCAAGCAGGTGGCCAACATGCTGCCGCCCTTCCTCAAGGACAAGGCGCGCCTGACTGAGGAATTTGCCCGCGGCTGGTGGACCGGTGGAACGCTGTTCGAGGAACTCGGCTTCTACTATGTCGGCCCCATCGACGGCCACAATCTCGACCACCTGCTGCCGGTGTTCCAGAACATCCGCGACGCCGACACCGGCCCGATCCTGGTCCATGTCGTCACCAAGAAAGGCAAGGGCTACGAGCCGGCCGAGAGCAGCGCGGACAAATATCATGGTGTCGGCAAGTTCAACGTCATCACCGGGGCCCAGGCCAAGGCGCCGTCCAATGCCCCCTCCTACACCTCGGTGTTCGCCGAGACGCTGATCGACGAGGCAAAGCGTGACGATCGCATCGTCGCCGTCACCGCGGCCATGCCGTCGGGAACCGGCCTCGACAAGTTCGCCGAGCTGTTTCCCACCCGCACCTTCGACGTCGGCATTGCAGAGCAGCACGCGGTAACCTTTGCCGCGGGCCTTGCCTCCGAAGGCATGCGGCCGTTTGCGGCGATCTACTCGACCTTCCTGCAACGCGCCTACGACCAGGTGATCCACGATGTCGCCGTGCAGGGCCTGCCGGTCCGCTTTGCCATCGACCGCGCTGGCTATGTCGGCGCCGACGGGCCGACGCATGCCGGCAATTATGACAGCGCCTATCTCGGCGCCATCCCCGGTATCGTGGTGATGGCGGCCGCTGACGAGGCCGAGCTGCGCGACATGGTCAGTACGGCTGCAGCCTACGACCGCGGCCCGATTGCCTTCCGCTATCCGCGCGGGGACGGCGTCGGCGTAGAATTGCCGGAACATGGTTCCATTTTGGCGATCGGCAAGGGTCGGATCGTGCGGCAGGGCACAGGTGTGGCGCTGCTGAGCTTCGGAACCCGGCTAGGCGAGGCACTTGCCGCGGCCGAGAGGTTGCAGGCCTTCGGCCTCAACCCCACGGTGGCCGACGCCCGCTTCCTGAAGCCGCTCGACGAAGAGCTGGTTGCACGGCTGGCCTCCACCCATGACGTGCTGATCACGCTGGAGGAATCCGGCATCGGCGGCTTCGGCAGCCATGTCGCGACCTTCCTGGCACGTGAGGGCCTGCTCGACGGCAAGCTGAAATTCCGCCCGCTGATGATCCCCGACGTTTTCACCGAGCAGGCGTCGCAGGCCGATATGTACGCGGCCGCGGGCCTCGACCGCGCCGGCATCGTCACCACCGTGCTCGACACGCTTGGGCTCGACCAGCCGCTGGCCTCGCCGGCGGCGACCCGCTGAGGTGAGTTCGGAGTCCAGCCTATGAAGATCGCCATGATCGGCGCCGGCTATGTCGGCCTCGTCACCGGTGCGTGCTTTGCCGATTTCGGCCACGACGTCACCTGCATCGACAGCGACCCGGCGCGCGTCGCGGCCCTCACCCGCGGCGAGATCCCGATCTACGAGCCCGGCCTCGAAGCGCTGATCCGCAAGGGCGAGCTGGCCGGCCGGCTGCGCTTTACCGGCGACCTCGCGCAGGGCATCGCCGGAGCGGCAGTGATCTTCATCGCGGTGGGCACGCCGTCGCGCCGTGGTGATGGCCACGCCGATCTGAGCTACATCTACGCCGCCGCCCGCGACCTGGCGCCGCTCCTCTCCGGCTATACGGTGATCGTCGACAAATCGACTGTGCCGGTCGGCACCGGCGACGAGGT
>JAEWCE010000153.1 GCA_023390785.1 Pseudomonadota bacterium
CGTCCATACCGTTCCACGTTCCGCCATCTGCTGCGCCGTGAGCGCCAGCTCCATCGCCTCGTAGCATCGCGCCTGCGGCATCGCCGTTTCGGTGCGGTTCTGCACGTCGGCGATGAGCTGCCGGCCATAGGGCAGGTCGACGTCCGAGCAGTCGATATGGCGCGTGCCCTTGCCGTCGACGAGGAACAGATGGTCCTTGCCCGGCCGCCCGGCGATGTCGATGTACTTCCTGAGCTCGATATAGCCCTCGCTGCCGACGATGGTCAGGCGCCCGTCGCCCCAGGTCCCGAGGCCTGCAGGGGTGAACCAGTCGACGCGTACGTACCCGGTCGCCGTCGGGCTCTTGATGTGCATGTCGCCCACATCCTGCAGCCCCGGATAGTTGGGATGCGTGCGGTTGGCCACCGAGGCCGAGACGATCTCGGCGTCGTCGCTGCCGGTGAAGAACAGGAACTGCTCCACCTGGTGGCTCGCAATATCGCAGAGGATGCCGCCGTATTGCTTGCGGTCGAAGAAATACGGCGCCCGCTTGTTGTTGTTGAGCGCATGCGGCCCCAGCCCGACGGTGTTGACCACCTGGCCGATGGCGCCGGCCTTGACCAGTTCCCCCGCTTTCACCGTCGAACGCGTCTCGAAATGCTCGGAATAGCACACCGAAAAGATGCGCTTGGTTGCGGCCTGCACGCGCTTGATCTCGGCAAGCTGCTCGAGGCTGGTCATCCCCGGCTTGTCGCTCATCACGTCCTTGCCGGCCTGCATCGCGGCAATGGCGATTTCGGCCCGCTTCGCCGGAATGGCCGAGGTCAGCACCAGCGCAATCGACGGGTCGTCGAGCAGCTCGCGCCGGTCGGCGGCGCGCTTGGCCTGCGGGTACTTCTCGGCAAAGGGCGCCGCGACGTCTTCCTCGTCCGACCAGAAGCCGGCGAGCGTCGCGCCCTCGCGCAATAGGCAGTCCACCTGCCCGTAGATGTGGTTATGGGTCAGTCCGATGGCAGCGAATTTGATGGTCATTAGATCAGCGTTTCATACCTGTCGTTGCGATACCCTCGATCAGGTAGCGCTGGAAGAAGAGGAAAATGACGAAGATCGGCACCAGCGACAGGATCGACATGGCGAACAGACCGCTCCAGTTCGATTCCGCGGTGGAATCGACAAAGGTGCGCAGCGCAATCGTCACGGTATAGGTCGAGATACTGTTGAGGTAGATCAGTGGCCCGAAGAAGTCGTCCCAGGTGAAGATGAAGGTGAAGATGCCCGCCGTCGTCAGCACTGGCAGCGACAGCGGCAGCAGGATCTTGTAGTAGATGCGCCAGGGCGAGCAGCCGTCCATCATCGCCGCCTCGTCCAGCTCGCGCGGCAGGCCGCGGAAGAACTGCACCATCAGGAAGATGAAGAAGCTGTCGGCGGCGAGGAATTTCGGCACCACCAGCGGCAGGAAGGTATTCACCCAGCCGATGTTGAGGAACAGCACGTATTGCGGGATCAGCGTCACCTGGTAGGGCAGCATCAGCGTGCCCAGCATCAGCGCGAACCACAGATTCTTGCCCTTGAACTCGAGTCGGGCAAACGCAAACGCGGTCAGCGAGCAGGCGGCGAGGTTGCCGGCCACGCAGAGCAGCGAGATGGTGAGCGAATTGAGGAAGAACGTGTCGAAGCTGCGGCTCAGCCCGAACCAGCCGCTGATATAGCCGTGCAGGCTCACCGAGCTCGGGATCAGCGAGCGCGAGTTGAAGATTTCGCTCTCCGGCCGGAAAGACGCCGACAGCATCCACAGCAGCGGATAGAGCATCAGCACCGAAGCCCCGATCAGCAGCAGGTGCGCAATCACCGAAGTGAGCCGCCGGCGCCACGCCGGTGTCGCGCGGCGCACCACCGTCAATCCGACGTCAGTTGTCATAGTGCACCCAGTAACGGCTGGAGAGGAACGAGATGCCGGTGAAGATGGCGACGATGGCGAGCAGCACCCAGGCCAGCGCCGAGGCGTAGCCCATGCGGAAGAAGGCGAAGGCCTCCTGGTAGAGATAGAGCGTGTAGAACAGCGTCGAGTTCACCGGATTGCCGGTGCCGCCCGAAATGATGAAGGCGGGCGTGAAGCTCTTGAAGCCCTCGATGGTCTGGATGATGGCATTGAAGAACACCACCGGCGTCAGCAGCGGCAGCGTGATCTTCCAGAAGATGCGCCAGCGCCCGGCGCCTTCGAGGCTGGCCGCCTCGTACACGTCTTGCGGGATCTGCCGGAGGCCGGCGAGGAAAATGATCATCGGCGAGCCGAACTGCCAGACCGCCAGGGCGATCAGCGTCCACAGCGAGTAGCGCGGGTTGGAGATCCAGGCCGGCCCCTGGATGCCGATCAGCGCCAGTCCCTGGTTGACGAGCCCGTCGCCGGCGAACAGCGTGCGCCACAGCACCGCGATGGCGACCGACGCACCCAGCAGCGAGGGCAGGTAGAACACCGCGCGATAGATCGGCAGGCCCTTCATGCCGCGGTTGAGCAGCAGCGCCACCGCCAGCGCGAAGGCCAGCTTCAGCGGCACCGAGAAGGCCACGAACAGCAGCGTCACCCGCATCGACTGATAGAACTTCGGGTCGTGCGTGAACATGCGGACATAATTGTCCATGCCCACCCATTGCGGCGGCGTCAGCATGTCGAAATTGGTGAAGCTCAGATACAGCGAGCTCAGGATCGGCGCGATCGTGAGCCCGAAAAATCCGATGAACCAGGGCAGCAGGAACAGGTAGCCCGGGCCGTTCTCCGTCCAGAAGCGAGACCAGGCGGAGGGAGCAGTGACCGCGCGATCCGAAGGATCGCTCGCGGCGCCGACGGAGCGCGCGGTCACAGGGCTCAGGCCTTCTTCGCTGCGCGGTCGAGGATGTCCTGCGCTTCCTTGATGAAGGCGGCGCCGGCGTCCTCGGGCGTGGTCTGCCCGAAGGCGATCGACTGCGCAGTGGTGTTGAGCTGCGTGGCCACTTCGCCCGCCGCGGCCGGCGGCGAGGGCGGTAGCTTGCCCAGCAGGTCGCCGAGGTTCGACACGAAATTGAGCGACAGCTGGTCCGGCGGGCTCAACGTCGGTGCCAGGGCGTCACGCACATGCTTGGCGCACGGGATGCCGCGCTCGACGCCCAGGATCAGCCCCGACGGCACGTCATTGATGAAGAAGCTCACATACTTGATCGAAACGTCGAGGTTCGCCGACTTGGGATTGACGCTCCAGAACTGGCTCGGCTTGCGATAATGGCCGCCACCCATCCCGGCCTTGGGGCGCGGGAAGTTGACCATCGTCAGCGGGTTCTTGTTGACCGCCTGGAAGCCGATGAGCTGGTTCGAATTGGCGTAGGTCGTCGCCGCCTTGCCCAGGGTGATCATCGTGGTGTCGATGGCGGCCGTGGCGTCCAGCGCCTGGTCGTCCGGACCAACGCAGACATTGGCCTTGCGCAGGTCGTCCCACATCTTGAACCAGGCGATCAGGTCGTCCGCCTCGAAGCCAAGCTTGCCGTCGGCGGTGTAGAGCGCCTTACCGTGCGAGCGCAGCCAGTTCTCGAGCGGCGGATCGCCACCCTGGCTGCCGTCCGCCAGCAGGCGCATGCCGTTCGACTTCGAGTTGAAGGCGTCGGCCTTCTCCTTGTAGTCGTCATAGCTCCAGTCGCGCGTCGGCAAATCCACGCCGGCGTCCTCGAACGCCTTGGTGTTCACCATCAGGGCTACCGAATTGGCGCCCAGGCTGATGGCATAGAGCTTGCCGTCGACGCGCCCGCCCTCGATCTGGTCCTCGTCGAAATCGCTGAGGTCCAGCCCCTTGCCGACGTAGTCGTCGAGGGCCTGCACCGCGCCGCGCTTGGCGTATTCGACGATGTAGCGATAGTCCATCTGGAACACGTCGGGGGCGTTGCCGCCGGCCACCTGCGTGCCCAGCTTCGGCCAGTAGTCGTTGAAGGCGTTGAATTCCTTGTCGTAGGTGAAGCCCGGGTTGGCCTTGGCGAACAGGTCGCTGACCGCGTTGGTGCGATCGGCGCGGGCCTGGCCGCCCCACCAATACAGTCTGAGATGCACGTCGGCGGCCTGCGCTGGGGTGAGCCCGCCCATCGCGCCTGCGGCGGCGAGCGCGGTCGATCCCATCAGGAACTTCCTGCGGTCGAGGCTGATCGTCATGGTTTAGTCCTCCCTGCTGTTTCGGCTCGTCCTCCCGAGCCTGAGGCAACCCGTCCGTTCCGGAGCGCTAAGTCACCATCCGGTTACCAACGTCCACAATGGCGCCGCCGCTGTCAATACGATCAGCTTTTCGAGAAACATGACGAAAAGACCACGTGACAGGCCACGGGGAGGATTTTCCTCTGTGCGCTGTCATGGTCAAGTGCCATCACGGGAGGACGGCGATGATCTGGCGTCTGCTGCTTGTGACACTGGCCCTGGCTGCGGCGCCGGCCTGGGCGCAGGAAGCGTCGTCGTCGAGTTCATCGGCGTCCGAAATGTCTTCGGTCGAACTGCCGCCTGTCGTCCCGGCGGGGATGAGCGACGCCGACCTCGAACGTGTCGTCCGAGCCGCCTACACCGGCGCCAGCGCCTACGCTCTGGCGCACGGCAATTATTTCGCCCGCGACGGCGTTCTTCCGCCGCTGCGCGAGGCAGTGGCCGCCGAGTTGGCGGCTGAGGGTTTCTCCGCTGTCGCGCTCCCCGAAGAGCCGGTCGCCGATCTCGAGGCGGCCCGGGTCTGCCTCGCCGCACCGGGAACCGAGCTGCGCATCGGCGCCAACATCTTCGGGGACGGCGTCACGCTGGTTGCGGTGACCGACACCCGGTACTTCGCCTATGTCTACGATCCGCACGCCGCCGATGACATCAAAGTGACTGCGGCCGCCGATTGCACGAAACTGAACTAGGCTAGACGAGCGCCGCGAGCCGCTTGTCCTCGCCCGGCAGCACCTTGTTGTAGGCGGCCGTGACGCCCCAGATCAGCCCGCCGATCAGGTAGAAATGCCGCCAATGGTCGAGGTCGATGATCGCGGCCTCGACGCACAGCGGAATGAAGGTCGAGATCAGTGGGATCAGCAACAGCTTGTTGGGAGACCGGCGCAGCACGAAGCTGACACCGCGCCAGATGGTGAGGGCGATGAACAGGTAGAACATCAGCCCGCCCCCCCAGCCATAGACGTGCAGCACGCTGACGTAGGAATCGTGCGGCTCTTCCTTCACCCGCAGATTGTGGAACTCCTTGGGGCCGATGCCCAGCGGGTTGGCAAGCGCCAGCTCGAAGGCATAGCCCTGCCGGCCGAAGCGTCCGGTTTCGCCCTCGTCGTAATTCTGCGCCGTGGCGCGCACTTCGAACAGGCGCTGCACCGACGGGATCGACAGCATGCCGCCCAGTGCCACCACCATCATCAGCATGCCGAGCAGCAGCAGCACCAGCATGCGCACCTTCTCCCTGGCGTTGGCGACGCCGAAGAAGCAGAGGAAATACACCCCGAGGCACGAGGCGATCAGATGCGCCCACGCGGCCCGCGAGAAACTGGCGAACACCCCGATGCTGAGGATGGCGAAGGCGATGCCGGCGATCGCTGCGCGTCTGGGATGGTCGAGCAGGATGCGCTGCAGCGCGTAGCAGGCCGGCAGGATCAGGAACGGTCCATAGACATTGGGATCGTTGAACAGCGCCTTGGCGCGATCGTACTTGGTCAACAAGTCGTGGCCGTGCGGGATCAGCCCGAGATAGCCCGCCGTGCCCAGTGCCGCCGACAGCGTTGCCGCCAGGATGTAGGCGGCCACGATCAGCCGCATGTGCCGTTGCGGTGCGTCGGCGACGTAGTTCGCGACCCAATAGCTGGTGAAGAACAGAAAGATCGTCACCACCTGGAACTGCAGGGCGTCCGAGATCGGCGTGAATTTGGTCTGGAACCCGCCGATCACCGCGAACGGGATGAAGCCGCCCCACAGCACGATCAGCCCCAGCGTCGAGCGGTGCAGCGCAAAGCTGCCCGCCAGCAGCGATACCCCCAGCACGATGAAGAACACGAGCTCGTACGGCGACGGCTCGGTAATCACGACGCTACCCGAAAAGATCCATACCGCCACGGCCCAGTCGAGCAGCGTCGTGAACCTTGCGCGAATGTACGACCATCCGTCGGCGCGGCGCCGCGCAATATCGAGCGCTGGGGCCGTCGCTGTCATCGCCATGTCAGTAGGCGTTCTCGGACTTCGAGAACAGCGATACCGGGGTCATCAGCACGATGTAGAGGTCGAGCAGGATCGACCATTTCTCGATGTAGTACAGATCGTGCTGCACGCGCTGCATGATCTTGTCGACGGTATCGGTCTCGCCGCGCCAACCGTGAATCTGTGCCCAGCCGGTAATCCCCGGCTTCACCTTGTGACGGGCGAAATAGCCTTCCACCGCTTCGTAGTAGAGCAGGTTATCCGCCTTGGCCTGCGTCGCATGCGGGCGCGGCCCCACCACCGAGAGCTGGCCGGGCAGCACGTTGAAGAACTGCGGCAGCTCGTCGATCGAGGTCTTGCGGATGAAGCGGCCGACGCGGGTCACGCGCGGATCGTCCTTGGTCACCAGCTTGCTGGCGTTGGCGTCGGCCATGTCCGTGCGCATCGAGCGGAACTTGTAGACCTCGATCAGCTCGTTGTTGAAGCCGTGCCGCTTCTGCTTGAAGAAGACTGGCCCCTTGCTGTCGAGCTTGATGGCGATGGCGGTGGCCACCATCACCGGCGACAACACGATCAGCGCGATTACGGCCACGATCTTGTCGAACAGCCACTTGAAAACGAGGTTCCAGTCCGAGATCGGCCGGTCGACCATGTCGAACACCGGCACGTCGCCGACGTAGGAATAAGCCTTGGAGGTGAAGCGCAGCTTGCTCATATGGGCGCTGAGCCGGATGTCCACCGGCAACACCCAGAGCTGCGTCAGCATCTCGAGCACGCGCGTCTCGGCGCTGAGCGGCATCGACACGATGACGAGGTCGACGCGTGTCTGCCGCGCGAATTCGAGCAGGTCCGCGACACGGCCGAGTTTGGGCACCTGCGCCACCGATTCCGGCGAGCGCTCGTCGTTGCGGTCGTCGAACAGCCCGAGCAGCCGCACGTCGGCGCCGTCCGAGCGCTTGATCTGCTCGAGCAGCACTTCCGCGTCGTGGCCGCCGCCGACGATCACCGTGCGGCGCTTGAGCCGCCCCTCGCGCGTCCATTGCTGCACCAGCACGCGCAGCGACAGCCGGAACGCCACCAGCACCACCGCGCCGCTCAAATACCAGCCGACCAGCCACACCCGTGACACCAGGTCGGCGCCCTTGAGCAGGAAGATCAGGCTCATCAGCGTGATGAACATCACCGACCAGGCGGCGAGCACGCGGCCCGTCTGCTGGGCCAGCGTCCGGTAGGCGGCAATGCGATGCGTCCGCGCCGCATTGAACAGGATGTTGGCGAACAGCGTGCCGAGCGCGATCGTCGGCAGGTAGATGAAGCTCTGGCTGCCGTCGATGTAGCTGGCGAACACGGCAAAGCCGAGCGTGGCGAGCAGGAGCGCCTCGACCGCCTGTGCAAGGCCGATGATCACGGCGGACGAGAAACTCGGCTCGATCGGCGTGGCGATGATCTGCCGGGCTTCGGGACTCAGCTCCGCCGGTCCCGCGGCGCTCTTGCGCGCAACATGGCTCAGAACGGCTTCGGTGGGGTTGAGGCGGAACATCGGACGGCAGAACTCGGGCGAACTCTAACTGCCCTCGAAGATAGGAAGAAATGCATGAAGACCGAGTGAAAACCTGCGGTCATGATTAACCATGACAGCTTTATTCAACCACGCGGTCAGCCGCGGCGTTTCGCCAGCGTTTCGTAATAGAGCGCTTCGATCTGGTCGACCATGTGCGAAATCGAAAAGCGCGGCCGGATATAGTCGAGCCGCACCCTGGCTTCCGCCATCGCTGCCGCCGGATCGTCGATGAATTTCTGCATTGCCGTGCGCAGCGCCGCGGTGTCGGCGGCTGGAAACAGGCTGCCCGAGGTCGGCCCGAAAATCTCGGAGATGCCCCCGACATTGGTCGAGATCACCGGCCGGCCTGCGGCGCTGCCTTCGAGGATCACATAGGGCAGGGACTCGGCAAGTGACGCAACCACGAGGCAGTGCCCGCGATTGAGGGCCTGCCGCACCGGGCGCACGCCGAGGATCTCGATGCGGTCGGTGAGGCCCAGCTCGGCGATTCGCGCCTTGGTCTGCTCGAACTCGGGGCCGCCGCCGGCCATCGCCATCGTCGCCGGCCGTCCGTCCGCCGCTCTTACGTCGACCAGCGCCTCGATCAGGTAGTTGATGCCCTTGGCGCCGCGAAACTCGCCGACATAGACGAAATCGTGCGCGTCCGGATCGCAGGGCAGGGGGTCGAACTCTTCCGGCGCCAGGCCATTGTGGATCACCACCTCGGCGCAAGGCGGCCGGCCGATCAACTCGTGGAAGCGGCGCTGCGCGAAGGCGCTCTCGAACACATAGGCATCCGTGATGGCGCCGATCGCGTGCTCGATCGAGCGGAAGAAGCCGCCCACCAGCGTGCCGGGCTTGTAGTTCAGCACCCCGCCATGCGGGGTGTTGAGCGCGACCCGGTCGCGGCGGCCGAAGCGCGCCAGCCGCGCATGCACGCCGCCTTTGGCGCCGTGTCCGTGCAGCACGTCGATATTGAGCTCGCTCGCCAGCCGTCGCACCCTGAGCGGCGTGGTGAGGTCGCCCATCCCCACGGTGCGCGGCATCGGGAAGTAATACGTACCGAGCGAAATCGACGGGCTCAGCGCCCGCAGCCGCTCGCCGGTCAGGTCGTCCGAGGTCAGGCTGTCGGCCACCACGCCCACCTGGTGCCCGCGCTTCGCCAGTTCCTCGGTCAGGTCGTAGACGTGCCTGAACAGCCCGCCGACCGGCGCGCGCAGGACCTGCATGATGCGGAGCGGCGGGGCGGCCAATTCCTCAGAGCCAGCGTTCGGCGATGACGATGGTGTCGCCCGGATAGATCGGAAAATCGAGGTCGACCGTCGCCTTCTGCATCTGGTCGCCGTCCTTGCGGTAGATGGTCGCCCGGCTGCGGTTGGCGGTGTCGGTATAGCCGCCGGCGGTCGAGATTGCCGCCCGCACCGTCATCTGCGGCACGTAGGCGAACTGCCCGGCGTTCTTGACCGCGCCCTGAATGAAGAATGGGCGGTAAGTATCGATCTGCACGGCGACATTGGGGCTGCGCATGAAGCCGTTGGCGAGCGCCGCGGCGATCCTGGCGGCTGCGGCGTTGGTGGTCAGCCCGCGTACCGACACCGGCCCCACCAGCGGCATCGACACCATGCCGGCTTCATCCACCTTGTAGGATTTGCTGATCGTGTCGTCGCCATAGACCGAAACTGCGATCACATCGCCGGCATCGAGAGTGTACGGGCCGCGCGTCTCTGTCTGGTACGTGCTGACGCGATTGAGCGAACACGCCGCCAGCGGCAGGAGGAGCAACAACAAACCGAGCTGCAGCCAGCGCATTCCAACATACCATCCTGCGAGTCACCGCGGAGTGTCGGCCGGCTATGGTTAACAATGTGCTTATGTCCCTTGCACGACAATGCGTTTTGCAACCGCCTTAACCGATTGTTGACCACGTCCGCCCGATAACTCCTCCGACGATTGCGAGGCGTACGATGACGGTCGAGTCGGCATCTGCCGAAGATTTGCGGATGGACGTGGCGGCGCTCCTCGGCGCGCTGTGGGCGAGGGCGCTGCGCATCGTCATCGTCACCGTGCTGCTGTTGGTCGCGACCTACCTGGTCCTGATGTTCGTGCCCAAGCAGTATGAATCGGTCGCTGGCCTGCTGGTCGAGGACCGGTCCAACACCTACACCCAGGCCGCCACGCAGACCTCGGGCACCACCAATTCCGCGATCTCCATCGATGCCCTGCTATCGAGCCAGATCGAGCTCATCAAGTCGCGCGACGCGCTGCTGGCCGTGGCCGACCAGCTCAACCTGCGCTCGCTGCCCGAATTCAACGGCGCCGGCGGCACCAGCCCGCTGACCATGGTGCTGGGGCTGATCGGCAAGAAGCCCGAGCCCAAAAGCGTCGACGAGACGGTGCTCGCCACCCTCTCGGAC
>JAEWCE010000196.1 GCA_023390785.1 Pseudomonadota bacterium
CGCTACACGACAAGCCACCCGCGCGACATGGACGACGAGCTGATCGCGGCGCATCGCGACTTGGCCGAACTGATGCCCTATCTCCACCTGCCCGTGCAGGCGGGGTCGGACCGCATCCTCAAGGCGATGAACCGCCGGCACAGCCGCGCCGACTATCTGGCGGTGATCGATCGCATCAGGGCCGCGCGCCCCGATATGGCGCTGTCGGGCGATTTCATCGTCGGCTTTCCCGGCGAGACCGAAGCCGACTTCGCCGAAACCCTCTCGCTGGTGCGCGAGGTCGGCTACGCCTCGGCCTTCACCTTCAAATATTCCATCCGCCCCGGCACACCCGGCGCCGACATGGCCGATCAGGTACCCGAGCCGGTCAAGGCCGAGCGCCTTGCCCGCCTCAATGCGCTGGTGACGCGCCAGATGCGCGATTTCGCCAGCTCCTGCGTCGGCCGCACGCTCGACGTGCTGCTCGACAAGCCCGGCCGGCTGCCCGGCCAGCTCGGCGGCCGCTCGCCCTATTTGCAGGCGGTGCACGTCGAAGCGCCCGAGCGGCTGCTTGGCACGGTGCAGCAGGTGCTGATCGTGGGCGCCGGAAATAACTCAATTGAGGGCAAGATTGTCACACACGCGGAACCCAAAGGTGCTAGCGTGATTGAGTCCCAGGCTTTTGCCTGACCGCTGGTGCGTCACCCGGTCGGGCAGATTTGCGGCCGCCGCGCCGCGGAAAGAGAAAACCGAGTTTGAACAGGCATTTGTCCGCCACGCCCGACAACGCCCTCTCCTCGCAGCTTGAACTGGCCTTCGAAGACAACCGGCTCGCCGCCCAGCTCTACGGCGACTTCGACCAGAACCTGGCCCTCATCGAACAGCGCCTCAAGGTGACCGCCACGCCGCGGGGCAATCACCTCATGCTCAAGGGGGCGGCCTCCGCCGTCGACCAGGCGCGGCGCGTGCTGGAATCGCTCTACGGCATGCTGGAGGAGGGACGGGCGCTCGACATCGCCAATGTCGACACCATGATCCGCATGATCGAAACGGAAGACAGCCAGCTGTCTCTGCCGACGCTCGAAAAGAAAGGCCGCGTGCGCATGGCGCAGATTGCGACGCGCAAGGCCACCATCGTCGCCCGTACCCCGGCGCAGGACGCCTATATGCGCGCCATGGAGCGCGCCGAGCTGGTGTTTGGCATCGGCCCCGCCGGGACCGGCAAGACCTATCTCGCGGTGGCGCACGCCGCGACCCTGCTCGAGCGCGGCGACATCAACCGCATCATCCTCTCGCGCCCCGCGGTCGAGGCCGGCGAGCGCCTGGGCTTCTTGCCCGGCGACATGAAGGAAAAGGTCGATCCCTATCTGCGCCCGCTCTACGATGCGCTCTACGACATGATGCGTCCCGAGCATGTGGAACGCTGTATTACCTCGGGCGTCATCGAGGTCGCGCCGCTCGCCTTCATGCGCGGCCGGACCCTCGCCAATGCCGTGGTCATCCTCGACGAGGCGCAGAACACCACCTCGATGCAGATGAAGATGTTTCTGACCCGCCTGGGCGAGAACTCCAAGATGATCGTCACCGGCGACCCCAGCCAGGTCGACCTGCCGCGTGGCGAGAAGTCGGGCCTCATCGAGGCCGTGCACCTGCTCGACGGCATCGAGGGCGTCCACATCTCGCGCTTCAACGACAAGGACGTGGTGCGGCACGCGCTGGTCGGCCGCATCGTGCGCGCGTACGATCAGGCATCGGCGCAAAAATCCGCCAATTGAGCGAACCGATCCAGGGCCATCGGCTCCTGCGTATCCTCTCCCGTAGCGAAGCGTACGGGGGAGGGGGACCGCCGTCAGGCGGTGGAGGGGGCGGGACTGGACTCGGTGGTTATGGCCGCCCCCTCCACCAGCTTCGCTGGTCCCCCTCCCCCGCTGCGCGGGAGAGGATTGCCGACTGTCCGCGCGGCGGGGAGGCCTGACCATGCCCGCCCCCCTCAGCATCGACATCTCCCGCAACACCGAGGGTTGGCCCGACAGCTTCGACGCCCGGGCCGACACGGCCGTGCGCGCTGCCCTGGCGCAGTCCAAAGCCAGGATCACCGGTCCGGCCGAGCTCTCCATCGTCCTCACCGACGATGCGGAGCAGCGCGTGCTCAACCGCGACTGGCGCGGCATCGACAAATCCACCAACGTGCTGAGTTTCCCGCAGATCGAGCCGTTCGCGCCGGTCTCCGGGCTGCTCGGCGACATCATCCTCGCCCGCGAAACGCTCGAGCGCGAGGCCGCCGAGCAGGGGGTCAGCGTCGAGGATCATTTCACCCACCTGGTGGTGCATGGCTTTTTGCACCTGCTGGGCTATGATCACATGGACGATGACGAGGCCCTTGCCATGGAGGGCCTCGAAACCCAGATTCTGGCTTCCCTGGGGGTGGCGGACCCCTATGCCGACGATTGAACGATGAGCGATAGCACCACTGCCTCCCGGCCCGTTGCGGCCGAAAGTCCCAAGCCCGAACCTCCGTCGACCACCGCCCCCGCGCCGGCGCGGGGGCAATCGCTATGGGCGCGGCGCAAAAGCCCCGTTT
>JAEWCE010000217.1 GCA_023390785.1 Pseudomonadota bacterium
GTGGCCCGACGGAAGCGCTGCGAATCGCCGCGCTGGCGTCTGCCTGGAAACTCCCCATCAACCCGCACACGTCCACGACCGGCATCAACATGGCGGCCACGATCCATTTTCTTTGCGCCATCGACAACGGCGGCTATTTTGAAGCCGATGTGGCGCGCGAGAACCTGTTCCGTGACGAGCTTTGCAGCCAACCATTTGATCTCGATGACCAGGGATGCGTCCGGCCGCTCGAGAAGCCCGGTATCGGTGTCGAGGTCGACGAGGAATTTATCCGGGCACATCCTGTCATAGAGGGGCCCTGCTACGTATGAGATGGCTTCGCGCACGGCAGCTTCCGGCGCAAAGCATGCGGGTCACTGACACGGCCCGTTATGGCCTGGCCTGCTCGCGATCAACGATAACCAACGCACGTTACGTACTCCCGCAACAGCCCCTCCTCATATTCAAGCTCCTTCAGAAGGGTCTCCAGCACGTCGCGGGCGTTGAGTACGCCGATGGGCCGGGACTCGCGGTCCAGAATCGGAATATTCTTCAGATGCCGTTCCTTCATGATCATCCATGCCTCGCGAAGTAGATCGCTAGGGCGGCAATAGACGACGGCCTCAGTCATCACGGCCGATGCTGCCGTCATGCAAGCGGCCCCCTGGCAGCGGCTGATCTGGCGGACAATGTCGGTCTTGGTGATGACCCCGGCGAGCACGCCCGTGGAGTCACGCACCACCACAATGTCCTTATCGAGATCTCGCAGTAGTGCGATAAAGCGGCTGCGGCCAGTTCCGCGACGTTACTCGTAGTCATCGCGCAAACCGTGGGTTTTGATCATGGGTTCGGAGGATGGATTTTGCGAGGAGCACACGCGTCTGGCCGTTCAAGCCGCTCGACCTCGAACGCGAAACTAGGCAGGCAAATTGCCTGACGGCGATGGTCTCGCTCTCAATGATTGCAGAGCCCCGCTTCCTCGTTACATGCGAGCCTCGATCAAGCGCGGGCCTTGATTATTCATGGCGCTTGCGAACTGCAGCGAGCTAGCAACCGACGTGGACCTATCTAGGCTCGGCGGCATTTTTCCTTCAGATTACCTGCTTGGCTGGCCGCTCCTGCGGCGCAGACCGCGAGGGGGCACGGGCCGCCCCCAAGCGGGACCTTAGAATCAATCAGGCCGCGCGATGATCTGGTGATGGGCGTCCACCCCGATGCGCCCGCGTTCCATTCCGTGCGGCTGGCCGCCGCTGTTGTAGATGACCAGCACGGCGTTGTCGTGGGTTGGCATGCTCGGCAACGTCACGGTGATGCTGGCGGTGCCGTCGGCCTTCGCTGTGAAACTGTTCGTCTTCCCGGTGCCGTCCATGGGCGTGAACGTGACCGGCTTCGTGTCGAAATGGTTCTCGAAGAGACTGTAGCTCGCGTTTGGCTGCAGGTTCTTGAACGTCGCATCGAGCGTCACCTTGCCATCCTTCTCCGCCATCATGACGGTGCCGGTGGCGGAGAGCCACGACTGAAGATCGAAGCCAAGCGGCTTGTGCTCGGCGTTGAACAGCTTGGACGTCCTGGGGTCTTGGTCGACGAACGGCGGCCGCACGCCGGCGACGTGCTTGATGCCCTGCGGACCGGCCGCCTCGGGTGCGGAGGCATCCTCGACGAAGACCTGGGGATCGAGGGTTTTCGGCTGTTTGGTTTCGGCCGAGAAGAAGGCGGCGTGCGTAACGAACTCCAGCTTCACGGGCGAGGCTGCTAAGCCGCTTCCGACGGAAGCGATGAGCAGTCCGGCAATTGCGGCCGATAGGATCAGACGTCGTTCGTGCGTTTTCTTCATGTGGGATCGTTGCCTTTCGAGGTGACCGAGCAAGCGGCGCCGCACCGGCCCGGCGCCTATAACGGTACCAGGCGGTCGCGAGCGTCCGCCCCTCAGTTCGCCGCGTCCTATCTCGAGGTTACCTGCGGGGGGCGCTTTTTGCGGCCTATCAGACGAGCCTATCTGCAACGGCCGCCGCTTTCCTGAACAGGAGGGCATGGAACCGTTCCATAGGAGCAGAACACGCAGCAGTCGCCATCCTTCGGTTTCAATCGGGCGCCGCAGTGCTTGCAGTCGTAGAAGAACTGACACGCGTCTGACGGCATGCGCTCGGTCGACTCGTTGCCGCAATTTGGGCAGCGGATGACGGATTCCAGTATCACGTCGACATCCATATCCGATCTCTCCAGTTTCGGGCGCATTCCTTCGAGTTGCCGCGCAGGGCCGACGGAATGGAAGCAGATTCACTTATGGTGATGGTGCGTCGATTGAGCCAATTGTGCCAGCCGCCGAATTTGAACCGAAACGGCGCCATAGGCGCTAACAGCATATGGCACGCAGTAAGTCAGGATAATCTTGAACCAGTTAACGGACACTCCGCCGAATAGCGCGTCGCCCTGGTTGATGAGGTTCAACACCGTCCCAACAACCACGGCTGCAAAGAACGACCGGCGGGGTACACCGTCCGAGAGCGCATACTGGCAGCCGAGCCTCAATGTCACTGTCCATCTCCTGAACCGCGCTTGTCAAATCGCTCCAACGATCGCTGGCAGTTCCGCCAGCGTTGCGATTTAGCAGTCGGGTTGGCCGGGGAGGCGCTCCTCGCGGTGCCGATAGCGGTTACACCAGACGACTTTTATGCCAAAGGACGACGCGGCATAAGCGTCCCAAGCGTTTGAGGATTGGAAGGAAATCTGCGAGGCTTGAATGCCCAGCCGGTCGACCGCGAGCTGATAGACGCGCGGGTTCGGCTTGTACACTCCGACCTCTTCGACGGACAGGATGCAATCGAGAAGGTCGCCGAGACCAGTATGCTTCACAGCGGAAGCGAGCATGACCGGAGATCCGTTCGAGAGAATCGCTGTTCGTATACCGCCCGCCTTCAGTCGACGAAGGACGTCGGGTACTTCGGGGAACGCGTCGAGAGTGAGATAAAGCTTCATCAGCCTATCGCGTAGCTCCGGTCGATCGAGCTTCAGAGTGTCAAGGGCAAAGTCGAGGGCATCTCCAGTGACCTGCCAAAAATCGGCGTGCTTCCCCTGTATTGCGCGCAGCCATGTGTACTGAAGCTGCTTGTCGCGCCAGAGAGTGGTCAGCTTGTCGAGATCGTCGCCCAGCAGATCGCGACAACCGTGCGTCGCGGAAGCGGAATCAAACAAGGTGCCGTAGGCGTCGAAGACGCACGCCTGTACTTCGCCCAATTTCGCCGTCATGGTGCACCCTCCCTTCGGAAGAGCCGATGCGCTCCAAAAGCCCGGCCCTTCTCGATTGTTGTTCGCGTGCTTCAAGAAAGTCGCTTCTTGCAGCGACGCGTCATGACTGAGTTCAGGGACGCATTCCCTGAAACTCATGCGCCGGGTCCGGTCGCTCGAACGCGTAGACAGCGCCGAGCACGAAGCCGAACACGACGTGCAGCATCAGCGTCATGACCGGTGCCGTCATCCCGAGATGGGATCCGAAGAAACCGGCGCCAGCCATCGGCATCATAACGATCATCATGATGAGCCAAGCTGCGGCGGCGAACAAGATGCCCTTCAACCAGTGGCTCTCTCCCGGAATCGTGGGGTCGAGCCACGCGAACAGTGTGCCCCACAACGCGGTTCCGATCATGAAGTGCATCACCCAGCCGATGGCCGGCGGCGCGCCGAGCATGTCAGCGATCATCTTGATCGGGTTGAGCTCGGGCATCACGCCCATCATCGCCTTCATGAGCATGAGGGCGGAAAGAACGACGGTAGCGACGAAGGCCGCCACCATTCCCTTGATCCAATTGCTCGAAGTCATCGCATCTCCTCCTTTGGTCTCGTCACGATGGACCGTCCCTGATCCGTTCGACGGAGGATGCAGGAAGGTTACGACGTATTCCCGCAGCACGGCGGGTAACTTCTCCGGAGATGCGGCGAACCGATCCACAGCTGCTGCACGGGAGATCGAAGCATGTCGCGGCACGTCCGGATCACGCATCGAGCGAGTGGCGAGGTGATCGCGGAGGGGCCGATCGGCCTCTTCGGAATCACGCCTTTTGAAGGCAACTACTACATCGCGCGAAAGTACCTGAAGACCTCGCGGCTGAAGCCGAATTTGATTCCGGGGCTCTGCATCTACAAATTTTTGTACGTGTGGCTCGACCTGCGGCTTCCAGACGGAACGCGCGAACCGTCGATCGGCTGGTTGTACTGGCTGCCAAATCCGCTGTTCTTTTTCATCGCGTTCCGGCCGGCTGTTCCTCAATCGTCGCCCGCTTTGTCGGTGCAGGAGACACTTTGAAGGGGCAGACCGTCGGCACAGGCCGGGGCGTGGCCGGGATGCCGTCGCGCCGCGACGTCCTACTGCGCGCGTTGGCCGGCATGTCCGCCGGCCTCGCGTCGGGCGAAGCGGCCGCGGTCGAAAACGGCGTTCCCAGGTTCGAGTCCGGACGGTACCAGTTCACCATCCTCTGGCCGGCTCAGGAATTACCGTCGCTACGGCTGTTCCGCCTGGAAGGCGGTACGACGGATCTTTCGGCGCTGCGCGGCAAGCCGATCCTTCTGAACTTCTGGGCATCGTGGTGCGCCGCCTGCCGCATGGAGTTGCCCGCGCTCGACAGGCTGTATCGGGACGTCTGGCGCGGCAGAGTGCATGTTGCCGCCGTTTCGGAGGATCGCGGGCCGCGCGAGACCGTCGCGCGCTTCGTGAAGTCGCTCGATCTGAAGGTGCTGCCGATCTTTCTCGATCCCAACGGATATGTGGCGCACTCGGATGCCGATAACGCCAAGAAGGCGCCGTTCGCGCTTTACGGTATGCCGATCACCTACGTGGTCTCGAGCTCGGGCGCGATCGTCGGCTACATGCCGGGCGACGCCGATTGGTCATCCGCGGCGGCGGACGACCTCATCACCTATCTGAGCAGAACGTAGGGCTGGCGATTCGTTACGCTGACTTCCTGAGATCCGTCACTTCGCCGCGAGCAGGATAATTGTTCTTCACGACGAAATCGAGCGCCGTCAGGATATCCGAGAAATGCGGTCGTGCGAACGGCATCGTCTGTACGCTGCCGAAGTAGAGGGTGCCGTCCGGTCTCACCAGGTAGATGGCAGGCTCCGAAAAGAGCGCCGGTTCATCGACGCCGGCCGACGTCTTTCCGTGTCCAGACGACACGTACAGTCCCCAGCGCCGGGCTGCGGCGAGCGAGAGGCCACAGCCGACGCGCAGCCGCGACAGCCCCCATGCTTCCCGTGTCTGTTCTGCACGTTCCCTGGAGTCGGTCGATACGGCCACGACGGCGACCCCGCGCTTATCGAAATCGTCGAGCTTGGATTCGAGATCCTTTAACTGGCTCTTGCAAATCGGACAATGGAGGCCGCGATAGAAGATGACGAGCGTGAAGTTGGTCGGCTTCTCCAACGCGAGATCGAATGAGCCGCTATCCGCGAGTTCGACGCGGAGCGGCGGGACGGTTTGGTTCGGAAAGAGAGGGACGAGATCCGTCATCGTGCAGGTCCTTTTTCTGCGGAAGCCCTGCGGTCATGTGTAGAGCGCGCCGCGCCCGCAGGCACGTCCGATATTTTTCCGAGCCCCACGTAACCTTTCTCCGGGGTGGGCGAACCGTGGCCTCGAGACGTCTCAGCATCCACGGAGAACCACCATCATGTCCTCGAGCTTCCTGCGTACGGCCATCGCTATCGCCGCGGTCGTCGCGCTGCCCTCGCTCGCGAACGCCGGACAGCCTTTCGACGCCAAGGCCTTCCAGACCGCGCAGGCCGCTGGCAAATCGATCCTTGTGGATGTCACCGCGTCCTGGTGTCCCACCTGCAAGCAGCAGAAGCCGATCGTGCAGGAGATCGAGAAGGAGCATCCGGATCTGGTCGTCTACGACGTCGATTTCGATAGCGCCAAGGACGTCCTGAAGCAGTTTCGCGTCCAGTACCAGAGCACGCTGATCGTATTCAAGGGATCGAAGGAAGTCGCGCGCTCCACAGGCGAGACCGATCCGGCGCCGCTGCGCGCCCTGGTGGCGAAGGCATTCTGAGGTGCCCGCGAATCTCGCGCTGGGCTACGCCGCCGGCGTCCTGTCGACGCTCTCACCGTGCGTGCTTCCGATCCTGCCGATCGTGCTGTTCGGCGCGCTCGAACGGCACCTCTGGGGACCCCTGGCGCTCGCAGCCGGCCTGGCGGCATCCTTTGCGGGCGTGGGCATCGCGCTCGCATCGGTCGGCTTCAGCGTTGGCATCGATCCTGAGACGCTACGGCTCGCTGTCGCGGCCCTGATGGGCGCAGCTGGCGTGGTCCTTCTGGTGCCGGCGCTGCAGGGCAAGGTGGCCTCCATGGCGTCTCCGATCGCCGGCAGGGGCCAAGTTCTGCTCGACCGGCTACAGCCGTCCGGTATCGGGGGGCAGTTCGCTCTGGGCGCCGTGCTCGGCGTGATCTGGTCGC
This sequence comes from Pseudomonadota bacterium, assembly GCA_023390785.1. Taxonomy (GTDB): domain Bacteria; phylum Pseudomonadota; class Alphaproteobacteria; order Rhizobiales; family Devosiaceae; genus Devosia_A. The sequence continues at coordinate 6,425 of JAEWCE010000217.1, forward strand.
CATGCTCGGGGCCGACGCTCGGCGCCGCGATCGGTCTCGCAACGCAGGGCGATGATCTCGGTCGGGCGGCGTCGACTATGGTGGCCTTCGCGCTTGGCGCGGCGACGCCGATCCTTCTGCTCGCCTATGGTTCGCGCCAAGCGATCATAGCGCGGCGAGACTGGATGGCGCGCGCCTCCCGGATTGGCAAACCGCTCATGGGTGCCGCCTTCTTCGGCATCGGACTGTTCGTGCTCACCGGTCTCGACAAGATCGTCGAGACCTCGCTGACGAACGCCATGCCGGATTGGCTGGTGAACGTGACGACGCGTCTATGAACGCCCGTCGATTGTCTTAACAAACCATGGAGATATCGAATGCCTTCGCTGAAGAAGAGCCTGCAAACCCTCGGCGCGATCGCCGCGGTCACCGGCATGGTTGCGGCGACCCCGGTCCCGGCGGCCGCCGGCTCGAACCCCTGCGCGCCCAAGCACAAGTCGACCAAGAGGGCTACCAATCCGTGCAAGGCAAATCCCTGCGCGGCCAAAGCGAACCCCTGCGCCGCCAAGAAGTAACGAAATTTGGTTTTTGGACGTATCTCCTTCAGCGATGTTGCGAGATCAAATGGAGGAGACGGCGGGCATCCCGATGACGCCGTCTCCGGCCATGCTCTTTCAAGGTTAACGAACGACATGATCGCTCAGCGTGCGATGGTATCTCTTGCTGACGACGCGCCAGCGCTTTCGCCGGAGATGCTGTCGCGTATGGCGACCGCCGCGGAAACCGTCGTCGACTGTATGCGCGAGCTTCACGAAAGCGGGAGCAACCTGTTCTTGGAGGCGCTGCGCGGCAGCGAGGAGTTCGTCGAGTGGGAGCATTACCCGCACGACGATGTACGCGACCCGGACACCCACGCGCAGTTCTTCCTCCACGCCCACGCGCCGGACGACCGGGATCGTCCCGACTACGCGCACTTCCACGTGTTCATGGGCGCGGCGGGAATGCCGCCGGGAGTCCATCCAGCGGAACTCGATGGCTACGGAGCGTGCCCCGCGGCGGAGACCGCCGCGATGTCCCATCTCGTCGCGATCTCAATGACGCCGACGGGCATGCCGGAGCGGCTGTTCACCACGAACCGATGGGTGACTGATGAGACGTGGTACCGCGCCCCCGACGTGATCGCGATGCTCGACGGATTTGCCGTCGGCGGGGCGCGGTCCCTCGACCGCTGGATCACTTTGATGCTGGTCCTGTTCAGACCGCAGATCGAGCGGCTTCTCCACGAGCGCGACGCCGCGGTCGATCGTTGGCACGCGACGTATCCCGGCACCGATGTTTTCGAGGATCGGCGTCTCGACATCACGTCCTCGATGGATATCTCGCTCGAGGCGCACATCGCGTGGCTAGACGCACGGTTGGAGGGATGCCGCGCGTGTTCGCGAGGGTAACCTTTCGAATGCCGCGGCGAACATCGGTACAGACGGGAAGAGCAGCCCGTCGGACCAGCGACCATGCACTTCGCAAAGTCGCCCCGAACCCGGAGGAACTCGAATGTCCAATCGCACGCTCAACGCAATGGTCGCCGGCGCATTCGCCGTCGCCGTCGGAACGCTCGCCGCCACGTCCGCCACCGCGCAAAGCAAGGCCGACATGGAAAAGATGATGAAGGAGAAGCAGGCCCAGACCATGAAGGCGATGGAGGGCGGCAAGATGGAGAAGTGCTTCGGCGTCGCCCTGAAGGGACAGAACGACTGCTACGCCGGAGCCGGCACCACCTGCGCCGGCACCAGCACCGTCGATTATCAGGGCAATGCGTTCAAGCTCGAGCCCAAGGGCACCTGCACGACCATGAACACGCCGAAGGGCGCCGGAAGCCTCACCCCGAAGGCCTGACGAAAACCGGGCGGGCCGCGACGGCCCGCCCTCTATCCCTGAGGTTGCCATGCGCATTCCGTCATCGCCAGAAGATCGCATACCGCCGCGCGGCGGCGTCGGCCTCAAGGCCGAGCACTACCGCACGATCATCGACACGGCACCCGATATCGGCTTCTTCGAGGTGCATGCGGAGAACTACATGGGCGCGGGCGGTCCGCCGCACCGCTATCTCTCAGCGATCCGCGAGCGCTATCCCTTGTCCCTTCACGGCGTGGGTCTCTCGATCGGCGCGGACCGTCCGCTGGACGAGGATCATATCGAGCGGTTGAAACTGCTCCGGCAGCGCTACAGACCCGGTCTGTTTTCCGAGCATCTGGCGTGGTCGACGCACGACACCGGTTTCGTGAACGACCTGCTTCCCGTACCTTATACGTCCGAGACGCTCCAGCGCGTCGTCGAGCACATCGATCAGGTCCAGACCGCCCTCGGCTGCCAGATGCTGCTGGAGAATCCGTCGACCTACGTCGCGTTCGCCGAGAGCACCTACGCGGAGACCGACTTCATCGCCGAAGTCACGAGGCGCACCGGCTGTGGCCTGCTGCTCGACGTCAACAACGTCTTCGTCGCGTCAACCAATCAGCAGTGGGATCCGATCGCTTACATCGAAGGATACCCGCTCGCGAGCGTGCAGGAGATCCACCTCGCCGGAAACGACCGGCAGGCCGACGAGGCCGGCAGGCCGCTTCTCATCGATACCCACGATCGCCCGGTCGAGGATGCCGTCTGGTATCTCTACGAACTCGCGGTGCGGCTCGTTGGCCCGGTGCCGACGCTGATCGAGTGGGATGCCCAAGTGCCCGCCTGGTCGACGCTCGCCGCGGAAGCAAAGCGGGCCGAGTCGATGATGTCCTCGAACCGGCCGGAGAGACCACGCCATGCCGTCGCTTGCTGAAGTGCAGCGTGGCTTCGCGGCCGCGTTGATCGATCCCGCACTTCCGACGCCGGCAGGTCTGGTCGGGCCGGACGGAAAACCGAGCTCGAGGCGTTTCGCCGTCTATCGCAACAACGTGATCGTCGGCCTGACGCAGACACTGAAGGATGCCTATCCCGCCGTGCACCGCATCGTCGGATCGGAATTCTTCCACGCCTTGGCCCGCGCCTTCGTCGTCGGCGCTTTGCCCCGGTCGCCGATGCTCTTCGACTATGGCGCGGGCCTACCCGATTTCATCGACCGGTTCGAACCCGCTTCGGTGTTGCCGTATCTGGCCGACGTCGCGCGCATCGAGCGGGCCTGGATCGAGGCTTATCATTCGGCCGAGGCCTCGCCGATTGACCCTTCCGCGTTCTCAGGGATCGATCCCGACCTGCTTCCGGAGATCAGCCTTGTGCTGCATCCGTCCGTCCGGATCGTCCGCTCGCACTTTCCGGCGTTTACGATCTGGCAGATGAACGTCCAAGGCGGCGTCCCCGGTCCGGTCGATTTGGCGGCCAGCGGCGAAGACGCGCTCGTCGTCCGACCGGAGGCCGAGGTCGAAGTCCGATCGATTCCGAAGGGCAGTCCGGAATTCATCCTGGCGCTCTCTTCCGGAAGGTCGGTGTTGGCCGCATTCGAACACGCGCTCGTCGCCGAGCCCAGCTTCGACTTGACGGCGAACCTAGCGGATATGATCCAGGTCGGCGCGGTGATCGGCTTCGGGACCGTACGGGAGCCGCTGAGGGCATGAATTCGTTCGCGACCATCTCTACCGTCGACGACGTCCTGCGTGGCGCGACGGAACGCCTCGCGCAGGTCGCCCTCGTCGTGGCGCCGCCGGTGCTGCGCGTCGCTCTGGCCATACCGTTCCTCAAGTCCGGATTGACGAAGTGGGACGGCTTCCTGTCCCTGTCGCCGGCGGCGTCGTACCTCTTCGAAGACGAGTTCAAGCTGCACATCTTCGGACACGCTTACGACTTCCCGATGCCGGCACTCTTCGCGTATCTCGACGGCGTTGCCGAGATCGTGCTGCCGCTGCTGCTGGTCGTCGGTCTCGCGACGCGGTTCAGTGCGCTCGCGCTTCTGGTGATGACGGCGGTCATCCAACTCGTCGTCCCGGAGGGGTGGGCCAACTTCCATCTGCCCTGGGCGGCGCTCGCCGTCGCCATCATGGCGCTCGGACCCGGACGGCTTTCGCTCGACCATCTCGCCGCGTCCCTTTGTCGGCCCCTAGTCTCTGACGGAGGC
>JAEWCE010000220.1 GCA_023390785.1 Pseudomonadota bacterium
CTCCAGCGCCCGCCGCGCCACCTCCTGGCCGCGCACGTCGCAGAGGTCGGGCAGGCCCGCGGCGAGTTCGCGCCGCCGCGGCAGCGGCCGCGGGCAGAGCTGGTAACCACCGAGGTGGTTGACCAGCGCCAGCAGCGTTTCCGGCGCCACGATCTCGATGTCGTCGCCGGCCCATGCTGCCTCCGGCCCCGACGGCGCCGGGCAGATGATGCCCAGGTCGCGCCCATGCGCGGCGATGGCGGCCGGCAGCACGCCGTCGACCCGCGCCAGCCGGCCGTCGAGCCCGAGCTCGCCGATCGCCACATAGCCGTCGAGCGCGTCGGCCGGGAACGCCCCGATGGTCGCCATCAGCGCCAGGGCGATCGGCAGGTCGTAATGGCTGCCCTCCTTGGGCAGGTCGGCCGGCGCCAGGTTCACGATGATGCGCCGCGGCGGCAGGCTGAGGCCCGACGAGATCAGCGCCGCCTTGACGCGCTCGCCCGCCTCCTTGATCGCCTTGTCCGGCAGCCCGACGATGACCACGCCCGGCGGCAGGCCGCTGGTGATCTGCGCCTGCACGTCGACCGGCACGGCCTCGATGCCCTGGAACGCCACCGTCTGTACACGGGCCACCATGCTGAAATCCTCAAAATATGGGCAAACCCTAACAAGCGTGGTTAAGGCTCGGGGATTATATACTTCACGAACCATGCGAGATTTGATATGAGGCGCGCATGGGGGCTGCCATCCATCACTGGCTATCGTGGGTTCCAGCAGTGCTGCTTGCCATCGTCGGCACAGCGGTGGCGGCGGCTGCTGTCTGGCCGGACGTTAAGGTCGCTCTCGACCCAATCGAGGCGCTTATCATGAGCCATTGGGGATTAGCGTTAGCGCTCAGCCTCGCCGCGTGCTTGCTGTGGTATGTTGCGTGGCGACATACTTCGCCGAAGGCAACATCGGGGGCATCACACGTGGGCGATACTTACAACAATAGTGGGAACATTTTCGGCCATATGGGGCCGGTTAATAACTATGGGCCACAGAAGCTGAACTTCACGCCTGAAGTAGGGGCGGAGCTGCTAACCTACCTGACAGAAAAGAAGCCGATCATTTTGAGGACGGTCGGTTCGGACGCGGATCAGATTGTTGGTAGCGATTTTCAACGCTTTCTCGAAACCAGCGGCTACGCTGTTCAACGCCATATGATTGGCATGCTAGCCCCGCCGCCGAGCAGAAAAGTCGAAATTGGAAACGCGCCGGACCACTACGTAGTGACGATATCTCCTAGTCTTTAACGCGCGGGTCTTTGCCGGCAGGCCGTTTCGGCTTAGCCACCTTCTTTAGCACCCGGTCAAAGGCTTCTTCGCTGTCGTCGGTTCCTGAGGATTTAGCCGCTTCCTTGAAGCGTTCTAGTTGACTCTTCTTGTCGGCGGGAATCTTAGACTCGGGCATGTATCGCCTCTACGTTGACGAGGTTGGCAATGATGACCTCGGGCATCTCGATGAAGACAACCATCGCTTTCTGAGCCTTACCGGCGTTGCGATGATGATACCTCATGCACGCGACGCTCTGAAGCCAAAGCTCGACTGGATCAAAGCCGAAATCTTCAAGCACGATCCAGACGAACCGCTCATTCTACATCGTACCGATATTGTTCAGAGAAAGAGGCAGTTTGGCGTTCTGAACGATGACGATAAGCGGGCGCTCTTTGACAAAGCGATTCTGAGGATCATCCGGGGATCTGAATATCGCGTCATCACCGCGTTAATCGACAAGCGCGGGATGGTGAACCAGCCGCACTGGGACAATAAGCACCCGTATCACTACCTCATGGAAATCCTGGTGGAGAAGTACGCCCAGTTTCTAGAGAGGCAGCACCAGACGGGCGACATCATGCCCGAGGGCCGCAAGAAGCCAAAGGACGGACAGCTACAAAGTGCTTACGAGAAGGTCCGCGCCAACGGCACGTTCTACGTGAGCGCCTCTCGCATACAGGCCGCAATCCCGTATCCCAACCTAAAATTTCGCTTCAAGCCAGACAACATTTCCGGCCTGCAACTATGCGACCTGCTAGCCCATCCGAGCCACATTTTGACGAGGGTCAAGATGCACCACAACAACGTGCAGATGGGCGGCTTCTGCGAACTGGTTGCCGATGAGCTTTGGGCTCACAAATATGATCGCGGCAACAACGGCAGCGTCATCGGTTATGGAATGAAATGGCTGCCATAAAACAAAGGCGGGGCTTTCGCCCCGCCTGATGGATTATGTACCATCTGTACACCGATCGCTTGGCTTGAGCCGCACACCGGATTGCAGGTTATGTAACAGATTCAGCCTTGAATCTCAAGGCTTTCCGCGTTTTGTGATGAACCCGAACGAAAGCTGGAAAGCTCTTTTCGTTCCGCTAGTTGACACTAGATTGCCTGTAGGTAAGCCGCTTCCCCTTGGCCCCGTCAAGAACCCGGACGGCTCGGTTTTCATCGTCAATTCCCAGCGCAACGCGATTGCTGTAGCGGAAGTCAAACTCCGCCAAGTAGCGGTGCAGATGCTTCTCCGAACAGTGCTGATAGACGCCCTTCATGCCGCGCTTGAATATCGAATAAAAGCCTTCGACCGTGTTGCTGTGGACCGGGCCACGGCCCCACTCGTAAGAGCCGTGATCCACGTAGTCGTGGCTGGCGAACTGCGAACCGATCTGGCCACGATAGAGCGCGGCGCTGTCCGTCATAAGGGCAGTCTCGCGGGCAAGGTTGGCGTTCAAGATCGGCAGAACGGACGCCACGCTGGCGTTGTCGATATGGAACGAGCGGGCCGCGCCGCCACGCTCGACCAGCGTAAGGACGACGTTCTTGAACGGTGAAGGGCGGAACGTGCTCTTGTATTCCTTGCGGCTGATTGCGTCGATCTTGCCGATGTAGGTTTCATCGACTTCCACGACCTTGCCGCCCGAACCCATAGGCGAGAAGTCGCCATTGCGCATGGCCTCGCGGATGCGATGCTCAAGGAACCAAGCGGTCTTGTAGGTGACTTCTAGGACGCGGTGCAGTTGATGGGCGCTGATACCCTTCTTACTGCTGCAAACGAGATGGATCGCCTGCAACCACTTGTGCAGCGGCAGGTGGCTATCCTCGAAAATGGTGCCGACGCGGACGGTGAACTGCTTGCGGCACCCCGAGCACTTCTTGAGGCCGATGCGGGTCTTGGCGAGGTCATAGAAGCCTTCGACGTTGCCGCAGTGTGGGCAGACCATGCCGTCAGCCCACAGGATCGACTCCACATGCTCGAAGGCTGCGGCTTCATCGTGAAAGTAGGGCTTGGATAGGACGGACATGGCTTAACTCCTTGTCCACCATAGATAAGCGTTCTGTTGGGTGTGTCAAGTATATAATCCCCTAAGGCTCGCAAGAACGTTCCGGGAACAGAGCCGACGGCACCGCACCTCGCGCACCGGCGACGGCGTTAACCATGCTGCGATATCAATGGGTTAGCGCAAGGTTTCATTTACTGGACCATGTTGAATCGAAGGCGAGTTTCATTTTTGCCACGCGCCCCGAAAAGCCATGGTCACTGCCCCCGTTCGCCCGCAACGTCCGTCCCTGCTCAAGGCTGCCGCCGCCGCGGCGCTGCTGGCGGTGCTGTCGGCCTGCGCGCAGAGCCCGGTCGGCATCCGCAGCGAAGTCGGCCCGCCGATCCATGGCGACAACCGCCCGCATCCGGGCGTGGCGCGGGCGCGGACGCTGCCGATCCAGGGCATGGACGTGGCGCGCTACCAGGGTGCCATCGACTACGCCAAGGTGCGCGCTGCGGGGGTGCATTTCGTCTACATGAAGGCCACAGAAGGCAAGGACTATGTCGACCCTGCCTTTGCCGACAATTGGCGCAAGGCGCGTGCCTCCGGCATGGCGCATGGCGCTTATCACTTCATGACGTGGTGCTCGACCGCGGCGCAGCAGGCCGCCTGGTTCATCAAGAACGTGCCCGATGATCCCACCGCGCTGCCGCCCGTTCTCGACCTCGAGTGGAACCACGGCAGCTCGTGCAAGAACAAGTTCAGCAAGGCCGATGTGCTCGAAAAGATCCGCGTCATGCTCGCGGCCATGGAAAAGCACACCGGCAAGCTGCCCATCATCTACACCGACATGACCTTCCACCACGACATCCTCGAGGGCGAGCATTTCGACAACGCCTTCTGGCTGCGCTCCACCGCCGCCGAGCCGCCGGAGCGCTATGGCAACCGGCGCTGGATGCTGTGGCAGTGGACGCAGACGGGTGTGCTCAACGGCGTCGTCGGCGAGGTCGACCGCAACGCCTTTTATGGCGATGTGAACGACTGGACGGTGTTCCTGCTCACCGGGTGCGACCCACGCATGGTCGATGCGCTCGGCCCCCAGGGTCGCTGCCAGTTGGTGAAATGACGCTACAGAGCATTCCCGAACCAGCCGCGCGCCGCTTTTCGGTTCGCAACCACGGCAAAACGCTGCTTGTCCGCCTTGCGGGGGAACTGGCGCAGGCCTAGCCTTGTGCCTCGTATTCGCCGGCGCCGCCGGCCTCCAGCAAGGGGAGACAGATCATGGCCAAGGGTCAGGTTCGCAAGCAGAAGGAAGCCAAAAAGCCCAAGAAGGAAAAACCCAAGGTCCTCGCGACCGCGGGTCTCAACAACCCGGCGCCCGCCGTCGGCAAGAAGAAATAGGGCTTGTGTCTCGGGGCCGCCTGCGGGCGGCCTCGTCGTTTATCCGCCGGCCGCTGTCGTCGCGGCCGCGAACAGGCCGGCGGTCTTGAGGCCGTCGATCAGGAACTGCATGGCAAGCGCGGCGAGCAGCACACCGACGACCCGTCCCACCACCGCAAGGCCGGTGAGCCCCAGGAGCCGCTGGATCGGGATCGCCACCAGCATCGCCAGATAGCACAGCAGCAGGATGGCGAGCAGCGCCACCACCACCTCGACCCATTCGAGCGTGAACAGCCCGGCCGGCGTCGCCAGCAGGATCACGCCGGAAATGGCGCCGGGCCCGGCGATCAGCGGCGTCGCCAGCGGGAACACCGAGATGTCGGGGCGCGTGCGCGCCTCGTTCTCTTCTTCCTCGGTGGTGCCGGTGCCGCCCGAATGGCGCGCGAACACCATGTCGATCGAGATCAGCAGCAGCAGCACGCCGCCCGCGATCCTGAGCGCCGGCAGCGTGATGCCGAAGATCCCCAGCAGCGCCTGCCCGAACACTGCAAAGAACAGCAGGATGCCGGTGGCGATCAAAATGCCGCGCAACGCGAACACCCGCCGCTCGGTGCGCGTATTGCGCTCCGTCAGCGCCGCATAGACAAGGATCAGATCGGCCGGCCCGAGCACGGCAAAGAAGGTGGAGAGGGCCAGAAGGAAGGTATCGAGACGCATGCGGCCACCATGCCGCATGCTGCGCTGAAAGGCGAGACACCTCGCATTCGCCGCGATCCTCGTGGCAAGCTCGCCGGCATGAGCGACGCCGCCCCCGACAGCCTCATCGCGCCCCCGATTGCGCCGCGCGACCGGCGGATCGTCGCGACGGCGCTGCTGTCGGTCGGCCTGCACCTGCTGCTGCTCGGCCTCGTGCTCCTGCCGCGGCTGCATCTGCCCGAGCCGGACGAGCCGCCGGCCATCGCCGTCGAGCTGGTGCCGCCTCCGTCGTCATCGGCCGAAATGCCGGCGTCGTCGGCGCCATCGCCCGTGTCGTCCGAGGCCGCCTCGGCGGTATCGTCCGAAGCGCCGTCCTCCGGGCCGGCACCGTCGTCGGTCGAGGCCGCGTCAGCCGGTGAGTCCGCCTCCGAGCCTCCGTCCTCCGCCGCGCCGCCGCTTCCCGCCGCCCGGCCGATCGTCATCCCCGTCGGACCCAGCGCCCCTGCATCGGCAGCGGCATCGTCGGCCGAAGCCGCATCCGCGTCGGAGGCCGTATCCTCGGCCGCCTCCGAGCCCGGCGCCTCGACCGACGCGAGCGCCCTGGACGAGGCGTCGGCGCTCACCACCAGCGATCCGGCCGCAAGCCACAGCGTCGCCGCCGCGGGGGAAGCGGCTGTCCCGCCACCTTCCCTGAAAGGGGCGTTGCATGCCGCCAGGCGCTTCTACCTCGACGCCGTGCTCGATGCTCCGGCGATGGCCCGGGCGCGCGAGGCGATCAGGAAGCTGCCGCCCGAAAAGCGGCTGGTCCAGACCTGCAACATCGAGGCCGTGGGCCAGCTCGGCAATGCCGGCCGCGGCTTTTCGCCCGACGCGGTGGTTGCCAACGCTTTTGTGCCGCCGGTCGCGTCGGGGTCGAGCTTCACCGTCTCGGGAGGGGCCTTCCGCTCGGGCGGCAAATGGTACGCTCTCGCCTATGCCTGCACGCTGAGCAAGGACATGGATGCGGTAACCGCCTTCTCCTATCGCATCGGTGCCGACGTCACCGCCACGCTCCGGCCAAAGATGGGCGGCTAGGGCGATGACCGATCTCGCCGCCGGAGCGTGCCCGCCGCCGCTGCCCAGCCGCCGCCTCGCCGCCGGCGCGCTGGCCTCGCTGCTGGCGCATGGTGCGCTGCTCGCATCCCTGCTGCTGCTGACGCCGCTGCGGCAGCTGGTGGTGCCGCCGCCGCGTCCGGTCTCGGTCGAGATCGTCACTGCTGCCGAGCTCGCGGCGCTCGCGCAGCCGACGGCGACCCCGGAGCTGACGGCGCCGAAGGGCGCTGGCGAAGCCGCGCCGCCATCCAGCACAGCGCCGGCGCCGAAAAGCCCGGGTGCACCGCCCTCGACGATCCTCGGCGTTCACATCGCGACCGATTTCTACGCCGGCAGCCTCCTCGCCGAGCCCGGCATGGCCAGGATGAAGCGCACGCTCGAAAGCTTCGCGCCCAGTGAGCGGCTGGTGCAGCTGTGCAATATCGAGGGGCTCGAGCAGATCCGGCGCGGCGCCCCGGAGTACGATCCTGACACGCTCGTCACCTACGCCATGTCCGATCCAATGGTGGCCGGGCTGACGCTCACGGCGCCCGGCGCCGCCTTCCGCTCGCGCCGCAAATGGTACGGCGTTGCCGTCAAATGTACCGTCGCCGCCGATCTCGAAAGCGTCACCGGCTTCGAGTTCCGCCTCGGCAATCCGATCCCACAGAGCCAGTGGCAGGCGCACAACCTCAACGCCGAGGACAGCGACGAGTAGGCCCGATCAGGTCCGGCGCTTTTCGATCGCGTCCCAGATCATCGGCGCGATGTCGGGGCCGCCGAAGCGCTTGATCTCGCGGATGCCGGTGGGCGAGGTGACGTTGATTTCGGTGAGGTAGCCGCCGATCACGTCGATGCCGACAAAGATCATGTCGAGCTGCTTGAGCCGCGGCCCGATGATGGCGCAGATTTCGCGCTCGCGCTCGGTCAGCGGGCTGAGCTCGGCCCGCCCGCCCACATGCATGTTGGCGCGCGCCTCGCCGTCCGAGGGCACGCGGTTGAGCCCCGCCACCGCTTCGCCGTCGACAATGATGATGCGCTTGTCACCCTTGCGTACATCGGGCAGGTAGCGCTGGACCATGAACGGCTCGCGGAACGCCGTTTCGAACAGCTCGAGCAGGCTCACGAGGTTGTGGCTGCCCTCCTCGATGAAGAACACCCCGGCGCCGCCATTGCCGTAGAGCGGCTTGACGATGATGTTGCCATGTTCCTTGCGGAACTCCTGGATCAGTTGCCGGTCGCGCGTCACCAGCGTCGGCGGCATCAACTCGGGAAATTCGGTGACCAGGATCTTCTCGGGTGCATTGCGCACCGCCGCCGGCGGATTGACCACATAAGTCTTGGGGTGGATGCGCTCCAGCATGTGGCTGATGGTGATGTAGTTCATGTCGAACGGCGGGTCCTGCCGCATCAGCACCACGTCGTACTCGGCGAGGTTGCGCCGCCGGCTCTCGCCCAGCCGGTAGTGCTCGCCCCTGGGCTTGTCGAACACCTCGACCGGCGCCACCGACGCCGTCAGCACATTGTCCCTCAGACCCAGCGAGCCGACGGTGTAATATTCGAGCCGATGCCCGCGCGCCTGCGCCTCCAGCATCATGGCGAAGGTCGAATCCCCGATCGGGTTGATCGAGGCGATGGGGTCCATCTGGACGGCGACGCTGAGGCTCATTCACGCAATTCCGGTGGCATCGAAGGCGGCAACGATGTGGCGCGGCCAGGCGAAGGGCGCAAGGAAAATCACGTCGAAGCGCAATCCGCCCTCGGCGTAGCGCGGATTGCGGATCAGCCACGCCTGCGCTGCCCGCACGATGCGCCTGCGGTTGACCGCCGCCAGGGCCTCGCCCTCCTGGTGCGAAAAACTGCGCGCCTTGACCTCGACGAACACCACAACGCCGCCGCGCCTCACGATCAGATCCACCTCGCCCACCGGCGTCTTCACCCGCCGCGCCAGCACGCGATACCCCTGCGCCATCAGGAACAGCGCCGCCAGCGCCTCGCCGCGGCGCCCGGAGCCTTCCGCGAATTTGCGAAACTCACTCCTGGGCCTTGAGGGCGAGCGCGGCATCGTAGACGTCCTTGCGCTTGAGGCCGAACTGCACGGCGACGGCGTCGACCGCCGAGCGCAGCGGCTGCGTCGCCATGGCCTCGGCCAGGGCCGCCCTCCATTGCGCCTCGTTCACCGCCGCCTCGGTGGCCCCGGCCACCACGATTACCGCCTCGCCCTTGGGCTCGGCCTCGCCGAATTGCTGTGCCAGCTCGCCCAGCGGCCCGCGGAACACCCGCTCGAACTTCTTGGTCAATTCGAGCGCCACCACGCCGACCCGCTCTGCGCCGAAGACCTTTGCCATGCTGGCCAGGCTTTCGGCCAGCCGCCGCGGCGATTCGTAGAACACCAACGTCTCGCGCCGGCCGGCGAGATGCCGCAGCGCCTGTTCGCGCGCTTCGCTTTTTGGCGGCAGGAAGCCGAAAAACCCGAAGGCATCGGTCGGCAGCCCCGCCACCGCCAGCGCCGCCAGCAGCGCCGACGCGCCCGGCGCGGCATAAACCGGCAGCCCGTCCTCGCGCGCTGCGCGCACCAGCGGAAAGCCGGGATCGGACAGCAGCGGCGTGCCCGCGTCCGAAATCAGTGCCACCCGGCCGCCGCGCCGAAGGTCGTCGAGGATGGTGTCGACCAGTGCCCGCTCATTGTGCTCGTGCAGCGCCTTGCGCGGCGTCGTGATGCCGAAATGCTCGCACAGCCTGCCGCTGGTGCGCGTGTCCTCGCAATAGAGGACGTCGGCGCCAGCCAGCGTCTCGAGCCCGCGCAGCGTCATGTCGCGCAGATTGCCGATGGGCGTTGCCACCACATAGAGCCCTGGTGCCAGCTCGGGCGCCTCGAACGCGGTCCCGGCAATGAAATAGCGGCGCTCGTGCACCGGCGGCTCCTGGCCTGCGATGGAGCCTTTAGTCTTTAAGGACACCCCGCCGTTTTGTATAGAACGGGGGGACGGGTGCGAGGGCAGGGGAATCAGTTCGACTTGACAGGGCTAACGCTGACGCGCAGGCAGGCGCTGGTGGGCGGCCTGTCGCTCCTGACCTTGTCGGGCTGCTCCAGCTTCGACTTCAACCTGCCGCGCTTCGGCGGTCCCGCTGCGCCCGTCGCCCCTGCGGTAAGCGGCCAGACCATCGGCAGCGGCCCGGTCCGCGTCGCCATGCTGCTGCCGCTGAGCGGCGACGTGGCGCTCGGCAAGGTTGCGACCTCGATGCAGAACGGCGCCATCCTCGCCATGGAGTTCGTCGCCTCCAATCCCAACATGGCCGACAACATCACGCTGGTGATCAAGGACACCGGCCCGTCCGCGCAGGGTGCCGCCGCTGCCGCGAGCCAGGCCGTGGCCGAAGGGGCGAGCCTCATCCTCGGCCCGCTCAAGGCCGACCAGGTGAGCGCCGCCGGTAGCGTCGCGCGCTCGGCCGGCATTCCGCTCATCGGCTTTTCCAACAATTCCGGCGCCGCGGCGCCCGGCGTCTATCTGCTCAACGTCCTGCCCGAGAGCGAGGTCAGGCGCTCGCTGACCTATGCCAAGGGGCAGGGGCGGCAGGCGCTCGCCGGCATCTTCCCTGGCAACGATTTCGGCCGCATCCAGCAGGCGGCGTTCCAGCAGGCCGCCGCCGATCTCGGCCTCAGGATCGTCGGCATGTATTCGTTCGGCTCCGAAACCGAAGCGCGCAACGTCATCGCCCAGATCGGCCCGACGCTCAGCGCCCGGCAGGTCGATACACTGTTCCTGCCCGATCGTGCCACCGCCCCGAGCTTCGGCGTGCTGCTGCAGCAGGCCAATATCCCCGCCGGCGGCCAGCTCATCGTCGGCTCGGCCGACTGGAACGGTGATCCACAGATACTTGCGACGCCCTACCTCAACGGCGCCATCTACCCGGCGCTCGACGACAAGGGCTACCAGGCCATCCTGCCGCAATACCAGCAGCGCTTCGGCGGCGCGCCGCACCCGCTGGTCACCATCGCCTATACCGCCGTGGTCCTGGCCAACGCCTCGACCCTCAGCCTGGCGCAGCCCAGATACAACGCCTCGCTGCTCACCGCCCCCGGCGGCTTCAACGGCCGCGACGGCGTCTTCCGCTTCCTCGCCGACGGCCGCAGCCAGTTCGCCCTGGTGGTCAAAAAGATCAGCAACGGCACCGCGCAGGTGGTGGACGGCGCGAAGCTGTAGGCCAGGCGTTAGCGCCCAGCATCCCGGTGCGCGTTGACGTAAGCGCGCAGCACTTCCTGCATGCGCGTGAGGTGGCCTTTGCCCTGGCGCTTGAAGTAGTCGAACACGTCGGGATCGAGTTTCAGATGGACCGATTTGGGCACTTTGGGAAAGACCACTTTCGCTCTGTCCCAGAAATCGTCGGGCAGCTCCTCGCCTGGCGGCGGGCCTTCTGGCGCATTCGGGTTGTGGTACAGCAGGCCCTCATCTTTCATGCGGTTGATCTCTTCGAGCGAGGCTCGCCTGATATTTCCTCTTGCCACTCCGGCCTCCTTTCCAGGCGGTAATCACCCGCGTAATGCCGTCTCGCTCGGTGTGGACCACGACATAGGCTTCGCCGTCCACAAGACCGAGCGAAATTAGCCGCTCCTCGCCGTAGTCCCGTCGTCGATCGACTTCGGTGACAACGAGCCCGTTGAAGATCGCAGCAGCAAACAGAATGTCGACTTGCCGTTCCGCAATGATCGACTGGCGCTTGGCCTCGTCCCACTCAAATTCCAATGCTGCCTCATATACACAAAAGTGTACACTCTTTTCAAGCACGCGCCCCGAGGCGACAGAATATGAGTGGAGTATAGGCTAAGCCGCCAGGTCCGCCACCACGGCGTCGAGCACGGGCCAGCCCTTGTCCGTCACCCGCAGATTGCCGTTGGGCAGGGTCTCGACAAAACCGATGCGCTTGAGCTCGTCGATCTGGCGCTGGTCGATGCGGCGGCCGCTCAGCGTCGCAAAGCGGTTGGGGTCGATGCCCTCGCGCAGGCGCAGGCCCATCACCAGCAGTTCGTCGCCTTCCTCTTCCCAGGTGAGGATGTCGTCGGTCGCCATGCCGTGGCCGCGCGCCAGAACCTTCTTCTGCCATTCGAAGGGCAGCTTTTCGACCGCCGTGGCATGGCGCTGCCCGTCGATCAGCAGCCGGCCGTGCGCACCCGGGCCGATGCCGGCATATTCCCCATAGCGCCAGTAGATGAGGTTGTGGATCGATTCCTGCCCAGGCCGGGCGTGGTTGGAAATCTCGTAGGCGGGCAGGCCGGCGGCGCGCGTCAGCTCCTGCGTCAGCTCGTAGAAATCGGCGCTCAGATCCTCGTCCGGCATCTTGAGCTTGCCGGTGTTCCACAGGTCGAAATAGCGCGTCCCCATCTCGATGGTGAGCTGGTAGAGCGAGATGTGGCCCTCGGCCATCCACAGCGCTTCCTTGAGCTCGTCCTCCCAATCGCCGAGCGATTGTTTCGGCCGCGCATAGATGAGGTCGAAGCTCGAGCGCGGGAAAATCGATTGCGCCAGCCGCACGGCGCGGATGGCTTCGTCGACCGTATGGCGACGGCCGAGTTCGGCGAGCGGTCCCTCGCGCAGCGACTGCACCCCCAGCGACACGCGGTTGACGCCGGCGGCGCGATAGCCGCGGAAGCGCTCCGCCTCGACCGAGGTCGGGTTGGCCTCGAGCGTGATCTCGGCATCCGGAGCGATGGTCCAGTGCTGCCCGATGCTGGCAAGGATGGCGTCCACCGAGCGCGGGTCCATCAGCGACGGCGTGCCGCCGCCGAAAAAGATCGAGCGCACCGTGCGGCCCGGCGTCAGCCGCGCGAAATGAGCGATCTCCTGGCTGTACGCCGCGACATAGCCGGGCTCGTCGAAGGCCCCGCGATGCACATGCGAGTTGAAGTCGCAATAGGGGCATTTGGCCGCGCAGAACGGCCAGTGCACATAGACGCCGAACAGGCCGTTGCCGCGGGGCGCGTCAGGATTGCTCAATCGCGCCCTCCACGAACTTGGCGAAGGCGCGGGCGCGGTGGCTGAGGCCGACCTGGCCCGGCGCCCAGCTGTGTTTGGCCGCCGACGGCATCTCGCCGAAGGTGATGTCGAAGCCGTCGGGCATGAACATCGGATCGAAGCCGAACCCCTTGTCGCCGCGCGGCGGCCACACCATGGTGCCGCTCACCTGCCCGACATAGAGGTCGTCGCGCCCGTCGGGGTGGGCGAGGCAGAGCGTGGCGTTGAACGAGCCCTTGCGCAGCCCTGGCGAATTGGCGCCGATCGCCTGCAGCCGGTCCTCGACGCGGCGCATCGCCATCTGGTAGTCGCGCCCGTTAGGCGTCGCCGCCCAGTCGGCCGTATAGACGCCCGGGTCGCCGTCCAGCGCATCGACGCAGAGCCCTGAATCGTCGGCCAGCGCCACCATGCCGGCTGCCCCTGCTGCGGCGTGCGCCTTGAGCCGCGCATTCTCGACAAATGTCGTTCCAGTTTCCTCGGGCTCGGGCAGTTCCAAATCCTTGGCCGAGATCAGCACGATGCCCAGCGGCGAGAACAGCTCGCGGAATTCGGCGAGCTTGCCGGCATTGTGCGTGGCGATCAGCAGCTTTTCGCCGCGCTTGAGCCGCGCGATGTTAGCCATGGGTCCGGCGTCCACGTTTCGGGGTCATGCGAGCGCCGCCTTCTGCAGCGCCGTCAGCTCGCCGATGCCTTTTTCGGCCAGCGCCATCAGCGCCTCGAGCTCCTCGCGGCTGAACGGGGTCTGTTCGGCGGTGCCCTGGATTTCGACGAAGCGGCCGGCACCGGTAAGCACGAAATTGGCGTCGGTCTCGGCCTCGACGTCCTCGAGATAATCGAGGTCGAGCACCGGCGTGCCGCGATAGATGCCGCACGAAATCGCCGCCACCGAATCGCGCAGCGGCTCGCCGCGCGTCAGCGACCGCGCCTTGAGCCACTGGACGGCGTCATGGAGCGCGACATAGGCGCCGGTGACCGAGGCGGTGCGGGTGCCGCCGTCGGCCTCGAGCACGTCGCAATCGAGCGTGATCTGGTTCTCGCCGAGCGCATGCATGTCGACCACGGCGCGCAGCGACCGGCCGATCAGGCGCTGGATTTCCTGCGTCCGGCCCGACTGCTTGCCGGTCGCCGCCTCGCGCTTGGTGCGGCTGCCGGTCGAGCGCGGCAGCATGCCGTATTCGGCCGTGACCCAGCCCAGCCCCGAGCCGCGCCGCCAGCTCGGCAGCGTGGTTTCGACCGAGGCCGTGACATGCACCTTGGTGTTGCCGAAGCTGACGAGGCAGCTGCCCTCGGCCTTCTGGGCGACGTTGCGCTCGATCCGCACGGCGCGCATCTGGTCTGGGCTGCGGCCGGAAGGGCGCATCGGGAAACTCTCGGGTCAATCAGCGTTAACCGCCTCTTAACCCTCGCGCCCGGCCCCGACAACCCGGCGCCGACTTTCATCGACCGGCGTTTTTGCCTAGATGGTTACAGGCGCAATTTGATGGAAAACCCCCGTCCCGGCATGGTGAAAATCCCCGACAATTTCCTGCAGGGCCTCAACGCCCGCAGCCAGGACATCTTCCGCAAGATCGTCGAGCGCTATCTCGAGACCGGCGCCCCCGTCGGCTCGCGCGATCTGAGCCGCATGCTGGCGGTGGGCCTGTCGCCCGCTTCGGTGCGCAACGTCATGGCCGATCTCGAGGATCTGGGGCTGATCGCCGCCCCCCACACCTCGGCCGGCCGGCAGCCGACGCAGCAGGGCCTGCGCTTTTTCGTCGACGCCATGCTCGAGGTCGGGGCGGTCGACGAGGCCGAGCGCAGCCAGATCGCCCGGCAGATCGAAACCCAGCACGCGAGCCTCGAGGAGATGCTGACCGAGGCCTCCTCGCTGTTGAGCGGGCTCAGCCACGGCGCCGGCGTGGTCATCGCCGCCAAGTCCGACATGGTGCTCAGGCACGTCGAATTCGTCCGCCTCGACGCCAACCAGGCCATGGCCATCCTCGTCGGGCAGGACGGCACGGTGGAAAACCGCGTCGTGCCGCTGCCGCCGGGCCTCACTGCCTCGGCGCTGACGCAGGCCTCCAATTATCTCGCCAACATCGCCATGGGCCGCACCCTGGCCGAAGCCCGCGCCGAGGTGACGCGCCAGCGTGCCCAGCGCATCGCCGAGCTCGACGAATTGACGCAGCGGCTGGTCGATACCGGCCTTGCCACCCTCAGCGACAACAGTACCGCGCAGGCCCCCACGGTGATCGTGCGCGGCCGCTCGAACCTGCTCAACGACGCCATGGAGTCCGAGGAGCTCAACCGCATGCGCCGGCTGTTCGACGAGCTCGAGCGGCAGGATGGGCTGATCGACCTGCTGGGCGACGCGGAAACCGCCGACGGCGTCCGCATCTTCATCGGCAGCGAGAACAAGCTCTTCGCCCTCTCCGGCTCCTCGGTGATTTTGAGCCCCTATCGCGACGCCAGCGAAAAGGTCATCGGCGTTCTGGGCGTCATCGGCCCGACCCGCCTCAACTATTCCCGCATCGTGCCGGTGGTCGATTACACGGCGCAGGCCATCTCCGCCGTCATGGCACGGAAGAAGTCGGGTCCGGCGCCCCGCCAGCCGCCGAAGGGTTGAATCTTTCGCGCATCTGGCCGATATCCCGGTCAAATTGCCGGAACGCCGGCCAATCCCCGAAGTTACAGGACCTGTTATGAGCGACGACACCATGGCGCAGGACGGCTTTGAGCCCCGTCCCGAGATTGAGACGCCGGCGCCCGAAGCCGATCCCGTCGCGGCACTGCAGCAGGAAAATGCCGAGCTCAAGGACCGGCTGCTGCGGCTGGCCGCCGAAATGGAAAATGTGCGCAAGCGCCTCGGCCGCGAGATCGAGGACACCCGCGCTTATGCCATCACCAAATTCGCCCGCGACATGCTGACCGCCACCGATTCGCTGAGCCGCGCCCTCCTGGTGCTGCCTCCCGAGACCCGTGACACTGCCGAAGGGCCGCTCAAATCGCTGATCGACGGCATCGAGCTCACCGAGCGCGAAATGCAGCGCCTGCTGGCCGTGCACGGCGTCAAGCCGATCGAGGCCGAAGGCCAGAAGTTCGACCCGCACAGGCACCAGGCGATGTTCGAGGTCCCCGACCCGACGCGGCCGGAGGGTACGGTGGTGCAGGTCGTCCAGACCGGCTACGCCATCGGCGACCGCGTGCTCAGGCCCGCCATGGTCGGCGTCGCCAAGGGCGGCCCCGCCGCCACCCCGCCCGCCGGCGAAGCCCACATCGACAAGAACGCCTAGGGCTACCCGAGCTCGCTGAGCTGCATCCGCTTGACGCCTGCGGCCTGCATGCGGGCCCGGGCGGCCTCCAGCGAGCCGGCGGTGTCGATGGCGCGCGTCAGGTCCTCGACGACAATCGTCTCGAACCCCGCCGCCGCGGCATCCTCCGCCGTCCAGCTGACGCAGAAATCGGTGGCGAGCCCGACTACGAACAGCCGCCGGAAGCCGCGCTCTCGGAGATAGCCGGCCAGCCCCGTCTGCGTCTTGCGGTCGGCCTCGCGGAAACCCGAATAGCTGTCGACCTCGGGGTGGAAGCCCTTGCGCACGATCATCTGGCAATTGGGCAATTCGAGCCCGGCCGCGAATTCGGCGCCGCGCGAGCCGATGACACAATGGTCGGGCCACAGCACCTGCGCGCCGTAGTCGAGCTGGATGGTCTCGAACGGCGCCTTGCCAGGGTGGCTCGAGGCGAACGAGATGTGTCCGGCCGGGTGCCAGTCCTGCGTCTGCACCACATTGGCAAATCGCCGCGCCAGCCGGTTGACCGGCGCGATGATCTCGTCGCCCCCGGCGACCGCCAGGCGGCCGCCGGGGAGGAAGTCGTATTGGATGTCGACGACGACCAGTGCGTCCTCGGCTCCGAACCGCATTGCCGCGACCTATTGCGCCGCCGACGACGAGGCGGGGGCCGCGCTCGAGGAGGTGTCGGCGGGGGCAGGCGAGGTATCGACCGGCGCCGACGAGCCGCCGTTCAGCACGGCGTTGCAGTCGTCGAAGCTGTATTTGGCGTTGGCGCCATTGCCGGTCACCACTGCGGTGACCTCGGTCACGAGGTCGGTCTTGACCTTGGTGAGCTGCTCCTCGGTAAAGCCGGCATCGAGGTATTTCTGCCCGGCGTCATCGATCATGCGGTTGCCGCCGTCGATGAACACCTGGGCCTGGGTGAGCTGCTCGGACGGCACGCCCGGCGGCGGATTGGAGAAGGCTGCCACCAGTGCCTCACCGCACCAGAGTTGCTTGGAGACGTCTTCGCTGACGGTCTGGGCGAAGGCGCCCGTGGTCAGGAGCGCGGGCGCGAACGCGAGCGCGAGGATGAGCCTGTTCATGAAGGATCCGGTTTGCTGTTGGCGATGCGAGTTAGAGCATATCGGCGCATCAGCGCCAATGGACGACGCTGGGCGAGCTTTGGCCGGACCAATGTGGCCGAAGTCAGACCGCGGCAAACCCCCGGAAAATAACGGGGTGCGGACGCTTGCAGGGCCAAAACCCCGCCCCTATATACGCCGCGAGGCCCGAAGACGGGTCGAAATCCCAAATTCAGCGAGGAGCCCGAAGCCCCGCGCGGGGTCAGCGCACTGCCGAAAGCATTTGGAGTTCGCGGTCGGGTTCGCTTAGGAAAGAGGCAAAAGTAATGGCTAAAGTTATCGGCATCGACCTCGGCACCACCAATAGCTGCGTGGCGGTGATGGAGGGGACCACCTACAAGGTCATCGAGAATTCCGAGGGCGCGCGCACCACGCCGTCGATGGTCGGGTTCACCAAGGACGGCGAGCGCCTCGTCGGCCAGCCCGCCAAGCGCCAGGCGGTCACCAATCCCGAAGGCACCCTGTTCGCGGTCAAGCGCCTGATCGGCCGCCGCTACGACGACCCGATGGTCGAAAAAGACAAGCACCTGGTGCCCTTCAAGATCATCAAGGCGGACAATGGCGACGCCTGGACCGAGGTCGACGGCAAGAAGATGTCGCCTGCCGAAGTCTCGGCGATGATCCTCACCAAGATGAAGGAAACCGCCGAAGCCTATCTCGGCGAAAAGGTCGCGCAGGCGGTGATCACCGTCCCGGCCTATTTCAACGATTCCCAGCGCCAGGCCACCAAGGACGCCGGCAAGATCGCCGGCCTCGACGTCCTGCGCATCATCAACGAGCCGACGGCCGCTGCTCTGGCCTACGGCCTCGACAAGAAGAATACCGGCACCATCGCGGTCTACGACCTCGGCGGCGGGACGTTCGATATTTCCGTGCTCGAGATCGGCGACGGCGTGTTCGAGGTGAAGTCGACCAACGGCGACACCTTCCTCGGCGGCGAAGACTTCGACATGCGTCTGGTCGACTACCTGGCCGACGAGTTCAAGAAAGAGCAGGGCATCGACCTGCGCAAGGACAAGCTCGCGCTGCAGCGCCTCAAGGAAGCTGCCGAGAAGGCCAAGATCGAGCTGAGCTCGGCCACCCAGACCGAGATCAACCTGCCGTTCATCACGGCCGACGCCTCCGGTCCCAAGCACCTCACCATGAAGCTCACCCGCGCCAAGTTCGAGGCGCTGGTGGACGACCTGATCCAGAAGACCGTCGAGCCCTGCAAGCAGGCGCTCAAGGATGCCGGCGTCACCGCCAGCCAGATCGACGAAGTCGTCCTGGTCGGCGGCATGACCCGCATGCCCAAGGTCATCGAGGTGGTGAAGTCGTTCTTCGGCAAGGAGCCGCACAAGGGCGTGAACCCCGACGAGGTCGTGGCGGCCGGCGCGGCCATCCAGGCCGGCGTGCTGCAGGGCGACGTCAAGGACGTGCTGCTGCTCGACGTGACCCCGCTGAGCCTCGGCATCGAAACGCTGGGCGGCGTGTTCACCCGGCTGATCGATCGCAACACCACCATCCCGACCAAGAAGAGCCAGGTGTTCTCGACCGCCGAGGACAACCAGAGCGCGGTAACAATCCGTGTGTTCCAGGGCGAGCGCGAGATGGCGGCCAACAACAAGCTGCTCGGCAATTTCGACCTTGCCGGCATTCCCCCGGCGCCGCGCGGCGTGCCGCAGATCGAGGTGACCTTCGACATCGACGCCAACGGCATCGTCAATGTCAGCGCCAAGGACAAGGGCACCGGCAAGGAGCAGCAGATCCGCATCCAGGCCTCGGGTGGCCTCAGCGACGCCGACATCGACCGCATGGTCAAGGAAGCCGAGGCCAATGCCGCGAGCGACAAGGCCAAGCGCGAGGCGGTGGAGGCCAAGAACCAGGCCGAAAGCCTGATCCACTCGACCGAGAAGTCGCTCAAGGATTATGGCGACAAGGTCGGCGCCGACGAGAAGGCCGCCATCGAGACCGCGCTCAGCGACCTCAAGGGCGTGATCGACGGCGAGGACGCCGAGGCGATCAAGGAAAAGACCAATGCCTTGGCCGAAGCCTCGATGAAGCTCGGCGAGGCGATGTACAAGGCCAGCCAGGCCGAGGCGGAGGCCAAGGCCGCTGGCACCGACAAGCCGGCCGACGACGATGTCGTCGACGCCGACTTCGAGGAAGTGAAGGACGACAAGAAGTCGGCCTGAGCCATGCGCAAGGACTGACGTCAAAGTTCGAGGCGCTGCGAGACAGACTTCTCGCGGCGCCTTCGTTTTGCAATAAGGCTGCATCGGCTGGCATGATCGATACACTCACAGTCGGGACCGGGGTCCCCAACATGGCGGTTGACCGGAAGAGGCATCTTTGCCTCGATCGGACAGAGCGCGAAGGAACCTTCCCGGTTGGCCAAGCGGTGCAGTTTCGCGCCGATCGGCCGGAGCGTGGGGCGCGCTAAGTGGCGAAACGTGACTTTTACGAAGTACTGGGTGTCGCAAAGGGCTCCGACGAGGCCGCCCTCAAGGGCGCCTATCGCAAGCTCGCCATGCAGTTCCATCCGGACCGCAATCCGGGCAATGCCGAGGCCGAGCATCGGTTCAAGGAAATCAACGAAGCCTACGACACGCTGAAGGATCCGCAGAAGCGTGCCGCCTACGACCGCTTCGGCCATGCCGCCTTCGAGCAGGGCGGCTTCGGCCACGCCAATGGCGGCGCCCATGGCTTCGGCCCGGAATTCACCTCCTCGATGTCCGACATCTTCGAGGACATCTTCGGCGACTTCATGGGCGGCGGCCGGGCCCGCGGCGGCCAGCAGTCGCGCCTGCGCGGCTCCGACCTCCGCTACAATCTCGAGATCAGCCTCGAGGAGGCCTATCTCGGCCGCACCGTCGAGATCGACGTGCCGACGCTGGTCACCTGCCACACCTGCGAGGGCTCGGGCGCCAAGCCCGGCACCGGCATGTCGACCTGCAAGCATTGCGGCGGCCACGGCAAGGTACGCGCGGCGCAGGGCTTCTTCACCATCGAGCGCACCTGCCCGGTCTGCCAGGGCCGCGGCCAGATCCTCGAGCAGCCCTGCACCGATTGCGGCGGCCAGGGCCGCCGCCAGGAGAACCGCAAGCTCAGCGTCGACGTGCCCAGAGGCATCGAGGACGGCACCCGCATCCGCCTCGCCAACGAAGGCGAGGCCGGCCTGCGCGGCGGTCCCCCCGGCGACCTCTACATCTTCGTGTCGGTCAAGCCGCACGACCTCTTCCACCGCGACGGCGCCGATCTCTACGCCCGCGTCCCCATCGCCATGACCACCGCCGCGCTCGGCGGTGAGTTCGAGGTGCCCACGCTCGACGGGGCCCGCGCCAAGGTGAAGGTCGCGCCCGGCACCCAGCCTGGCCAGCGCGTCCGCCTCAAATCCAAGGGCATGCCGGTCCTGCGCAGCAAGGATTGCGGCGACCTCTACGTGCAACTCGACGTCGAGACGCCGCAGAACCTCAGCCGGCGCCAGCGCGAGCTGCTCGAAGAATTCCACGCGCTCACCACCAAGGACACCTCGCCGACGAGCGAGGGGTTCTTCGCCAAGCTCAAGAATATCTTCGAGGCCTAGGTGGTTCGGCGTCGTTCCGGCC
>JAEWCE010000277.1 GCA_023390785.1 Pseudomonadota bacterium
CGTCCAGGTCGCCCTCGGTCTGCAGGCAGGGCGTCACCACGATCTGCTTCAGGCGGTTCAGGGGCAGGCCCAGCGTGGCGGCAATCGATGGCCCTTCGACCCCGGCGGCCCACATCGTGATGTCGGACGCGTGGCGTCGCCCCGTGCTGTCGATGCCCGCGTCCGCCTCGACCCGGGCCACGGTGGTGTCGGTGCACACATCCACGCCGAGCGTGCGCAGGTGGCGTGCCGCGCGCTTCGACACTGCTGGATGCAGCGGCGGCAGCAGGCGCTCGCCGCGCTCGATGATGCGGATGCGCACGTCGCGCGCCGGGTCGAGCGAATGCACGTTGTATTTCGCCAGCGTCTGCACCGTGTGGTTCAGCTCGGCCGCCAGCTCGACGCCGGTGGCGCCGCCGCCGACGATCACGATGTTGACCGCAGCCTGGGTGTCGTGTCCGAGCGCCCGCCGGCTGCTGGCCAGCATGCAGCTGCCGAGAAAGCGCTTGCGGAAGGCTTCCGCCTGCGGCACGCTGTCGAGCGTGAGCGTATGCTCGGCCGCGCCGGGAATGTTGAAGAAATTGGTCACCGCGCCGAATGCCAGCACCAGCTTGTCGTAACGGATGGTCCGGCGCGGCAGCACTTCGGCGCCGTCGTCGCCATGGTAAGGCCCGACTTCAATGGTGTGCGCAGCGCGGTCGACCGTGGTCACCTCGCCGCAGACGAACTGGAAATGGTGTTCCGCCGCCTGCGCCGAATACTGCACCTCATGCACTTGCGGATCGAGCTTGCCCGATGCGACGGCGTGCAGCAGCGGCTTCCAGAAGTGGGTCGGCCAGCGGTCCACCAGCACGATCTTCGCGCGTCCATGCTTGCCGAGGCTGTTGCCCAGGCGCGTCGCCAGCTCCAGCCCGCCGGCGCCGCCTCCTACGATGACGATGGTTTGCATATCGCGTCTCCAGACAAATTGAAAATCGGTATCCATGCCTGCCGCACCATGGCAGGGGCGGTGGTCCCTGCAACGGGCAGCATGCCGCCGGCCTGCGCCGCGTCGGGACGCAAGGCGGCCGCACGGCCTTGCCGAGCATAGGGGAAAACGTTATGTTTTCGATGCCGGCGCGCAGGCGGCAACTCGTTTCCGGGCAGTGCCGGGTGCGCGCCCGGTGGCGATCAGGCTGCGGCGCGCAGCGGCTGCGGCTGCCTGGATACCGGCATCACCGGCAAGCGGTTTTGCTTGCGCGTTTTCAGCGCGGCGAAGGTGACGAAATCCGCAGCCTCGCAAGACGCATTCCTGCGGCCGGCCAGGTTGTGCAGTTCCTGCAGATTCGGACACCACAAGTCGGCGCCGGAGATGCGGGCGATGTCCTTCTCGTAAGGCGTGGACGCGACCGTCCAGAGGCCGGCCTGTTGCGCCGCGCGCAGCGCCGCCACCGAGCCGTCGATCGCCGCGCACTGCGCAGCATCGGCGCCCACCGTGCGCAGCGCCAGGTGGTAGGGACCGTTGCCGCTGGACGCGTCGAAATCGGCGCCGCTGACCACGACCGCGAACATATTGGTCAGTGCGTCGCCGAATGCCCGGTCGAGCAGCGCGGTGGCGGTCTGCGCCGGCATGTCGGTGACGATCGCCAGCTTGCAGCCGCTGTCGACTGCGTCTTCCATCAGCTGCATGCAGCCGGCGTGCAGGGCGGGCGGCGCGGCCAGCACCAGCTCGCGGAACTGGCGCTGCTTTTCCTGCAGCAGGCGCGCCACATCCCTGGGGGATGCCGGCGGTGAAATTTTTCCGACCACTGCCGCCAGTGCGTTGTTCGGTCCCCATACACGCGCCGCTTCGCGGAATTGCTGCATCGACCAGCGCAGATCCAGCCCGCAGTTCTCGAAAGCTGCGTTGCAGGATGCCAGATGCGCGTCTTCCGTATCGAAAATGACGCCGTCCAGTGCGAGTGCGAGTATTTCGATTCCCATGTTGTGGCCCGTATAGTTGTTTGATCCGAGAAATGGAGGAAAGGGAAAAACCCTCGCCGTTCGCTGTTAATATAAGCGCAAGCAATCCAGAAGAAAAATTAATTTTTCTGTATATTTGATAAGGAAATGCTTATGCATCCTGCAAGCTTCAAGCAATTGCAGGCGCTCTTGCTGGTGGCGCGCCACGACAGCGTGTCGCGGGCGGCGGAGGCCTTGCATGTGACGCAGCCGGCGGTATCCCTGCAGCTGCGCATGCTGGAAGAAGCCGCCGGCACGCCGCTCACGCGTAAGGTGGGACGCAAGATACAGCTCACCGCCGCCGGCGAGGTCATGGTCGAATTCGCCGAGCGCATCCTGCGCCTGTGGGACGAGGCGGCCGACGAAGTGGCCGCATTGAAGGGCGTGATCAGCGGTACGCTGCGCATCGGCGCCATCACCACGGCCGAATACCTGCTGCCGCCGATGCTGGTGCAGTTCACCACCGAGCGGCCCGACGTGCGTATCAAGCTGCAGGTAGGCAACCGCAATGAAATCGTCAACATGCTGAGCAAGCATGAAATCGACCTGGCGATCATGGGTACGCCGCCGCGCGAGCTGCGCACCAACGCAGCCCGCTTCGCGCGCCATCCGATGGCCTTCATTGCC
>JAEWCE010000286.1 GCA_023390785.1 Pseudomonadota bacterium
GCTGGGTACGGCGCAGCCGTGCCGACGCCGACAGCTGGGCCGGCGACGACGCGCCCCTCGACGTCACGCCCGAGGCCTATCGCGTCACCATTTACGATGGTGGAACGCCGGTCCGCTCGCTCGACGCCGGCGCCCCGGCGGCGACCTACTCGGCCGCAGACCAGGCCGCTGATTTCGGCGCGTTGCCGGCGAGCTTCGGCTGGAGCGTGGCGCAGCTCAGCCCGCTCTACGGTCCGGGACACGCGGCGACTGCCAGCTTCACCACCTGATCATCAGGAGAGAGTCTCATGCCTGAGCTCAGCACTGCCTCGCGGCAGCGGCTTGCCGCGGCGCACCCGCTGCTGCGCGAATTGTTCACTGCGGTGGCGGGCAAGGCGGCGATCGAGGTGCTGGAGAGCCAGCGCGGCCGCTCGGCGCAGGAGCGCGCCTTCGCCCTTGGTCACAGCCGCGCGCATTTCGGGCACTCGGCCCACAATTGGTCACCCGCCATCGCGCTCGACGTGGTGCCGACGCCGCTCGACTGGACTGATCTCGACCGGTTTCGCGCGCTGGCGGCGCTGGTCAAGGCCGAGGCCAGAGCGCGCAGCGTGCCGCTCGCCTGGGGTGGCGACTGGGTGCGGCTGCGCGACATGCCGCACTACGAGCTCGACCCGTGGCGGCGCTTCGCGGTGGAGGCGACACCCTATGCCGGCTGACCCCTATCGCTTCGGCACGCGCTCGGACGCAACCCGGGCGCTGCAGGCGGCGCTCACCGCCGCCGGCTTCGACGCGGGGGAGGCCGACGGCATTTTCGGCCGGCAGACCCAGGCCGCGGTGACCTCCGCGCGGACGGCATTTGGGCTGGGCGCGGGCGGTGTCGATGCGGCGCTGCTCGGCCGGCTGGGGCTCGCACCGCGCGTCGATCCAATCACGAATTTCCTGCTGCGGCAGGCACTTGCTCTTGTTCTCTCAACCCTCAAAGGACGCTTACCGATGAATTTCCTCGCCGGCTACCGGACTTACATCATTGCCCTGATCATGCTTCTGACCGGCGTCGCCGGCTTCCTCGGCATCGACATCCCCAGCTTCACCGGGCAGGTGCCGGGCGACCTGATCATCCAGGCCCTGGCCTTCATCTTCCTGCGGCACGAGTTGAAGATGGACAGCAAGGGATGAGGGGCTATGTCGCGCCGCGACATGGGATATCATTGGCTGAGCGAGGTCATCGCCGCGGCAACTCACTGAATGGACTGAGGAGGCGAATGTGCGCAGGATCTTGATGGCCGGCATTGCCATAATCGGCACGAGCCAAGCCCACGCCGGCGATCTCGGGGACAACAAGCTGGTCCGGCAGGCAGCGTCAGCGCTGTTGGCGATCGAATTTTGCGGCACCGACGAGACCGCCGGCCGAGCTCTGGCGGATTCCCTCGTCAGTTCGGCGGCAGAAGAAACCGGAGTAGATCACGATAGTGTCGTCGACGCCGTCGAGGACAGTATAACCCAACAGGCGCAGGACAGTCTCCTCTTTCAGGACGACCATACGCAGTGGTGCAACGAGGCGGGCAAGCCGTGAGGCTGCCGCCGCCCCGGACGCATCGAAGCTGTTGCCGCTGCGGCGGGCTGACGCGGGAACCATTCATTCCCCATTCAGCGGATCGCGCCTAAATGTGGGCGCATGAACATTATTCGCACCATTCTCATCACGATGGCGGCGGCCGCGACCTTGTCGCTGGGCGCTGCCATGCCCGTTGTCGCGGCATCCAAGGACTGTATGACGGACCAGCAGATCCAGGCGGCGATCCAGTCGGGCGAAATCAAGAGCTGGCCGACCATCAAGAAGCTGGCGCGGCTGTCCAGTGACTATCAGGAAGTGTCGGACGTCAAAGTCTGCCTGGTCAATGGCGTGCCGTATTACAACGTCAATCTGGTTTCATCGAACGGCGCCGCGAAGAAAATCGTCCTCAACGCCGTAGATGGCAGCGGCTGATTTGCTATAGTCGGGAAAAGGGACGGCTCCGATGCGTATCCTCGTTGTTGAAGACGACACCAATCTGAACCGCCAGATCAAGGACGCCCTCACCGAGGGTGGCTATGCGGTGGACGTGGCTTTCGACGGCGAGGAGGGGCACTTCCTCGGCGACACCGAACCCTATGACGCCGTGGTGCTCGATATCGGCCTGCCGCAGATGGACGGGCTGTCCGTGCTGGAGGAATGGCGCCGGGCCGGCAAGTCCATGCCGGTGCTGCTGCTGACCGCCCGCGACCGCTGGAGCGACAAGGTGCAGGGCATCGATGCCGGCGCCGACGACTACGTGGCCAAGCCCTTCCACATGGAAGAATTGCTGGCCAGGCTTCGGGCGCTGGTGCGCCGGGCCGCCGGCCACGCCAGCAACGAGATCACCGCCGGGCCGGTGCGGCTCGACGTCAAGGCCGGTAAGGTCACGGTCGACGGCCAGGCGATCAAGCTCACCAGCCACGAATTGCGGCTCCTGAGCTATCTGATGCACCACAAGGGCAAGGTGGTGAGCCGGACGGAACTGACCGAGCACCTCTACGACCAGGATTTCGACCGCGACTCCAACACCATCGAGGTGTTCGTCGGCCGGCTGCGCAAGAAGCTGCCCGAAGAGGTGATCCATACCGTGCGCGGACTGGGCTACCAGATCCTCGAAGACTGAAGACGTTCACCGATGAACGTCTTCACCTGGTTGCACGGCCGGCCGTTCGAAGCGCAAGAGTGGGACCCACTCTTGCTGAAAGCCCTCTAGAGGATGCGAAAGGGCTCGATCGCCTTCTCGCTGTTCTGGCTGTCGGCGGGGTGGCTGATCCTGGCGCTGGCGGGAACGGCATTTCTGTTGACCGACCTGTATTCGCGGGCGCTCGACACCAACCTCACCAACCAGCTCAAATTCGACATCGACACGCTGTCGAGCGCCATCCTCGATTCGACCGATCCCGCCTTCGGCGACGTCGGCGTCAACGATCCGCGCTTCGCGCGCGCCTCGACCGGCTGGTACTGGGTGATCCGCAACGAATTCGGCGACGTGCTGGCGACCTCGCGCTCCGCCGTGGGCAGCCTGCCGCCGGCGCTGACCGGCAATTTCGATGCCGATAATTATCGCACCGGCATCCTCGGCGACGAGGCGGGTAACCGCATCCGCGCCATCGAGCGCTCGACCACCAGCAACGGGCGGCCGCTGAAGATCACCGTCACCGGCAACCTCGACGAGAGCCTGGCGCTGGTCGGCCAGTTCCGAGGCCAGACGCTGACCGTGCTGAGCGCGGTGGGCATTGCGCTCGCCATCATGTCGGGCATCGTGGCGCGCCTGGCGCTCAGGCCCATCGACCGGCTCGGCCAGGCGATCGAGCGGGTGCGCGAGGGCGAAAGCGAATCGATCACCGGCAGCTATCCGCGGGAGATCGCGCCGCTGGCCGAGGAGGTGAACGAACTTCTGCGCTCGAACACCCAGATTCTGGAGCGCGCCCGCAGCCAGGTGGGCAATCTTGCCCATGGACTGAAGACGCCGCTCGCCGTGCTGCGCAACGAGGCCGCGGCGGCCAAGGACAACCCTTTGAGCCGGGTGGTCAGCTCCGAATCGGAAAAGATGACGCAGCTGGTCACCACCTATCTCGATCGTGCCCGCATCGCCGCCCGCAGCGCGGTGGTCGGCAAGAAGGCCGACGCGACCATGGTGATGCTCCGCCTCGTCCGGGTGATGCAGAAGCTCAACCAGAACGTCACCATCGCCTTCAAGCGGCCCGACGCGTCGCTGCCCTGGTTCCGCGGCGATGAGGGCGACCTCGAGGAGATGGCCGGCAATCTGCTCGACAATGCCTGCAAATGGAGCAAGGGCCAGATCGCCGTGACCATGGCCGCCGAGCGCACGCAGAACGCGCAGGTGCTGGTGATCCGCGTGGAGGACGATGGGCCCGGACTGAGCGAGGAGGAAGCGCAGAAGGCTCTACGCCGCGGCGTCCGGCTCGACGAGAAGACTCCTGGAAGCGGATTGGGGCTCGATATCGTCAAGGAATTGGTTGACGTCTATGGCGGCAGCCTGCAATTGAAACGCTCTGTTCTGGGGGGCTTGCTGTGCGAGCTCCGACTGCCAGCCGCCAAGGTGGGGCTGGTCCGGAACTGACTTAACTCCGCCGCAGTTATCAGCCCTGATTTCCGGGTCAACGACGAGATCAGCATGAAGATCGCCCGCTCCCTGTCCCTGCTTCCCGTACTCGCCCTGGCCGCTTGCGCCACCGCGCCGACCGTCACCAACATTGCGACCGGCCCCGCCACCACCGCGCCGGCCGACCAGATGGTGCTGACCGCGCCGGCGCAGACGATTTCCTCGGCGGCGGCGACCATGGATGTCTCGGCATTCGTCGACCCGACCGCCTATGGGCTGCTGTCGGGCAAGTCGAAGTCCGAGGCCTCGAGCGCGCAGTTCAACGCCCTGCAGTTCGGCCGCGTCGGCGCCCCGCGCGTCTGGCAGGGCGACAAGGGCCAGGCAGGCAGCATCACCGTGGGCCCGTATGTTCGTGTGAACCTCATCGACTGCCGCGACTTCACCAACACGGTGACCATCTCCGGCCAAAGCTACGTCAAGAAGGGCACCGCTTGCCGCGAGGCCGACGGCAGCTGGACCGTCACGGCGGCAAAGGCCGGCTGATCCCGGGCTAAACTACGGCGGGCCAGAGGAAATCTTTGTTTACCAGGTTCGGCTAGAGTCGGCTTTCGATCGACTCTTGTCCCTGGTTTAGATGCCGCCATCCTCAGCCAAGTCAGGCACGGGTGCCGCCAGCCCTAACGCGGGCGCGGCACAGCGCAACGCCTCGCGGCCGTTTCTCGGCATGATTGATGCCGTGATCGTGCATGGCCCGGTCGACTTCAATTTCGGCGGGGCGGTGGCGTCGGACGACGCCGCCGCGGTCTGGACCAGGATGGTGCGCG
>JAEWCE010000352.1 GCA_023390785.1 Pseudomonadota bacterium
CCCCTTGCGGGGAGGGGCTGGGGGTGGGGGCCAAAGGCACCGTGCTGGCGCTGATCACAACCCCGCCTCCCCATCGGCCGGGATGCGTTTTCCCGTCCCGTCGAACAGCGTCACGTGGGTCGTGGAAAAACCGAAGCGTACCGTGTCCCCGACCTCGACATGGTCGTCGGTGAAGATGCGGGCGGTGACCCGGCTGGCGTCGGCGCGCTCCATCGTCACCAGGCTTTCGGGCCCCATGTTCTCGTTGGCGAACAGCTTGCCGGCGATGCTGTTGCCGGCGTCGGTCACGCTCAGATGCTCCGGGCGCACCCCGAGCGTCAGCGCTGGGCCGGCGGCGATCGCTGCCTTGAGCCCGGCCGACAGCGGCAGCGGCGCCAAGGTCACGCCGTCGGCACTGAGCAGCACGCTGTCGCCCTCGGCCCGCGCCGTCACCGGCACGAGGTTCATCGGCGGGTTGCCGACGAAATTGGCGACGAACGTTGTCGCCGGCCGCCGGTAGATCTCGATCGGCGGCGCGTATTGCACGATGCGGCCGCGGTCCATCACCGCGATGCAGGTGGCGAGCGCCATTGCCTCGGCCTGGTCGTGCGTCACGTAGATGGCGGTCATCCCCATGTCGCGCTGCAGATGGTTGAGAAAGCCGCGGGCCTCGAGCCTGAGCTTGGCGTCGAGGTTCGAGAGCGGTTCGTCGAACAGATAGACCCGGCTGGGATAGACCAGTGCGCGCGCCAGCGAGGTGCGCTGCTGCTGGCCACCGGAGATCTGGCTCGGCAGCCGGTTGAGTAATTCGCCGATCTTCAGCACGCCGGCGACTTCCTGCGCCCGGGCGTGGCGCTTCTCGACGCTCTCGCCGCGCACCTTCAGCGGATAGGCGATGTTGTCGGCGATATTCATGTGCGGGTAGAGCGCGTAGTCCTGGAACACCATCGAGATCTGGCGGTCCTTGGGGTGCAGCCCGGTGACGTCGTCGCCGCCGATAAGAATCTGGCCGGAACTCGGGGTTTCGAGCCCGGCGATCATGCGTAGCGAGGTGGTCTTGCCGCAGCCCGAGGGGCCCAGCAGGCAGACGAACTCACCGTCCCCGATGGTGAGATCGACGTGGTCGACCGCGGTGAAGCTGCCGAAGGTCTTGGTGACGGAACGGAAGTCGACGGACGCCATGAAATCCTATGCCTTGATGCCGCCGAAGAAGCGGAAGCCGAAGCGCCAGCTCACGAAGAGGTAGAGCGCGATGACGGGAAGCGAATAGATCAGCGAATAGGCGGCGAGCAGCGTCACGATCGGCGTGCCGGCCTCGGAGTAGAACGAATAGATGGCGACCGATGCCGGCATCTGGTCGGACGAGCGCAACAGGATGAACGGGATCAGGAAGCCGCCCCAGACATTGACGAACGCCCACACCACGACGACAACGATGCCCGGCCGGATCACCGGCAGCGCCACGTCGAAGAACGCCTGCACGGGCGAGGCGCCGGCCACCATGGCGCTCTCCTCGTAGCTCTTGGGAATGCCGTCGATGAAATCGCGCAGGATGAACATCGCGGTTGGCAGCAGGCCGCCCGCGAACACCAGGATCACCGCCACCTGCGTATCGATCAGCCCCAGCGCCGAGATGATGAGGAAGATCGGCACCATGGCCGCCGAGCCGGATACCACCGACGAGAACAGCAGCAGGACATAGGTCACCGCACCCTTGCCGGGGATGGTCGAGCGGCTGAGCGCGTAGGCGGCGAGCGTCGCCGCGATGCCGACCACGATCACCGCGCCGACGCCTTCGATCAGGCTGTTGAGCAGCGCATGGATGGCCAGCGAATTGCCGAACACCGTCTCGAAATTCGACAGCGTGAACGGGTTGGGGATGGCCAGGCCGAGCTCGGCCCGCGCGTTGAACGGCGCAAAGATGAACCAGATCAGCGGCAGCGCAAACAGCGCGCCGAGAACGGCCGCGAAGGCTGAGAAGCCAATGCGAGACAGAAATTGCGGCGTGGTGAGCCTCATGACGCCGCTGCCTCGCGCTCGGCCTTGCTACGCCGCCGCCCGATGCTGAGATAGATCAGGGCCAACACCAGATTGATCAGCATGATGATCACGCCCACCGCCGAACCCTGGCCGAACTCGAAATCCTTGAAGGCCACGCGGTAGTTGTAGATCGACAAGAGCTCCGTGCGGTACGCCGGCCCGCCATGCGTCAAGAGGAACGGCGTGAACACGTTGAACGTCCACATCGTGATGAGGATGAGGTCGGTGACCACATGGCCGCGGATCAGCGGCAGCGCGATGTCGCGGAACTTCTGGAACGAGCTGGCGCCGGCGACGTCGGCTGCCTGGAAATAGCTCGGCGGGATCGACGAGAATGCCGAGTTGAACAGCATCATGGAGAAAGCCGCGCCGCGCCAGGTATTGAAGATGACGATGACCCAGAAGGGCTGCTGCAGCAGGAAATCGCCGCGCGGCAGGCCGAGCGACGTCAGGATCATGTTGAGCGTGCCGTTATCGTAGTCGAGGAAGGCGAACCAGGCGAAGCCGATCACCACCTCGGGCAGGATCCAGGCACCGATCACGGCCGCCTCGACCGCGCGCTTGAGGGCAGGGGGAATGGCCTGCATCAGCCAGGCCAGCAGCAGCCCCAGCAGCGCCTGGCCGATCAGCGCCGACAGCAGCACGAATTGCGTGGTGATGATCAGCGACGAGCCGAACTGGCCGCGCGTGAAGAACGTGGAGGGATTGAACAGCCGGATGTAGTTCTGCAGCCCGACGAAATCGGGATGCACCGCCGTGACGCCCAGCAGGGTGCGATTGGTGAACGACACCACGATCACCCAGAAGAACGGCAGCAGCACGAAGACGCACACCAGCAGTCCTGCCGGGGTCAGGAACAGCGCAGCCGCGCGGCGGGAGAGAAGCGAGAACTGCTTCACCGGCGTGAACCTCGTGGCATCGAAGGGTGCGGGCCGCCTGGGTCCGGGAGAACCCTGGCGGCCCACGGGAGGAACTAGAGCGAGACCGTGTTGGCTTCGCCGACGCTCCCCGTCACGGTGGTCTTGTACTGCGCCATCGCATCCTCAGGCGACATGTCGCCGGACACGACCGCTTCGGTCATGCGCTGGATGGCTTCCGAGACCTTGTTGTAGTTCGGATCGTTCGGCCGCGCCGTGGTGAGCGGCAGCAGCGTCGAGGCCGTGGTGGTGAGGAACGGATTGTTCGGCACCGGCACGTCGTCACGCGCCTTGATGCCCGGCTGGTAGGTCTGGAAGGCGTCGAGTTGCTCCTTCGAGTTCATGAAGGCGAGCAGCGCCCAGGCCTCGGCCGGGTTCTTGGTGTGCGGGTTGAGCACGTAGCCCGTGCCGCCCGAGATGGTGACGAAGTCCTGGCCGTTGATGCCGGCGCCGGGCTTTTCGGCCGGCATCTTGGCCCAGCCCATGACCGTGTCGCGATCCTTGACCGCGAACTCGCTCTTGGGCGCGGTCACCGAGCGGTAGAACCAGTCGCCCTCGACCAGCAGCCCCGTCTTGCCGTCGCGGAAATTGGCAAAGCTCTGGTTGCGGCCGTCGGCCAGCAGCTGCGCCCGCTGGTCGCCGAGCTTTTCGTCGACATAGATGGTCTTGTAGAGCTTGAGCGTGTCGAGGATGCCCGGGCTCGAGACGATCCACTTGCCGTCCTTGTCGCGCAGCGACTCGCCGGTGCCCAGGATTGCCATGTAGTAGCCCTGCATCGTGGTGGCTTCGCCCATGGCGACGCCGGCATCGAGCTGCAGCGGGAATTCGACCCCAGCCTTCTTGAGCGCGCGGGCCGCATCGAGCAGCTCGTCCCAGGACTTCGGCTGGAAGTTGTCGGCGTCGATGCCCGCCTGTTTCAACAAATCCTTGCGCGTGAAGATCATGCGCACGTCGGTGCCGCCGGGTACGCCGTAGATCTTGCCCTTGTAGGACATGATCGCCTTGATGCCGTCGGAGATGTGGCTCCAGCCGTCCCATTTGTCGACAACGGGGCCGGCCACCTCGTCGAGCGGCTTCAGCAGGCCGCCCTCGGCAAAGCTCGGGATCAGGAAGCCGTCGAAGCCGGCGATGTCCGGGCCGGCGCCGGTCGAGAAGTCGAGCGCCTGCTGCTGGGTCAGCTGGGCGTCCTCGCCCGCGAACTGGTTGAGCGTGACCTTCACGTCCTTGCCTTCGGCCTTCATCTTGTCGGTGAAGGCAGGGATCACGCTCTTGGTGATCCACTCGGCGCCGGCGCTGTTCACGCCACCGATGACGCACCGGCAGGTGATCGTCAGGTCGACGGCGTAGGCCGGGATGGCCGTCGCGACC
>JAEWCE010000020.1 GCA_023390785.1 Pseudomonadota bacterium
ACGATGCGGATGCCCTCGATGGTGAGCGAGGTTTCGGCGATGGAGGTGGCGAGCACCACCTTGCGGCGGCCGGCCGGCGCCGGCGCAATGGCACGGTCCTGCTCAGCGGCGTCGAGCTGGCCGTAGAGCGGGGCGATGTCGGTGTCGCCGGCAAGGCGGCCGGCAAGGCGTTCGGCGACGCGCGCGATCTCGGCCTGCCCGGGCAGGAAGACAAGGATCGAGCCCTCTTCCGCCCGCAGCGCCGCGAGCACCGCCGCCGCCACCTGGTCCTCGAGACGCTGCGACGGATCGGGCGCGACGTAGCGCGTGTCGACCGGGAACGCCCGGCCCTCGGTCTCCAACACCTCAGCATCCCCGAGAAGGGAGGCGACGCGCGCGCCGTCAAGGGTGGCGGACATCACCAGCAGGCGCAGGTCGGGGCGCAGCGCGGTGGCATCGAGCGCCAGCGCCAGGCCGAGATCGGCATCGAGGCTGCGCTCGTGGAATTCGTCGAAGATCACGGCCGCGACGCCGGCGAGCTCGGGATCGTCGAGCAGCATGCGGGTGAACACGCCCTCGGTCACGACTTCGATGCGCGTGCGCGCGCTGACCCGCGTTTCGAGGCGGACGCGATAGCCGACGGTGTCGCCCACCGCCTCGCCCAGCGATTGCGCCATGAAGCGCGCTGCGGCGCGGGCGGCCAGCCGCCGCGGCTCCAGCAGCACGATCTTGCCGTCGTCGCGCCAAGGGGCCGCGAGCAGCGCCAGCGGTACGCGGGTGGTCTTGCCGGCGCCGGGCGGGGCGACCAGCACCGCCCGCGGGTGAGCGGCAAGGGCGGCGAGCAGCGCGGGCAGAATGGCGTCGACGGGGAGCGGCATTAACCGTGTCTTCGCCGCAAACACGGGCAAGAGCAAGCCGGAGCAACTTCCGGGCAGGCAAGGCGTTAGGCGCTGAGGCCAGGAGACCGAGTTCCATGTTGTACCGCCCGGAAGCCAAGGATCGGCTGCACGAGATCGAGGTGCGCCTCGCGGGGTGGGCCGAAGACGCCGACCGGTTTCGGCGCGCGGCGATCGCCGCCCGGCGCGGCACGCCGCAATCGGTGACGCTGGCGGACGCCGCCGAGGAGGGGCGCGACGAGCTGATGAGCCAGATCGACGACCTGGACCTGGCGCTCGACCGCCTGCCGCCCGGCCATGCCGAATTCGGGGCGGTGCTGGCGGTGCAGGGGGCGGCATTGGCGCTGCTCGAAAGCGTCGGCAATTCGCTGGACGTGTTTGCCGAGATGATGCCCCAAGAGCGCACTGCAGCCACGCCCATCGCCCGCGCGCCGTCGCCGATCACGCAATGACGAGCCAGCCCGAGACCCTGCGGCTGGAGCCGGATGCCAGCATGCCCAACAGCCCGTTGCCGGTGCTGGTCTACCGCAGGGCGCTGCAGGACGGAACGTTCGGTCGGCTGTTCGAGCGCAATGGCTGGAGTGGCGTGTGGCATGATGGCGTCTATGATTTCGACCACTATCATTCCAATGCGCATGAGGTGCTGGGAGTGGCGCGCGGCCACGCCCGGCTACAGCTCGGCGGCAGCAGCGGGCGACCGATCGAGGTCGGCCGCGGCGACGTGCTGGTGCTGCCGGCCGGCACCGGACATCGCTGCCTCGACAGCAGCAGCGATTTCGAGATGGTGGGCGCCTATCCGCCGGGACAGGCGCACTACGACATCTGCCGCGAGCGCAGCCCCGAGGCAGAATTGCGCATCAGCAAGGTGACGCTGCCGACGACCGACCCCGTGCATGGAGCGGACGGGCCGCTGGTGAAATTGTGGCGGTAGATTGACATTCTACAGCGGATCGCAGTCGCGTGCTCCCTAGTGCGAAGCGTGGAAGGAGTCCTGACTGTGACTTCTGTGCTTCTGGCCACCCCATCCGTCGGCTTCGGCGCCACCTTCCCTACGGCTGCGCCGCAGGGAAGGACCCGACTGCTGGATTACTGCAAATGCGGACGGCGGAGGTAGGTGTTGCGGTCGGCCGATTTTACGCGGACCCAGGTGTCGCGGCCGTCGCGAACGATGCGCATGGCGACCTCGGCGCCGGCGGGGCCGGTGCCCCAGACCTTGCGGTAGAAATCGGCGAGGCCCGAGATCTGCTGGTCGCGGATGTCGGAGATGATGTCGCCGCGCTGCAGCCCGGCCTGATCGGCGGGGGAGTTGTCGGAGACGTTCATCACCACCACGTCGCCGTCGCTCTCGGCGGTGAACACGCCGAGCCACGGGCGGGGAGGACGGTCGACCGAGCCGCGGGTCACGAGGTCGTCGAGGATGGGCGGCAACAGGTCGATGGGCACGACCATGTTGATGTCGGCGACGGCGCCGTTCTGGATCATCTGCAGGCGCAACGAGCCGATACCGAGCAGCTTGCCGTCGGCGCCCAGCATGCCGGCGCCCCCCCAGGAGGGATGCGCCGGAGCGATGAAGATCGCCTCGTCCAGCAGGTATTCCCAATAGCCGGCGAATTCCTGCTTGGCGACGATCGAGGCGCGCACCGAATGGCCGGTGCCGTCGGCGAAGGTCACGGTATCGCCGAGCCGGGTGGCGCTGGCCTTGCCCAGCGGCAGCGCCGGCAGATCAAGCGGCCCCAGCGCCTGGATAAGGCCGAAGCCGGTCTCCTGGTCATAGGCCAGGGCGTGGCCGGCGACGACGCGGCCGTCCTGGGTGGTGAGCCACACCTCCTCGGCCTCGGTGATGAGGTAGCCGATGGTGAGCACCAGCCCCTTGGGCGAAATGACGACCCCGCTGCCCTCGCGGCGGGTGCCGAGTCCGGAGGCGGTGAAGGCATCCTCGGGGATGCTGGCGCGCACCGCGACGATGGACTTCCTGGCGGTCTCGATGTCCATGAGCCTGCCTTTCGCTGAGAGGAACGCCGCAGCCGAACACGGGCCGCCGGCGATGTCACCTCACAACATATGAGCCGAAACGGGAGGCAACAAGGCTGCGGTGGAGAGAGGCGCCGGGCTGGATGTGCCAGCCGGGAGCCCTGCAACCCGGCTCACCTCGCCCCTCCGCGGAGAGGGTGACACGCTGGCGAGCGCAGCGAGCCCAGCAACCCGATGAGGGCTGGTTTTGACTCAGTCCTTGGCGCGTTCGACGTAGGAGGCGTCTTCGGTCATGACGACGACGCGGGTGCCGACGCCGATGTGGGGCGGCACCATGGTCTTGACGCCGTTGGAGAGCACCGCGGTCTTGAACGAGGACGAGGCGGTCTGGCCCTTCACCACCGGTTCGGTCTCGACGATTTCGAGGGTGACGCGCTGCGGCAGCTCGATGGAGAGGGCATTACCCTCGAAGGTCTTCATGAACACCTTCATGCCGTCCTGCAGGAACGCCTTCTGGTCGCCGATCACGTCTTCGCGCACGGCGATCTGCTCGTAGGTGGTGGGCTCCATGAAGTGGTAGCCCTCGGCATCGTTGTAGAGATACTGGTATTCGCGCTCGTCGACGTCGGCCTTCTCCACCATCTCGGTGGTGCGCCAGCGCTCGGACACCTTCACGCCGTCGGTGATGCGGCGCATGTCGACCTGGGTCACCGAGGCGCCCTTGCCCGGATGGATGTTTTCGGCCGTCAGCACGACATAGAGCTTGCCGTCCTGATCGACGACCTGGCCCTTGCGCAGCGACGAGGCGATGACTTTGACCATTTTTCTTCCTTGTTCGGAGGGGGGCGGCGGCCTACAGAGCGGCGGCCCAAAAAGCAATTTCGGGCGCCAACTAGCGTAATTCCTGGCGAGAATCAAACTTGGCCGAGACCACGCCCTGGTGGACCCCCGCACGCCACGCCGACCGGCGGCCGATCCTTCTGGCCCGCAACCGGATCGAGGCGGAGATCCGGGCGTACCTGACGGCGCAGGATTTCGTGCTGGTCGATCCGCCCGGGCTGCAGCGCTCGCCGGGCAACGAGACGCACCTGCACGCGTTTTCGACGCAGATGCTCGACGAGTCGGGGCGGGCCGAGACGCGGTACCTCCACACCTCGCCGGAATTCTCGATGAAGAAACTCCTGGCGGCAGGGGAACAGCGCATCGCCAGCCTCGGCCATGTGTGGCGCAACCGCGAGCGGACGGCGAACCACCATCCCGAATTCACCATGCTCGAATGGTACCGGGTGGGCGAGCCCTATACCGCAGTCATGGACGATTGCCTTGAGATGATCCGCATCGCGGCGCGGGTGACGGGCGCGACGGCACTGCGCAGCAAGGGGCGGACGGCCGACCCGTTCGCGGCGGCGGAGCGCCTGAGCGTGGCGGAGGCGTTCGCGCGCCATGCCGGGATCGACCTGCTGGCGACGATCGGGGAGGACGGCAGGCCCGATGCCGCGGCGCTGGCGGCGGCGATGCGGCGCGTGGGGCTGGCGGTGCCGGCGGAGCATACCTGGTCGTATCTGTTCACGCGCGTGCTGGTGGAGAAGGTCGAGCCGGAGCTGGGGCTGGGGCGGATCACCATCCTCGACCGCTATCCGGCGTGCGAGGCGGCGCTGGCGCGGCCGACGGCAGACGATCCGCGGGTGGCGGAGCGGTTCGAGATCTACGCCTGCGGCGTCGAGCTCAGCAACGGCTTCGGCGAGCTGATCGACCCCGAGGCGCAGCGGCGCAATCTCAGCGCCGAGATGGACGAGAAGCAGCGGCTTTATAGCGAACGCTATCCGCTGGACGAGGAGTTCCTTGCGGCACTGGCGATCATGCCGGAGGCGAGCGGGGTGGCCCTGGGTTTCGACCGGCTGGTGATGCTGGCGACCGGCGCGCCGCGGATCGAGGACGTGGTCTGGGTGCCGGTGGGGTAGAGGAGGATCGGCATGGCCCCCTCACCGGCTTGCCAGGCTCGCTCCGCTCGCCAAGCGCGCCACCTCTCCCCGGAGGGGCGAGGTGAGCCCGACTGCCGACACGGGTTACGCCGCGCGGGTCTTGCGGTCCTGCCAGTTGGCGAGGAAGCGTTCGAGGCTGGCGGGGCTGAGAGGCTTGGCGAAGGCATAGCCCTGCAGCACGTCGGCCTGCAGCTCGGTGACGATGCGGGCGTGCTCGTCGGTCTCGACACCTTCGGCGACGACTCCGATGCCGAGGGAGTGGCCGATGTCGACGATGGAGGCGATGAGCTGGCGCTGGCTGCCGGACTCGACCACCGGCATCACCAATTGCCGGTCGATCTTGAGGCGGCGGGGCCGGAGTTGCAGCAGGCTGACGATGGAGGCATAGCCGGTGCCGAAGTCGTCGATCTCGATGTCGATGCCGAGTTCGCGGATCTGGTCGATGTTGAAGGCGACAATGTCGTCGCTCTCGTCGAGATAGATGGATTCGACCAGCTCGAAGCTGATGGTGCCCGGCTCGATCTCGAGCTTCTTCAGGCTCCTGATCAGGTTCTCGTCGCGCAGGCGGCGGGCCGAGACGTTGACCGAGGCGCGTGGCACGACGAGGCCCTGGGCGCGCCAGACATCCATCCAGGCGAGGGTCTGCTCGAGGATCATGCGGTCGATGGTGGCAACGACGTTGAGGTCTTCGGCGATGGGCATGAACAGGTCGGGCGGCACGACGCCCCGGCTCGGATGCTCCCACCGTGCCAGAGCCTCGACGCCGCTCACCTGATGCGTGCGGGCGTCGAATTGCGGCTGGTACCAGGCCACGAACTGGCCCTGCTCGATGCCGCTGAGAATGTCGTCGGCCATCTGCTTGGTGGAGACGATCTCGGCCTGCAGCGCCTCGGTGAAGAACTCGTAGCGGTTGCGGCCGCGGCCCTTGGCGCGATAGAGCGCGATGTCGGCGTCGATCAGGAGGCGCTTGTCGTCGACCTTGCCGGCGCGCTGGTAGGCGATGCCGACCGAGACGCCGCAGCGGCATTCGTGGCCCATATAGGGCATGGGGTGGCGCATCTTATCGATGATGCGCGAGGCAAGGCGGGTGAGATCGCGGCGGCCGTTGCGCAGCGGACTCACCACCACGAATTCGTCGCCGCCGATACGGGCCACGAAATCGTCGTCGCGCACGGTGGTGCGCAGCACGTCGGCGGCATGGACCAGCATGGCGTCGCCGGCGGCGTGCCCGAGCGTGTCGTTGATCTGCTTGAAGCGGTCGAGGTCGATGTGGAGCAGGGCGATGCCGGTGTCGCCGCCGGCCGCGGCCGCCCGCTCGCTCAGCAGCCGGTCGAGATAGCGGCGGTTGGGCAGGCCGGTGAGCGCATCATGCAGCGAGGTGTGCTCGATGCGCGCGGTGGCCTCGACCAGCTCGGCGTTGCGGGCTTCGGCCTCGGCCTTGGCGCGCTCCAGCGCCTGTTGGTTGGCCACGTCGTCGGTGACGTCCCAGTTGCAGCCGACGATGCGCACGCTGCCGTCGACGTCGCGGTAGCAGCTGCCGATGGCCCGGATGTAGCGCACGGTCGCATCGGGGAGGACAACGCGAAACTGCGAGACGTAGCGGCCGCGCAGACGGATGGCGGCGTCGAATTCGGCCTTGGCCTGCGCCTGGTCATCGGGGTGGAGGGCGTTCAGCCAGTGCCTTCCGGTGCGCGCGCCGCCATCCTGCGGCAGCCCGTAGAGCGCGTTCATGCGGTCGTCCCAGATGAGGCGATCGGCGTCGGCATTGTAGTCCCAGACGCCGACTTCGGAGGTCTCGAGAGCGATGCCGAGCCGGCGCGACAGCACATCGAGCTGCTGCTCGCGCTGGCGCAGGGTGGCGATGTTGCGGGCCCGCTCGTTGATCAGATGGCGCCCGACAAACAGCGGAATGAGGACCAGCGCGACGGCGAGCGCGAGGACGAGACGAAAGCCGACCGGGCTCGGCAGCGCTGCCGTCCAGCCCTTGGCCGGACGGCCGAGGATCTGCCAGGACCCGGCGGGCAGTGCGATGTCGGCTACCACCGGGTTGTCGCCGAGAACGGCGCTGTCGCCATAGAACACATCGCCGGCGGCGCCGCTGCCATCAGGGCCGCGCAGGGCGATGTCGAGGCCGAGCTCGGGGTCGAACAGGCCGCTATAGGCATAGAGCAGATCGGCGTCGACGACGGCGGAGATGACGCCCCAGAAGCGCTGGGCCCCGTCGGGACCGGTGGTGAATACAGGGAAGCGGCCGACAAAGCCGGTCCCGCCCTGGACGAGGTTGACCGGGCCGGCAAGGATGAGGGCGCGCTTGTCGCGGGCACGGAAAATGGCGGTGCTCTGCGCGTCAAGCTTGTTGTAGTCGACGCCGAGCAGCGCCTCATTGCCCTTGACGGGATACAGCAGCGAAATCTTGAGGCCAGGCGCGCCGGCGATGTCGCGAAGCTGCGAATTGTCGTCGAACAGCTGGGCCGCCAGCGACGCGAAACGCTGTTGCGTCATGTCGGGCTCGGTGGCGATGGTGCCGACGAGACCGCGGACCAGTTGCATGTTGCCGTTGATGTTGCCCTCGAGGCGGGCGCGCAGCACGCTCACCTGGCGGCTGACCATGGAGCGGACCTGCTGCTCCTGCAGGGTGCGGTTCTGCATGTCGGCAAAGACGGCCGAGCCGATGACGACGACCAGCGCGATGCCGCCAATGAGATTGGTCGGCCGAACAACGGCTGCGAGTGCCTTGCGGACACTGCCCAAGATCATGATGCCCCAGCCCCCGCGGGTTCCCCGGCTGTCCATGCCGGCAGTGTCCACGGCGTTGCCTTAAGTTTGGTTTAGCGGCGTCTCCGCAACGGCGCCGGGGGCCGGATTGCCGGTGCCTATGGTTGACCGGGCGTTAAGCGAATTATTTCGCAGCAGCGATGGAACCCGGGCCGATCCCGCGCGTTTTGGTGGTGTCCCCGAACGATTGTTGACCCTGAAACGCCGCTCCGCCTCCTCCCCCGAGGCAGGGCGGCGTCGTTTTATGCGGGATGACGGCCCCAAGGGTTGTTTTCGGCGCGGCTGGGCGGGTAGCATCGGCAAGTTCCTCGTCTTTGCGTCAAAACGAGCCGAAATGCCGAGCAAACTTCCCGATTTCGACCAGTGGATCGACGCCATGGCGCCGGTGGTGAAGCTCGAGATCGCCCCCGAGCACCGCGCCGGCGTCAAAAGCCATCTCAAATCGGCGAGCAAGCTGGCGGCATTGCTCGAAAAAGCCCCGCTGAAGGACGAGACGGACCCTGCCCCGGTCTATCGCGCATGAATTCGACCGCGGGGGTTGCCGAGATCGCCAAGGCCGTGA
Source organism: Pseudomonadota bacterium (assembly GCA_023390785.1). Classification (GTDB taxonomy): domain Bacteria; phylum Pseudomonadota; class Alphaproteobacteria; order Rhizobiales; family Devosiaceae; genus Devosia_A. The sequence goes on from JAEWCE010000020.1 coordinate 8,166, forward strand.
CCGGCGGCGCCACCACGGCGCGGGCGGTGGTGATTGCGGCGCTGGCGCGCATCGAGGCCAACAATGGCCGGGTGGGCGCGTTCACCGATGTTGCCTCGGCGCGGGCAATGGAGCAGGCCGAGCGGGTCGATGCCGAGGTCAAAGCCGGCAAGGGCCTGCCGCTCGCGGGGGTGCCATTCGCGGTCAAGAACCTGTTCGACCTCAAGGGGGTGGTGACGCGGGCCGGCAGCAAGATCAACCGCAGCAATGCGCCGGCATTTGCCGATGCCGTGCTGGTGAGCCGGCTGGAAGCGGCAGGCGCGGTGTGCGTCGGTGCGCTCAACATGGACGAATACGCCTACGGCTTCACGGGCGAGAACGCTCATGACGGGCCCGTGCACAATCCGCATGGGCTCGACCACATGACCGGCGGCTCGTCGGCGGGACCGGCGGCGGCGGTGGCGGCCGGCATGGTGCCGCTGAGCCTCGGCTCGGACACCAATGGCTCGATCCGGGTGCCGGCATCGCTGTGCGGGCTGTTCGGGCTGAAACCGACCTTCGGGCGGCTGAGCCGGACCGGCACCTTCCCGTTCGTCGCCGATCTCGACCATGTGGGGCCGCTGGCACGCTCGGTGGAGGATCTGGCGCTGGCCTACGATGCGCTGCAGGGCTTCGACGGTGACGATCCCGCCCTGGTGCGGCGGCCGCTGGAGGCGGTGGGGGGGCGGCTGGCGCGCGGCGCCGCGGGGCTGCGGCTGGCGATCGCCGACGGTTATCTGGGCGGCGAGGGCGAGGCGCGCGAGATGATGGAGACCGTCGGCAAGCGGCTGGAGATCGGCCGGCGCATCAACATCCCCGAGGTACAGGCGGCGCGGGCGGCGGCCTACCTGATCACCATGAGCCAGGGGGCGGCCCTGCACGCCGGCCGGCTGAGGACGCGCATCGGCGATTTCGATCCGGAGGTGCGCGACCGGCTGCTGGCCGGGGCGCTGCTGCCGGCCGGCTGGGTGGAGCGGGCGCAGAAGTTCCGCCGCTGGTTCCGCGACCAAATGCTCGAATTGTTCAACGGTGTCGATGCAATCCTGCTGCCCTCGACGCCGATGCGGGCGCCAAAGCTCGGGCAGAAGACGGCGCTATTCGGCGGGATCGAGATGCCGATCCGGCCAAACCTGGGGATGTTCACGCAGCCGTTCTCGTTCGTCGGCCTGCCGGTGGTGGCGGCGCCCATCGCCATCGAGGGCAAATCGCTGCCGCTGGGCGTGCAGATCGTCACGGCGCCCTGGCGCGAGGACAATGGGCTGAGGATCGCGCGGCAGCTCGAGACGCTCGGGCTGGCGAAGGCGCCGGTGGCCCGCGGCTTTGCCGACGAGGAGTAGGGCGGAAGGGTTTTGGAGCGGGTGGTTGGGGCCCCCACCCCAGGCCCTCCCCCGCAAGGGGAACGGGGCGCTGAAGCCGCGGCGGCAGCAAGGTGCGGTCGCGCCGGCCGTTCGGCGGCTTGACCGGCGAGGCCGCTTGCATACTAGTGTGCAGACCCTTGATCCAGTGGCTTTGCGATGCTCAACGACGACCGCCTGTTTCCGTCCGACCCCAGTACGCGCGAGATCGCCCGGCGGCTGTTCGCCGGCATCCGCAAACTGCCGCTGATCAGCCCGCACGGGCATACCGAGCCGCGCTGGTATGCCGAGAACCTGCCCTTCCCAGACCCGGCGCAATTGCTGGTGGTGCCGGACCACTACGTGACGCGCATGCTGGTGAGCCAGGGGGTGACGCTGGAGTCGCTGGGGGTGCCGCGGCGCGACGGCGGCGCGGTGGAAACCGACGGACGGACGATCTGGCGGACATTCGCCCAGCATTATTACCTGTTCCGCGGGACGCCGACGCGCAGCTGGCTCGACACCACGTTCCAGGATCTGTTCGGCATCGACGAGCCGCTGACCCCGCAGAGCGCCGACCGCCTCTACGACACGATCGCGGCGGCGCTGACGACGCCGGAGTATCTGCCGCGGGCGCTGTTCGAGCGGTTCAATCTCGAGGTGATCGCGACCACCGACAGCGCCGTGGACGAGTTGGGGTGGCACAAGATGATCCGCGAGTCCGGCTGGTCGGGCCGCGTGGTGCCGACCTATCGGCCCGATACGGTGGTCGATCCGGATAAAGCAACGTTCCACACCGATCTCGACAGGCTCGGCGAGCTCAGCGGCTGCGACACGGGAACCTGGCGGGGCTATCTCGAGACCCATGTCAAGCGCCGTGCCTTCTTCAAGAGCATGGGGGCAACCGCGAGCGACCACGGACATCCGAGTGCACTGACCGCCGATTTGCCGGCAAGCGAAGCGGCGGCGCTGTTCGACACGGTGCGCCGCGGTAAGGCCGATGCCGGGCAGAAGGAGCTGTTCCGGGCGCAGATGCTGACCGAGATGGCGCGGATGAGCGTCGACGACGGTCTGGTGCTGCAGATCCATCCGGGCGCGTGGCGCAACCACTCGCCGGCGATGTTTGCCGCGTTCGGGGCCGACAAGGGCTTCGACATCCCGCGGCGCACCGACTATGTGGCGGCGCTGAAGCCGCTGCTCGACCGCTTCGGGATGCAAAAGTCGCTGCGCATCATCCTCTTCACGCTGGATGAATCGAGCTACGCGCGCGAGCTGGCGCCGCTGGCCGGCGTCTATCCGGCGCTGCGGCTCGGGCCTCCCTGGTGGTTCTTCGACAGCCCCGAGGGCATGCTGCGCTTCCGCGAGCTGGCGACCGAGACAGCGGGCTTCTACAACACCGTGGGCTTCAACGACGACACGCGGGCGTTCCCCTCGATCCCGGCGCGGCATGATGTAGCGCGGCGCATCGACTGCGCCTATTTGGCGCGGCTGGTGGCCGAGCACCGGCTGCGCGAGGACGAGGCGCACGAGGTGGCGCACGACCTCGCCTATCGGCTGCCCAAGGAGGCGTACGGACTGTGAGGCTTTCCAACGCAACGTTGGGCCGGGTCGCGGCCGGAGTCGCCATTCCCGCCTATGATCGGGGCATGGTGACGCCGGGGATCGTGCACCTGGGCATCGGCGCCTTCCATCGGGCGCACCAGGCGGTGGTGATCGACGACCTGCTGGCGCGCGAGCCGGGCTGGGGCATCGTCGGCGCGAGCCTCAGGCGGCCGGACACCAAGGACGCGCTGGCGCCGCAGGACGGGCTCTATACGCTCCTGATCAAGGACGGCGAGCGGCGGGCACCGCGGGTGGTCGGCTCGGTGCTCGGGGTGCTGGATGCACCGCACGAGAAGGAGGCGCTGCTCGCCCGCATGGCCGATCCGATGACGCGCGTGGTGTCGCTGACGGTGACCGAGAAGGGCTATTGCTACAACGCCGCGACCGGTGGCCTGGACGTGGCGCATCCCGATATCGTCGCCGACCTCGCCGATCCGCGCCACCCGGCGACCGCCGCGGGGATCATCGCCGAAGCGCTGCGGCGGCGGATGGAGGCGGGGCTTGCACCGTTCACGGTGCTGAGCTGCGACAACCTTCCGCACAACGGACAGGTGGCGGGCCGGGTGTTCACGGAATTCGCCGAGGCGTTTGATGCGGCACTCGGGCGCTGGGTGCGCGCGCATGTGGCGTTCCCCGGAACGATGATCGACCGCATCGTGCCGGCGACGACCGATGCCGACCGCGCCGAAGTGGCGACGCTGATCGGGCTCGAGGATGCCTGGCCGGTGATGGGCGAGCCGTTCCTGCAATGGGTGGTCGAGGACAAATTCGTGGCCGGGACGCGGCCGCCGCTCGAGCTGGGCGGCGCCGAATGGACCAGCGACGTGGCGCCGTATGAGCGCATGAAGCTCAGGATGCTCAATGGCACGCATTCGTCGATGGCGTATCTGGGCTACCTCAGCGGCTACGAGTTCATCGCCGAGGTGATCGCCAATCCGGACTTCCGGCGTTTCGTTGGCAACGAGCTCACCGAGGAGATCGCACCGACGCTGGGGATGCCCGCGGCGCAGACCGACGCGTATGCCGGCAGGTTGCTGGAGCGCTATTCCAATACGGCGATGAAGCACCGCACCTACCAGATCGCCATGGACGGCAGCCAGAAGCTGCCGCAGCGGCTGCTGGGGACCATCGCCGACCGGCTCGCCGCCGGGGCGCCGATCGAGCGGCTGGCGCTGGCGGTAGCGGCATGGATGATCTATGCGCGGGGCGTGGACCTCGAGGGCAAGCCGATCGTGGTGCAGGACCCGATGGCGAAGGAGTTCGCGGCGATCGACCCCGGGCGGCTGGTCGCGGGGTATCTCGCGATCGAGCGGGTGTTTCCGCGCGAGTTGGCGGCGCATGCCGGGCTGCGGCAGGCGCTGGAGGAGAAGGTCGGGCTGCTGCGCGAGGTCGGGGCCGCGGAAGCGGTGCGGCGGGTCGGGTAGCCCTCCCCGTCCGCGCGCTCAGTAGTGCGGGTATTGCATCAGGCTGGCGAGGCGGTATTCGCTGACGCTTTCGATGTCGGCGCCGTCAGGTGGATATTTGCCGGCGAGGACGGCGGCGTCGCGCTCCTCGGTGCGGAGGCGGTCATCACGGGAGAAGAAGGCGCGCTTCTCGTCGGACTTGCGATCGTCGAACTTAAGCAGGT